>CAMAZH010000013.1 GCA_945863035.1 Chitinophaga pinensis | reverse complement strand
CGAGCCATAAGTCGATAAGAATATTCAGATGGGAGTTAGAATGAGCTTCCATTGTCTTTCTCTATTTCAAGGAGATGAAGCAGATTTTGTTCCCCGACTTTTTTGAAGAACAGATTCACACGGAAGGTTTCTGTTTTGGTTTTCAGCTTGCCAACCGCAAAGTTTGAGTCTTTCTTATCTCCCTTATGAATAATTTCGAATGAAACAGGCGGGTATTTTTTAAAAAACTCCCTCATAATCTCTTTAGCTTGCGGCTGGCTAACCCTGTGGTCAACCCCCAGCAGCACAAGCTGGAACCTTTCGTTAAAGTGAGGAGCCAGAGCCGTTGCGTCGCCTTCCTGAAAAGCCTGAACGAGTTTGGCAGGTATCTGTTGAGCATAAATGCTGTCTGCTCCAAATCCCAATGTCAATGTCAGCAGGATAAATACCGTTATTCTTTTTATTTTCTTCATTTCTTTGGCTTTTTGTTTGAAAGATTTCATGACATTTTCATGAATTTTCAGCTAAGTTTGTATAACTATTGCAAAAGGTTTGCCAGATTGTAATAAATTGACGGCAAGATACAAAAAATCCTTTAGTCTGAAGAGTATGCGAATTACATTGATTCAACTGGGTAAAACAAAGTTTTCATATCTGCAGGAGGGAATCAGCGACTATCATAAGAGGATCCAGCACTATATTACTTTTGAGGAAGTAAGCTTGCCGGATCTGAAAAATTCCAAAAACCTCAGCGTTCCTGAGATTAAGAAGAGAGAAGGGGAGCAGGTACTGAAACTTATTGATAAGGCCGCATTCCTTGTTTTGCTCGATGAGAGGGGGAAGCAAAACAGCTCTGAGGAATTTGCTGAATTCGTTCTTAAAAACATGAATTCTGGCAGGGATATTGTTTTGCTCATTGGAGGTGCTTATGGTTTTTCTGAAGAAGTTTATTCAAGGGCCAACGACAAAATATCCCTTTCCAGACTTACTTTTTCGCACCAGCTCGTAAGGCTGATTTTTGCAGAGCAGCTCTACCGTGCCATGACAATCATCAGGGGAGAGCCTTATCATCACAGTTGAGGTAAAAACAGATAACCAGGGAAAGCGGATATGGATATAAAAAACAACTGCGCGGTTCAGGCACTTCTCAAGGGCCGATGGCTCTTCGTTCTTATGCTTGTGTTCCTGTCGCTTTCGGTATGGCTGGAGAGCAAATCGGGTACCCGGTTATATAATCAGGACGACACGAAAAAATTCCAACAAACCTTACAGGTAAAACAGGTAAGACTGGATACTATTTTGGCAGAGGCTCTGGGGGATGCACAGAAAATGGACGGGAGCGAATTTGCATCCTTGTACACAAAAGCCTCCGCCCAACTCAGCGAGGATGGACTGGCACTATTCGTGTACCGAAACGACTCCCTTGCTTTCTGGAGCGACAACACCATTCCTGTTCCGGTACTCAGGGAAAATTTCCCGGTAAGGGATATGGTTATGGTTGCCAATTCATTTTTTATCAAAAGGGAAGTTAAAGCGGGAACTGTTGATGTTATTGGCCTGATTCTTATTAAAAAGGAATACCCCTATGAGAACCGCTTCCTGAAAAACGGGTTTCACAGGGATTTCCGGCTTGACAACCAGGTGAAGATACAGCCTAAAATGGTTGATAAAGGTGAGAACGCTGTTTACAACAGCGACGGCGGTTTCCTGTTTACGCTCGATTACAACATTACCCGGAAGTTTAGCCCTCTCGAAAAGCGATTGTCGGTTTTCATGTACTTGTTTGTGTTTATCCTGTTCTTGTTTTTCTTACGCAGATTCATTCATAACGCGGAGGGAAAACTGAAGAAGATATTGTTCTTTGTAAGTGTGATCCTTCTTTTTGGGGTTTATTATTTCCTTCATTATTTCCGGCTACCCGATATAATTTACAATCTTGATTTATTCTCCCCCGAGAAATTTGCCCGTTCGGTTTGGTTCCCTTCTCTGGGCGATTTGCTCTTCCTGTCGTTAATAAGCTTCTTCACAATTTATAATTTTTACAAGGAATACATTATTGATCTTTCAATTTTAAAAAAGTCAAAATCCCTGTTTTTCTTGCTGGTGCTGATGTTCTCGATCCTGATTTTGGGATGGTTTGGACTTACTGTTTTCCTTTTTGAGAGCCTGATTCTCGATTCTACAATTTCGTTTGAAACCTATAAAGTGCTCAACCTTACGGTATACACCTTCTTTGGTTTTTTGATTCTTGCTTTCCTTTTTGCCTCCCTTGCACTGCTCATTGACAAGTTTTTAGGGATTCTCAAAAATCTCCGCAAAAAGAAGGAAGCCCTGTTCCTCATATTCGCGATGAACCTGATTGTATTCCTTGAGCTGATTCCAAAGTCGAGTTTCATAAATACTGAATCGGCCTTTTTCTTTCTCTTCCTGAGCTTCCTGATCTATTTCATCAGGATTTCGAGGAAGGGGAACTACCGTTTCTCGGGATTTATAAGCTTCGTTTTATTGTTTTCAGCCTTTACCGTTTTGGAAGTCGTTAAATATACCGCCAGGAAGAGCCAGACGGATATGAAGATCAAGGCTGTTAACCTTTCTGCAGAGCACGACCCCGTTGCCGAATTGCTGTTTGTGGATATCGACAGGAGACTGAAGGGTGACAGTGATTTAAAACAAATGCTTTTCGACCGTCAGATTGATTTTAACCTTATTTATTCAACCATACAGCGTAAGTATTTCAGCGGGTTCTGGGATAAATACGAAATGCAGATTACCTTGTGTCAACCCTTCGACAGTCTTTATGTAGCACCCCCGGACGACAACTGGTACCATTGCTATCAGTTTTTCGAGGAGATTCTTTTTTCCGACGGGATTGGTGTGCCAAACACCCGGTTCTACTTTCTGGATAATTTAAACGGCCGGATCAGCTATTTCGCAGCTATTCCCTATGAGCAGAACGATACCGAAATGACGCTTTACATCGAACTCAACTCCAAGCTGATTTCTGAAGGCTTAGGTTATCCCGAACTTCTTCTCGACGATAAGTATAATCCCCCTCCAAGCGCAGGCGATTATTCGTATGCGAAATACAATAACGGCCGGCTGATTACCTTTTCAGGGAGTTTTGCCTACTACATGACCAGCAGCATTTATACCGATGGCAGCGAAGGATGGTCGTTTGTGGAGAAGGATAATTTCGATCATCTAGTGTACAATATTGACAAATCAAACACGATAATTGTGAGCAAGCCCACTGTGTTTTGGGTGGATATAGTCATTTCCTTTTCGTATGTCTTCAGTTTCTTTTTTATAATTATGGTGTTTTTCCTGATGATTACCAATATCAGTCCGGTTACCACCAAACTGCAATGGAACTTCAAGAATAAAATCCAATTTGCCATGACGGGCCTGCTTTTCTTCTCCCTTTTATGCATTGGAGCGGGCATTGTTTATTTCAGTATCCGGCAATACCAAAGCAAGCATGTGGAGATATTGCAGGAGAAAATTCAGTCGGTATATGTGGAGCTCATCCATAAGCTGGAATACGAGCATGACTTGCACAACTGGTCTACCGAGAGCTATTACAGTCTCGACGATTTGCTCGAGAAATTCTCCAATGTATTTTACACCGATATCAATATGTACGATGAGAAGGGAGAGATTCTTGCCACATCGCGCCCCGAGATTATAGAAAACAACCTTATCGCAGGCAGGATGAATAGTCAGGCATACCTTGAAATGGTAATTCACCGTCGCTCGGAGTATATTCATAGGGAAAATATCGGGGGATTGGAATACCTGTCGGCCTATGTGCCTTTTGTGAACTCCGAAAACCATCTGCTGGCCTATCTTAACCTGCCCTATTTCACTCGTCAGAACGAGCTTACAAGCGAGATAACTAACCTTGTGGTAGCCATAATAAATATTATGGTGCTCATGTCGCTGCTCAGCTTTACCATTGCCGTTTTTCTTTCGAACAAGCTAACCCTTCCTCTGAGGTTGTTGCAGGAAAGCTTTTCAAGAATAAGCCTGAATTCGAGAAATGAGAAAATCCGCTACAAGGCCCGCGATGAAATCGGGAGTCTTGTGAGTGAGTATAATAAAATGGTCGACCAGTTAACTTCAAGTGCAGAGCTTCTAGCGAAATCGGAACGGGAGTCTGCATGGAGGGAAATGGCCAAACAGATTGCCCATGAAATAAAAAATCCCTTAACCCCAATGAGACTCAGCATACAGCATTTGCAGCGGACACTGCACGATAAAAAGGAAAACTGGGACGATCAGTTTGAGCGCTTAAGCAAGATGCTCATTGAACAAATTGATGACCTTTCGGCCATTGCAACGGAGTTCTCCAACTTTGCCAAAATGCCCTCTGCCAATAACGAAAAGCTCGACCTCATCAAGAAGCTCAGCGATGCCTGCAGGCTTTTTGAGAACACCGAAAACCTGAGTATAGACCTCGAAATGCCGGAACATAGTGAGTTGTTCGTTTATGCCGATCGTGAGCAGCTTACGCGTGTTTTTATCAATTTGCTGAAGAACGCAATACAGTCGCTTCATGATTCCAAAGAAGGGAAGCTGCATGTGAGCCTTGAGAAGAGCGGCGATACGGCGATAATCCGTTTCCGCGATAATGGCAAAGGAGTTCCCGAAGAAATCAGGGATAAGCTTTTTCAACCTAACTTTACAACCAAATCCGGTGGGATGGGGATGGGCCTGGCGATTGTTGACAGCATACTGAAAAATGCCGGAGGTAAAATTTATTATGAAACTGAAATGAACAAAGGCAGTGTATTTATCGTTGAATTACCCATTTATCAGCAATAGAATATGGACAACAAAAACCCGCTATACTTAAAGTTTACTTACGTACTGCTGTTGATCATACTTTTCTTTTATGCTATCATTCAGGCAAAGGATTTCTTGTATCCTATTGTTTTGGGTGTTTTGTTTGGTTATCTGGTTTACCCAATAGCAAACTTTTTCGAAAAGAAGGGCCTCCCCCGAATCCCTGCGAGCCTGATCGGTATTGCGTTTTTTGTGTTTATAGTTGGATTTGCCCTTGTTTCAATCTACAACCAGGCCGGAAATTTGTTGGATAACCTCCCCCTTTATAAGCAAAAGGCGCTCTCAAACATCGATGCTATGGAGACGTTTATTGAGCAGGAGTTTGGATTGGCGGACCTCCGGCTTACTGATTTTCTGCGAACCCGTGTAAAGCACCTTTTTGAAGTGGGAAACGTAGCGATGAACAGCCTTTTCTCGAACATTACAGGAACACTCTTTCGCCTTGCCATATTACCGATTTACATGTTCCTTTTTCTTTATTACCGGACGAAACTCGCCTATTTCATCATGAAAATGGTTGTGAAAGAAAACCGCCCCATTGCGGTTGATGTGCTTAACCGCTTTGCGAGCGTGGTTCCGCGTTATATGGGCGGCGTGTCGACTGTGGTGGTTATTCTGATGATTCTGAATTCCGTGGGATTGTATTATATAGGATTTGAACATCCTCTTATTTTTGGTGTGGTGTCGGGATTGTTTGCTTTTATACCCTATTTTGGAATTCTTATCGGGGGGATATTTCCGGTTGGCTTTGCTTTGCTGACGGGCGACACCCCATTTTTTGCAGTGCAGGTCACTATTTTTTTCCTGATTGTAAATTCCCTCGAAAACAATATCCTCACGCCGAATATTGTAGGAAGCAGTTTACGGCTGAACCCAATGATGATAATCCTTGGAATTGTCGGAGCTGGAATGGTTTGGGGGATACCTGGAATGTTTTCCATTGTTCCACTGATGGCAATGTTCAATATTATGGCAGAGGCTGCACCAAAACTCCATGCATATTCCTTTCTGCTGGGCGAAACGGGAACCCGGAAGCATGCCATCACAGGCGAGAATATCAGGAGATTTGTAAACACCGTTAAAAGCGGTTGGAAGAAACGGTTTGGAAAATAAATATCTCATTTTTTAGGAAAAGAGGTTGCAAACGTTTATAAATTATTATTTTTATGGGAGATTTTTAACTGAATGGATCATAAGAGAAGCGCATTACGTCTAACTCATTGGATTACAACGGGATTTATCATCCTGTTCTTGTCATCGGATTTCAATGCTTTCGCACAGGAAAATATTGGGGGTGTTATTAACACGGTATCCGCAAGGATCGAAGCTGTATACGAATATAATGATAGTGATTTTGATTCTGTAAGAGTAAATTCTACAATTGGTTTCGCTGTTAAGGATACGGTAATGATACACATTAGTGTTGGGGCTACATTCATACCCACTACCGGTTCTAACGAAGGTAAAATTGGAGCAGTCCGGAATACCGGTAAATACGCTATTTTTATTATTGACAGCATTGATGCTCCTAATAACCTGATCATCCTAAATTCAACACTCCCTGATTTTAAGCCTTTTTTAGCAGGTGAGTATGGACAAATAGTTAAAGTTCCCTCTTACCTTAGAGCTAAAGTAACCAGCACACTAACCTGCAACCCATACGATACAACTTCTAAAACGGGGGGAATTCTAGTTTTAATGGTTAAACAGGGACTTGTTTTAGAAAGCAACATCAATGTTGATGGAAAGGGTTTTCCAGGTGCAAAGCCCGATGTTCTTAATTATTCTGGCACCTGCGCCTCTCTCGATCTTCCCAATTATAGCAAGTCATATTTTACATCATCAGAATCCGGGTTTTCAGCTTTTAAAGGAGGAGGTGTTGTTAATTCATTTAACACATTTATCCGGGGCAATGGTGCAATCACCAATGGTGGTGGCGGAGGAAATGGCAAGTATTCAGGTGGTGGTGGTGGCGCTAATGGTGGTTCTGGGGGACAGGGTGGAGCAGAATTGGAAGATTGCAGTGCTGTTTCCGGTATGGGAGGGAAGGGTGGACAAGCTCTTACTCTTGAGTATTACACCGAAAACAGGATTGGTTTAGGTGGGGGTGGTGGTACTTCAGCACAAACCTTGCCGGGTTTTAAAGCGACTGCCGGGGGAAATGGTGGTGGGATTGTTGTTATTATATGTGATAGTCTTATCGGGAATGGCAATATATATGCACGAGGCGATTCTGTGTCTGAATTGTCAACCGCCGGTGCTGGGGGTGGTGGTGGTGGAGGAACAATTATTCTGCACGTGAATTCTGTCTCGGGTAATCCAACCTTGTGGGTAAATGGCGGAAATGGCGGAGATGTTGATCCTGCTGCGCTTAAGGGAAGCGGCCCGGGTGGTGGTGGTGGTGGTGGCGTTATTTGGCACAACCGCCCAACCGCAGCGTTGGTTGGACCCGTTTTTAACCGTACCGCAGGTGAAAACGGCACTTATGGGAACGACAACCGCGGTGCAACCGGAGGCGCATCAAAAGCAAGATTGGGGGATCTTAATGTGCCTATTCTGGGATTTCTTTTTAACCATATCCCAAACGCCGACACAATTTGCTACGGCAATGACCCAAAAACTATAGATGCCGCTCCTCATGTAGGCGGATCATCCTCGTTTATATACAAATGGATGGAGAGCACAGATTCAATCAACTGGATCGATGCTGCTGGAATCAGGGACCAAGTTACCTATACACCTCCTTCGGGCACAAATATCTCCATGTATTACAAAAGGACGATCTTCGACCCTCCGGCATTATACGACACAAGCAATGTAGTTAAGATGTATGTAATGCCTGTCATTACAAATAATTCTATAACCCCGGGAACAACAGTGTGCTCCGATTTAAGTGCTGGAGTTCTTGCTCCTATTCTTGCCATTGCCGGCGGTAATAACAGCTTTCGATACAGATGGGAGAAATCCTCCGATGCGGATTTTACAAGCCCGGAAATTGTTGGCACTTCGGCATCCTATCTAACACCTGTACTTTATGATACCGTCTGGTATCGAAGAGTGGCCATGTCGGGTCCGGTCAACACAGCTTGCGTAAGCAAAAGCGATAGTATCAAAATAACAGTTTTGCCCGTAATTACTAATAACACTCTTGGAGATCCACAGGAAATCTGTATAAATTTAAAACCAACTCCTCTCATTGGAAATGCACCCGCTGGCGGTGCAGGGCCTTTATCGTATTCTTTTAAGTGGGAGAAGAAAACTACTTCGGGTTCATGGTTGCCAGCTGCAATAACTGAAAATTATGAGCCTCCTGTCTTAAATGAAACATACGACTACAGAAGAATTGTGATCTCAGGCCTGAATGGCACTTGTAAAGATACATCTGATGAGCTAACGGTAACGGTAATGACCAAAATCCTCAAGAATTTGCTTGACCCAATAGACCAAAGTGTTTTGTGTTCAGGTCTGCCGGGTGAAAAAATCACCGCAACTACCACTACCTCTTCCCCAGCTCTTTCAGGGGGGAATGGCACGTATGCCTTCCGTTGGCAGGTAAATAACCTCGATGCGGCAGGTGGAACCGTGGCAACCGACTTTAACCCGGGAATCCTTACCAGCACCTCAAACTTCAGAAGGATTGTATCGTCCGGGACAAATCCTGTTTTATCCCAACGATGCTACGATACAACAGATGTAAGTACAATTACTATTTTAGAGAAAATTACTAATAACCTGATATCAATTCCCGAAACAACCTGGTGCGAAGGCGATGAGCCCGACGATATTTCAGGCCTTGTTCCTCAGAATGGCAGCGGCAGCTATCTGTATACCTGGGAAAGTAAGACATCAGGCAACAGCTGGACAAATACAAGCGAAACAGTCATTTCACTCAATACTCCGGTTATTGCAACTTCGGTTGATTACCGCAGAATTGTGGAATCGGGATTAAACGGAACCTGCAAGGATACCAGCAATGTGGTTAACCTTATCATGCAAGACAGTATCCGGAATAATAGCATTAACAACGATGCCGCAGTATTGGTCTGTTTTGATAATGACACTACGATTCAATCAACACTTCCCGGTGTTTTGCCCGGTGTTTTGACCGGTGGAGACGGAGCTTCCTACTCGTACCTTTGGCAGGAAAGTCCAACTGCTGATGGCTCGTACATCGATGCAAGCCAATCTGCAGAAAAAACCAATCCGAAATACCTTACCGAAGCAATCCAGACCGTTCGGTATTACAAGAGACTTGTTACCTCCGGGGTCTGCGAAAGTACCTCACTCCCCGTTAGAGTTGAGCATCTTGATCTTCCGGAGCTTTCCAGCCTTACCGCCGATCTGGACGAGATATGCTCCAATAAGAACTACCCTCTGATTCATATAGCTATCGGATCGGGAGCACTTCCTTATACCGTGAGGTTTAGCGATGGACAGATTTTTACGTTTGAAACCGGATCGAAGGCAATTAAGCCCGAGATCGATGAACCTGATCTGGATCCCGGTTTTATCGAGTACGATTTTAAAATTCTCTCCATTACCGATGCAAAGGCCTGCCAGGCAAAAGACGATAATCTGAGTCCAAGCCTTCCCCTTAAGGTTTATGTTGCGCCAAAGCCCAGATTAATATCGGCAAGCGACACCCTCATAGAGTCTTGTTCCAACAGCCTTCTGGTTTCTGTTGACGAGAGTTTTGGAGTGCCTTCCTGGCATTTACGCAATGCAAACGGAATAACTGCCAGTCAAGTTTCAAATCCCGATATTAATCTCACAGCCCTTTACTCCCCCGATAAAGACTTCGCATCGGTGTCCCTGGCTTATGTTGAGGATATCGCAAACTGTCCGAGCGACACGCTTTATATCGACGCGATTTTGTACAATAACCCCGACACCATCCGAAACCTTTACAAATTTGCAAATAGTCAGGAATCGGCCATAGGTGACACGCTTATTGTATTTATAAGCGATAATCAAAATCTTAAAGCGGATGAAGTTGTAACGGGTGTGTCTGGATGGAGCATCAGTTCAGGTGCAGGCGAGCTTTCGGCCACAACAGGAATTACTACTGCTATAAGCAAACTGGATCAGGACGATCCGGCATTCCTTACCTATAGCATCTCCAACGGTACCTGCCCTGTTAGTCTCCGCACGGTTAAAATAGTGAGAAAAGAATTGCTGGTGTATGATGGCTTTTCACCGAATGAAGATGGATTAAATGATGAACTTTGGGCGGTTGGGCTTGCGGATGAGGAGGTGGACTTCAAATTCCAGTTGTTTTCGAGTTCGGGGAATTTCATCCGTGAGATTATGCGGAAAGATTTACCGGAAGTGGATTTGCTGAATAACCAGGTTGTAATCTGGGATGGGACCACCAATATGGGAGGGGCCGGGAATTATGTTCCCGACGGAACATATTATTATGTGCTCATTGTTGATTACCGTGGACAAAGTTTTGATAAAAGGGGTTATATAGTTGTAAAACGTTAGAGGCTTACATGCGAAGAATCTTACATATTGCTTTTGTGTTTTTGTTTTGCTCTTCCATGCAAGCGCAGGATATACCCTATATTCATAGCGTGGATCAGTACCTTAACAACGGGCTTATCATCAACCCCGCATATGCAGGCAGCCGCGAAGCCATGAGCACCACACTGATGCATCGCTCCCAATGGCTTGGTTTTGAGGGTGCTCCCGTGTCTCAGATCCTGGCCTCACATTCTCCCCTGAAAAAAGAGAATATCGGCCTGGGTATTATGTTCGATAATTTTTCCATTCCCTCGGTTCAGTACAATAGCCTCTACTTTAATTATGCTTACAGGATGTGGCTTGGAAGCTCCAGACTTTCATTGGGCTTAAAGGGTGGTGGATATGTATTCAAAGAGACACTCAAGGATTTGAATCTTAAGGATCCTGTGGCAACCGACCCAGCTTTTGTTCCCCGCAGCGGTTTTGCACCAAACTTTGGTGCCGGTGCCTATTTGTACAATAATAAATATTTCGTGGGATTAGCCGTGCCGTTTTTCATGAGCAAATCCGATTCCACAAAAACCAACCTCGATCTGAGCAGCTATCATTATGTACTCACAGCCGGTTACCTTTTCGATTTTGGCCCGAATTTCAAGTTCAAACCTGTTACGCTTATCGATTACAATAAATATTTCATTTCATACCAATTTGCCAGTCATTTTATACTTTTAAACGATGCGCTTTGGTTGGGAACTGCATATAAATCGAATAAAGACCTTACTTTTATGCTCGAGGTGCAGATAAATGCCGCATTGAAAATCGGATATGCTTATGACCACTCATTTAGCGAGATATCAAAGTTTTCGAATGGGTCCCATGAAATTATGATTCGTTACGAGTTGAAGTACAAGGCCAATGTTGATGATAGTCCATTTTATTTTTAAATGATGAGGAGGCTTGTTCAAATAGCATCAGTTGTATTCTTATTATCAGCAATGGTTTATCCCGTTGTTGCCCAAAACTACTATGTTACAAAAAAGCATCCCGTTTCAACACGTAAATATGATGAGGTTGCCCCGGCTATGCTCGGAAACAAAATGATATTCTGCTCAAACCGCCCTGTTCCCGGTCCCAAAACGGGAACCGACATGAACAACAACTCTTTCTTCAAAATCGTGGAAAGCGAAAAGGATGATAAGGGAAAATGGAGTGATCAGGCCCCGTTCGGTCCGGAGATAGCCACCGATTTTCACGACGGTCCTGTATGCTTCAACGAGAAAGGCGACTATATGGCTTTCTCACGATGTTTTGATGAGAAGACGTCCTCACGTTCCACTTCAAAATTCGGGTTGTTTTTTGCCGACAGTCAGGGCGGAAGCTGGGGGAATATCCAGGAGTTCGAACATAACGACAGAGAAGCAAATACAATCTATCCCAGCTTTAACAAAGACGCATCGGTTTTATATTTCTCGTCCGACCGCGAAGGAGGATTCGGAGGGTTTGATATATATGTCAGCCGCTATCAGAACGGCGAATGGGGCTCCCCCGAAAATCTGGGACCAAGGGTAAATACAGCCGGGAATGAGCGTTACCCTTTCATTCACCCTACCGAGCGATTGTATTTTTCCTCCGACGGACATGATAACAACATTGGGGGCTATGACCTCTTCTATTCCGAATATTATAAAGGGAGGTGGATATCACCTGTTAAATTGGGCGCTCCTTTTAACACCAACTTCGACGACTATACCTATTATATCGACGAGAAGTTTGAAAATGGTCTTTTCTCAAATAACCGAGGAGGCTCGCGTGAAATCTGGACCTTCACTTCAACAATGCCGAAATTCGAATTGTGTCGTCAACAACGCGAAAACAATTACTGTTTTGTGTTTTTCGAAGAGAACACGGTTGAACTGGATACAACCCTATACCAATATGAGTGGGATTTGGGCGACAAATCAAAAATTCGCGCTATGGAAGCACAGCATTGTTTTGCTGGCCCAGGCAGCTATATGGTGAGCCTGAATGTTATTGATAAACTTACAAAAGAAGTCTTGTTCAGTCAGGCGGAATATGAATTGAAGATAGAGAAGATTATCCAATCCTATATTACTATGCCCGACAGTGCCAAAACAGGTGAGGATATTCTTTTGAACGGTCTGGAATCCTATTTTGGGGAAGAGATTAAAGGTAATTACTATTGGGATTTTGGTGACGGACAAAAGGGAACGGAAGCATCGATCCTGCACAAGTACCTGAATCCCGGACTTATTACTGTTAAACTTATGTTTATTGAAGATAACCCGGATGCGGCAAAGCCTAAACCTGGCCAGGCTAAAGATGATCCGAACGCAATTGAAGTAAAGAAGTTTTGCACCTCCAAAACAATAGTTATAACGGAAAATTAATACCTTGTTGAGGTTTAAATTGAGAGAGAAAAGTGGAAATGAAAACACCCGGTCTGATAATTTGCACAGTATTTGTAAGTGCTGGGGTAGGCTGCTCTCAACTTTAATGAGAGTTTTTTAGGAAACAGATGAAGAGACATTTTTTTATATTAACAATACTAATAGTATTCCTTTCGGAATCAGCTTTCTCACAGCCGGTGCCGAACGTGGATGAGAACATTCCATTTCTCATGACTTTTGGCAACAAGGCTGAAACCAGTTGGGGCGATGATGACTTTTCCTCAACCTTCTTCTTTTTGCTTCCAAAATCGCACAATCAACCCATTTTCATCCGCGTATACGACCCCGATTCAGGTGGTGACATTGATGAGCTTGCAGGCGTATGGGACAGTCGCACCACGTTTTCGGTTTACGGAGGCAAGGGTTGCTGGTCAGATAAAGCCGCACAGGGAACAGAGACCACAGGAAACTACAAAAGCGGTACATTGCTTGCCACAAAAACATTCGGTGAAGAACCCCGGTATGATAAAAACTATTACACTTTCGGCCCCTTTAATCCCAGCGAAGGCGAGTATACCGAGCGATGGGACGGGAACGTTTTTAAAGTGATTTGCGAAGGAATTTCAGGAGACGACGGCAATATGTACCGTTATTTTCTGAGTACCGATGCCAACTCGGATAAGCCTGTGGAAGGTGCAAATGCCTTTGCATACGAGTACTCTTTCAGGATGCATAATAACCCGGAAGAGGTTTCACACATTTACCCTTTCGTTGACGATCAAACCGTAACCGTTAGACTGTCGAACTTCGATTGGGACAGCGATGGGTTTATACGCACGGTCTCCGTTGCCAGAAAAGGTCAACTGAGCCCTGTTTCAGCAGAAGATGTATGGGAAACCAGCGAGTTCAAGATACTGGATGCCGAGAAAAACACATCCCTGGACATTCAATTTATCAAGAAAAAAACTCCCCCGATAAAAAATAATAATGTTGTGATTTATGTCAAGAACCAATACGGACAAAACCTTGAGTTTTTTACAAGTCCGATCGGAGGTGTGCCTAAATACAAATACAGCATCGGGGTAAAGCCAGTACAACAATAGTTTTAACGGGGAACAGTGAAAAAAAATAAATTTTATCTGCTAATTCTTGTCCTTCTGCTTACAGCAGAGGGCATTTCTTTTTCTCAGGATTTCCGTTTTAAGTCTTTTGGGGCGGATAAAGGGCTTTCCAACAAATACATCAACAGCATCAACCAAAGTGCTGACGGCTACCTCTGGTTGGGTTCTGGAGAGGGTATATTTCGTTTCGATGGCTTCCAGTTTGCCAATACATTTCAGGGAGATACGCTTCCCCAAAGGATTGTTGTAAGCAGTTTTCTGGATAGCAAGAATCGTATGTGGTTTGGGTACCGTGACGGATCGATAGCCGTGCTGGAAGGGATACATTTTAGGATTCTCGCAACAGACGAAGAGCATAAGAGTAGTATAAACGGAATCCTTGAAACGGCCGACGGTCGAATTATTGCTGCTACTCAAGATAAAGGACTGATTTTGATCGGCGATGGTTATGCTTTTCAATATATTACCGAAGGATTTGAAGGACAGCTTCTCTCATCGGTAATTCTCACTGATAAAAACGATCTGCTGGCCGGGACGTTTGACGGGCTTTTCAAGTACAGTATTGATTTTGAGAATAGCAAAGTCTCTTTATACGGACGAATTGAAGATGTTCCTTATACAAAAATACAGGCAATTGTGAAATCCCCTGAAAAGGGGAAATTCTGGATTGGCACCGAAACCGATGGAGTCTATCTGCTTCGCGCTCTGGAAACCGATCCGGATTCCTTTGAAGCAATCAAAATCGGGAATGACCTTGGACTGCAGTATACAAACGTAATGGATGTATATGAGGATGGCGAAAAAAATGTTTGGGTTTGCTCCAATGGCGAAGGTGTTTTCAGGCTTCTTCCGGGAGCTGAGGCATCCGTTTATACGGGAATACAGCATTTTGAGGTTAGAAATGGTTTGCCGAGTAATTATGTTTCGGATGTTTTCGAGGATTTTCAGGGTAACCTTTGGTTTGCTACGGTTGGTGAAGGCATAACGGTTCTCAAGGATCAGTCGTTTACCTTTTATTCTTATGAGAGCGAAAGGTTTAACGATAACATTCTTTCTTTGTGCAGCGATGGAAACCGATATTATCTTGGAGGGGAATCGGGGATTCTTGTTACCGATAACACCGGCAACAAAGCGGAGTATCTTCTGGAACGAAGCAGCGGATTGCCACTTGACAAAATCACTTCGCTTTACAAGGATAGCAAGAGCATGGTCTGGATCGGCACATCCCGTTCAGGGGTCTACAGGCTGAAAGCTGGAAGCAAACGTGCCGAATTGTTTCATTTCTCACAAAATTCGCTCGAGAATATTATAAACAGAATAGCAGGAGTAGGCGATAATATATGGATAGCCACCAATGGTGGGGTAATAAATTACAATTCTTCCACAGGAAGTCGAACACGATATACCACAACCGAGCGACTCCCTCATAATAAGATTAACGATCTTTTTATCGACTCAAAGGGAAATGTATGGATTGCTACCCGTACAAATGGTTTGTATTGTATTACCAGCCGTCAGGAGTTTCGTATTGAGGCTAACACCGAGCTTGAATTTGTTTCCATTACCGAAGATAAGGAAGGGGATATGTGGGGGGCAACAAACGGTGATGGAGTTTTCCATTTCTTAAGTGATTCGCTTCATTATTTTTCAACCGATAATGGCTTGCTATCCAACTATTGTTACAGCATCTCAACCGACAGGGAGGGTTCTGTTTGGGTCGGGCATAGCTTGGGGCTAAGTCGGATCGACAAGGCAAGCAGCAGCGTCAGGCGGTTTAGCGTCGACCAGGGTATAACTTCCAACAGCAACTATAATGCAAGTCTGATTAATGCCAGAGGAAACCTTGTAATCGGGACTTCGAAAGGCATGGTTGAGTTTGACCCTTCAAAGGAGCGGAAGACCGTTTCTCCCCCGAAAATGAATATTACCGGACTGAAAATTTCCGATGTCGATTATGATTACAGCCGCGATGTTAGGCTTCCCTATGGGAAATACAAGATACGCATCGATTTTATCGGTATTGACCTTAAAAACCCGGAAGGGGTTACCTATCAGTACAAACTTGATGGCTACGACGATTGGTCGGAACCCACGGAGAACCCTTATGTAATATACAGTCGTATCGAAGATGGAGACTTTACTTTTTTGCTTCGGGCATGCAGCGATTCGGGGATTTGCTCAGAAGCCCCTCTTGAACTTCGCATAATTGTTAAGATTCCCTTCTGGAAAACCTGGTGGTTTATTCTCTTGTCGGTTGTTACTCTGGTGGGTTCAGTATTTGCGATTATCAAGTACCGGGAGAAAAAGCAGAAGGAGATTCAGGAATACCTGGAAAAAGAGCTCGATGAGAGGACCAAGGAAGTAATCGAACAGGCAGAGGTTATTGAAAATAAAAACAGGGATATTACCGACAGTATAAATTACGCACAGCGAATTCAGGCCAGTATTCTTCCCCCGATAAAAAGATTGCAGGACACCTTCAGCGGGAGTTTCGTTTTTTATCAGCCCAGGGATATCGTGAGCGGTGACTTTTACTGGTACGACAAAATTGCAGAAGACCGATTTGTTATCGTGTGCGCTGACTCAACCGGACATGGAGTTCCAGGAGCTTTTATGTCGATGATTGGCACAACGCTTATCAAAGATATCTGCAGTCGACCTGGCGTTAGTTCTCCTTCGGAAATTCTCAAAACGCTTGACACCGAGATCATGACAGCCTTGAATCAGAATGTTGAGGCTGAAAAGTCAAATGACGGGATGGACATCATTGTTGCTGAAATCAATATGCAGACGAAATTTCTCCGAATAGCCTCTGCAATGCGCCCTCTCATAATTTATGTGGGAGGAGAACAGGTGTACGTTAAAGGCAGTCGCAGTTCCGTTGGCGGTCATTACGATAAGGAATCCGATGTTAAGGTATTTCAGGAAGAAGGCTACCAACTTTCGTCCGGGGATATTGTCTATATGTTCTCCGACGGTTACCCCGACCAGTTTGGAGGCCCGCTTGGAAAGAAATTCAAGATGGTGAGACTTAAGAACCTTCTCCACGACATCCACGATAAGCCCATGGAAGAGCAATACAATTATGTGAAAAGCAATTTTAATCTCTGGAAAGAGGATCTTGAGCAGGTGGATGATGTGCTTTTTATGGGACTAAAAATCTAGTCCCGTAAATACAATTACTTCTGAGGTATCAGTATTGCTTTTGTGGAATTCCCGATCGGTCATGTAAAAGGTGTAGAAAATGGTGTCGTGAACGATCAACTTATATTCAAACTCAACGATTATGGAGCCTTTAAGGGTTTTGTTCTGCCCTTCCCGGGTGATGTAAGGAATCCTGAAGTTTTGTTCACCTACCGCCCCTTCGATTTTTTCAAAGTTTCCATTGTTCATGCTGTACAGGGTGGTGAAGAAATTGTATTTGAGGCTGTCGGCGATTTCTGCCGAATCGGGCTGTACGAGGCCTACGTCTCCATCCCCGTCGGTAAAAACCACCTCCATTTTACCCAGGAAAATAGAATTCCCCAAATCGTCAGTGGTCCTGTAAAGGGCAAAAGCTTTGTATTCGACAACCGGAGTATCCGGATAGGTCACAATCTCTCCGCATCCCGCAACGATCGCGAATGTAGTGAGAAGCGTGGCTGTAATTTTCCGGATTGTAAGCATAGAGCCAAAGTTAGGAATCGCAAGATAAATAACACAAAAATAATGCTAAAGTTTATTTATCCCTGAAGAATAATTGAATGGGAACACCCGTGAAATTGAAATTTTCGCGAAGGCGGTTTTCAAGATATCTTTTATAGGGCTCCTTAATATATTGGGGCAGGTTGCAGTAAAACGCGAATGTCGGTGCATGGGTAGGGAGTTGCTGAACATACTTGATTTTCACGAATTTCCCCTTGATTGCCGGGGGATGCAGCTCCTCAATAGCCTTGAGCATTACCTCGTTAAGCTTATGTGTGGGAATACGCTTGATACGGTTTTTGTGTACTTCTACAGCTGTTTCAAGAACCTTGTGAATTCTTTGCAGGGTTACTGCCGAGGTGAAAATAATGGGGACATCGGTAAACGGCTCCATCCGTTTCTTTATGGCTTTCTCGAAATGAACTGTGCTCATCTGGTCTTTTTCGATCAAGTCCCATTTATTGACCAGCACAACCACTCCTTTTCGGTTTTTGATTACCAGATTTAAAATACTCATGTCCTGGGCTTCAATGCCTCTCTCGGCATCAAGGAGCAACAAACACACATCGGAGTACTCGATAGCTCTGATAGAACGCATAACCGAATAAAACTCAAGGTTTTCAGTAACTTTGGTTTTTCTGCGCAGACCTGCAGTGTCGATCAGGTAAAAGTCGTGCCCAAATTTGTTGTAACGTGTATGAACCGAATCGCGGGTAGTACCGGCAATGGGGGTTACGATATTTCGCTCTTCACCGATGAGAGCGTTTATCAATGATGATTTACCCACGTTGGGCCGTCCGATGATGGCAAAGCGGGGCAATTCCTCCTCCTCCTCAAAGGTTGGTTTCGAAAAGGTTTTAACAAGTGCGTCGAGCATGTCGCCGGTTCCACTCCCCGTTAGGGAAGAAACAGGGTAGATTTCCCCAAGACCAAGGTTGTAGAATTCATTGGCCTCCAGACTGCGCTCGTAGTTGTCAACTTTGTTTACTACCAGAAAAACAGGTTTTTTAGCCTTTCTCAGAAATCCTGCAATGCTCTCATCCAGATCGGTAATCCCGTTGGAGGCATCCACAAGAAATAGAATGTTGTCGGCTTCATCCATGGCGAGGCGAACCTGCTTACGGATTTCCTCTTCGAAAATATCATCGGAATTGGTCACATAGCCACCCGTGTCGATCACGGAAAATTCCACTCCGTTCCAGAGCGATTTCCCATAGTGACGGTCGCGGGTAACTCCTGCAGTTTCGTGCACAATGGCACTGCGGCTTTCTGTAAGCCGGTTGAAAAGCGTTGATTTACCCACATTGGGTCGACCCACAATGGCAACTATATTACCCATAATTTAAAGATTACCTGTACCCGAAATTTTTTAATGCGTTTTCATTGTTTCGCCAATCCTTGCGGACTTTGACGAACATCTCAAGGAACACCCGCTGGCCGAAGAAAGTCTCCATCTCGATTCGGGCTTGTGTGCCAACCATTTTTATGGCAGCTCCTTTGTTGCCGATAATTATACCTTTTTGACTGTCGCGCTCCACATAGATTACAGCACCGATCCGTATAAGCCTCTCCTCAACCTTGAATGTCTCAATTTCCACCTCAGTGGAGTAGGGGATTTCCTGCTGGTAATTCAGGAGGATTTTTTCACGCAAGATCTCTCCGGCAAAGAAGCGTTCGGTTTTATCGGTAAGTTCGTCTTTTGAATAGAACGCCGGCCCTTCAGGCAGGAACTCCATAATCATTTTGAAAAGACCGTCGAGATTAAACTTCTCAATTGCCGATACCGGCAAAATACGAGCCTCCGGAAGGATTGCGCTCCACATCTCCACAAGTTTCTCCACAACTTCCTGATTGCTCTTGTCGATCTTGTTCAAGACAAGAATAACGGGAATTTTGATTTTTGCAAGTTTGGTAGTTATCTCTGACAGTTGTTCGGGATCCTCTCTTACCTCCGTAACATAAAGAATGACATCAGCGTCAACAAGTGCCGACTTTGCAGTACGCAACATTGTTTCCTGAAGTTTGTACTTTGGGTCGAGAATTCCGGGGGTGTCGGAATAAACGATCTGGAAGTCCTCGCCGTTTACAATTCCCTGTATGCGGTGCCTTGTGGTCTGGGCTTTGGCTGTTATGATAGACAATTTCTCGCCTACCATAGCATTCATAAGCGTTGACTTTCCGACATTCGGACTGCCAATAATATTTACGAATCCTGATTTATGAGCCATTATTCGAAAGCGTTCATTTGCAACATGCTGATTTCTTTATCGTTGAGAAACCTCCATTTTCCCCTTGCAAGATTTTTCTTGGTAAGCCCGGCAAAGTAAACACGGTCGAGGCGAACGATCTCGTATCCCAGCTGTTCGAATATCCGGCGAACGATCCGGTTTCTTCCGGAATGGATCTCAATACCGACTTCATTTTTCTTTTCGGGACCCACAAGAGAAACCGCATCGGGTTGAATAAAGCCATCATCCAGAGTAATTCCATCTGTAATTGCCTGAAGATCCGTGGTTTTTAAGTTCTTATCCAAAACCACATGGTAGATTTTCTTTTTGTTGTACTTGGGATGGGTTAGTTTTCCTGCAAGGTCGCCATCATTGGTGAGCAATATCACTCCGGTTGTATTGCGATCCAGGCGTCCCACGGGATAAACTCTTTCCGGACATGCGTCGGCCACAAGATCGAGAACAGTTTTGCGCCCCTGCTCGTCATCGGTTGTGGTAACGTAATCTTTGGGCTTGTTTACAAGGATGTAAACTTTCTTTTCAGTGGCAAGTCGTTCGCCGTTGTAACGGACATCATCGCTTCGCTTGATTTTCACTCCCATTTCGGTCACCACAACTCCATTTACAGTTACGAGTCCTGCTTTGATGTAATCGTCGGCCTGTCGCCTACTGGAAATTCCAGCGTGAGCAAGGTATCGGTTAAGTCGCATCTCACCGGCATCGTTAAACTCCCGTTTAATGGGGGTATTATCGACCTCGGTTGTTTTTTTAGGTTTGCTGAATTTTTTAAAAGGAGCTTTGGGCCGATCGTTTCTGAAAGCCGGCTTGGGTCGGCTGTCGCGGTTAAAATTTCCGCCTTCAGACCTGTTCCCGTCTCTGGGGCTGCGGTTTCCATAAGAAGGAGCTCTGTTTCCATCCCTTTGAGAGTAGCCACCTTCGCGGTTTCCGTCTCTTTGGGAATATCCACCCTCACGGGGGGCTCTGTTACCATCCCTTGGTGCTCTGTTACCGTCTCTGGGCGCTCTGCTCCGGTCAGAATTGTAACCGCCCTGATCTCTCTGCGGCCTGCTGCCGTTATTGTTATATGATCTGCTACTGTTGCCGGATCCCTCTCTCCTGTCGGAGGAACGGTTAGGGCTAAAGTTGCTTCGGCCTTCGCCGTATGGCTTTGGGCTGTATGGTTTTCGGGCACCCCAGGGTTTTTCTTCCCTTCCTCCACCGAAGTTTCCGCGATCGGGAAAACTGGTGTTGCTGCGGTCGTGATAAGGACGGTCGCTCCTGTCATCCGAGCTCGGTTTGTGGTTATGGGCTGCATCATAAGGACGCGTCTCACCGGGCCGTAACCGGGTGGTGCGGGGTCTCTTGGGTCTGCTTTTCTGGTTTAAGGGGTTTCTTGTTGCAAAGGATCTTGAATCCTCATTTTCCTCTTTGCTGTTTTTTTTGTAATTTTCCGATTCAGGACTACGGCTCTTCCCAGAGCGACTTGAATTGTCCCCGGCATTAAAATCTCTTGTCATTTTTTATTTTACAATTATTAATTATTCATAGCGAATCACTTCGCCTCTGTTCACAACGAATCACTTCGTTAAGGGAACGGGTGCAAAGTTAAGTTAATTATTCGGCAAATGCATTATCTTATTTATTATTAGGACGATTATTTCAAAATTCAATCAAAACATTTCGGGAGTTGTCTGCTTTTTTAGTGTTGATTACTTAAACTTATCGAAAATCAATCAATACGCTTTTTTATTACCTTTGTATTTCTGCAATGACAATTTGGAACTTTTGTTGATTTTTCTGCCCGTTTACCCCAACCCTAAAGGGAGCAGGCAGAAAAATCAGTTAAAGTAGAAGTAGTTAGCATTTTCAAATAGCTTATCATCAAATATTCTAAACCATGACACTAATAAAATCAATCTCCGGTATTCGCGGAACCATTGGAGGGAAACCCGATGAAGGTCTGACTCCTCTCGATATTGTAAAATTCGCCTCGGCTTATGCACGTTGGCTTACCGACCGGAACCCATCCGGAAAACTCAAGGTGGTTCTGGGCCGCGATGCGCGGGTTTCAGGCGAGATGGTGGAGAAGATTGTTTCCGGCAGTTTGCAGGGAATGGGTGTGGATGTGATCTGCCTGGGACTTGCCACCACCCCGACCGTCGAAATTGCAGTAACGCGCGAAAAGGCCCAGGGGGGAATTATCATTACTGCCAGCCACAACCCGGGTCAATGGAATGCCCTGAAATTGTTGGATCAGAACGGAGAGTTCCTTTCGGCTGCCGACGGGCAGATAATAATTTCCCATACTCAAAGCGACATGTACAGTTATGTTCCCGTCGAAAAACTGGGGAAACAAATTAACGTTCCATCTTACGAGAAAATTCATATTGATCAGGTTCTTGCTTTAAAACTGGTAAACACTGAAGCAATTAAAAAGGCCAATTTCAAGGTAGCGGTCGATTGTGTGAATTCGGTGGGTGGTATGGTTATTCCTCAGCTGCTCAAAGCCCTTGGCGTGGAAGTCGTATATGAGCTTTACTGCGAACCCAATGGCCTTTTTCCTCATAACCCCGAGCCCCTGCCTGAAAACCTTCAGGAAATATCAAAGCTGGTAAAAGAGAAAAAGGCCGATCTTGGCTTCGTGGTTGATCCCGACGTCGACCGCCTGGCCATTGTATGCGAAGACGGGTCAATGTTTGGCGAGGAATATACATTGGTAGCCGTTGCCGATTATGTGCTTTCTCATACTCCGGGAAACACATCCTCCAACCTGTCATCTTCCCGCGCACTCAGGGACATCACCGTTGCAAGGTCTCAGCAATACTATTCGGCCGCCGTTGGGGAGGTAAACGTTGTGAAAGTAATGAAAGACAACAAATGCGTCATTGGAGGCGAAGGTAACGGGGGAGTTATTTACCCCGAGGCCCATTACGGAAGGGATTCACTTGTTGGGATAGCCTTGTTTTTAAGCCTTCTTGCCGAAAAGAAAATGAGATGCAGCGAATTGCGCTCTACCTATCCCCAATACGTCATTTCAAAAAATAAAGCGGATCTGTCGCCCGAGGTGGATGTTGACGAATTGCTCGAATCCGTTAAAGAACACTATCGGAGTGAAAAAATCGACACCCGCGACGGAATAAAAATTGACTTTGAAAAGGGATGGGTGCATCTCCGCAAATCCAATACCGAGCCCATTATCCGAATTTATGCAGAAGCAAAAAACAAAGAGGAAGCGGATAATCTTGCACTAAGTATTATTAAATTTTTAAAAAAATAGACGAATAATTTAGGTTTTTACTTTGTCTAAATTGTTGTTGAATGTTTTGGCTGAAAAAGATTGATGAATTTTCAGAGAGACTTACTTGGTTTTAATACAGGAAATTTTAATGAAGAAAAAAATTCTTATCCCATTGATTATTCTGGCAGTGGTAGTTGTTGCTATAATAATATATTCAATGGTTCCCGATGGTGATGCAGCAGTAAAGCTTACCTCCAAGGTTCAGAAAGGCAATTTTGAAATCGTGGTGGCTGTCACAGGGGAGTTGAGGGCGCGAAACTCCACTGAAATCCGGGGCCCTTCCGACCTCCGGAGTCAGAATCTAAGGATACGTTCGGTTAAGATTCAAAGTCTTATCCCCGAAGGTACCGTTGTTGATTCGGGTGATTGGGTTGCTACACTCGACCGTTCCGAAGCCGATAACAGCCTGAAGGATATGATCGATGAGCTGGAGAAGGACCAGTCGCAGTTTATTAAGACCCAACTTGACACAACCATTCAGCTTCGCCAGCTTCGCGATGACCTTATTAACCTGAAGTTTAATATGGAAGAAACTTCAATCGCTCTGGAACAGTCGAAATATGAACCGCCGGCAACAATCCGTCAGGCCCAGATTAACCTTGATAAAGCTCAGAGAGCCTACGAACAGGCAATGAAAAACTATGAGCTTAAGGTAGCTCAATATCAGGCGCAAATGACTGAAGTAAGTATAAACCTGTCAAAGGAAACTCGCAGGAAGCATGAGATGGAAGCTGTACTGAACAGTTTTGATATTCGCGCTCCGGCATCAGGAATGGTAATCTACAAGAGGGAGTGGGACGGGCAAAAACGAACTGTTGGGTCCGAGATCAACACATGGGATCTTACAGTTGCTGAATTACCCGATCTTTCCACATTGGTATCCCGTACATATGTAAATGAAATTGACATATCCAAAGTTAAGGTTGGACAGAAAGTCATGATCGGAGTCGATGCTTTTCCGGAGAAAAAATATTCCGGTGTCATTACCGAGGTGGCCAATATTGGAGAACAGCTGCCAAATACCGATGCAAAGGTCTTCGAGGTGAAAATCGAACTTTTTGAGAAAGACCCTATTCTCAGGCCTTCCATGACAACCAGCAACAGGATTGTGACGATCGAATTCCCGGATGTTATGTCTATCCCCCTTGAAACCATTCACACAAATGATAGCCTCACATTTGTGTATACCGTAAAAGGGCAGAAAAAAGTTATTCTTTTGGGTGAGTCCAATGAAAATTCCATCATCGTTGAACAAGGTCTTGAACCGGGAGAAGAGATTTATGTTTCCATTCCCAATGAACCTGAAAAGTTTAAGTATTCCGGACTTGAGCTTATGGAAGTTATCAAGGCAAGAAAAGCTGAAGAAGCAAATAAAATGGAAGAGATGAAAGAAAAGCCCGATAAAAAGTCAGGTCAAGGAATCAGAGAAGGAGCCCGGGGTCCTGGTCAACAAGGGAAAAGACAAAGAAATCAATGAGTCGCTACTTTCATGATATCGTAATTGCTGTTGAATCAATCCTTGGGAACAAGTTTCGCAGCCTGCTTACAGGCCTTGGTATTATATTCGGGGTTGCAGCTGTCATCAGCATGCTTGCCATCGGAAATGGAGCTCAACAGGAAATTCTCGAGCAGATTAAGATGGTTGGTGTAAACAACATCATGATCACTCCGATAGTGGAACCTTCCAATTCAGGCTCCGGCTCAGAACCTGCGAATAGCGACAAGGAGAAGTCCAAATTCTCGCCGGGCCTTAATCTGGCTGACGTAGATGCAATTAAAGAGGTGCTTACCACGGTTCACCGTATAAGCCCGGAGGTAGCTATCAACTCATACGTTATGCAGCATGGCAAGAGGGAAACAGCCAAACTGCTCGGAGTATCGAACGAATATTTTGATATTTTCAACCTTCAACTTGAAAACGGCCTATTCTTTAACGATTATCACGAAGATAAAGGAATACCCGTATGTGTAATTGGTTCAAATATTGCTGTGAAGTTTTTTCCGCAGCAGAACCCGGTGGGACAGTTTATCAAATTCGATCAGGTATGGCTCAGGGTCATCGGGGTTCTTGAGAAGAACAATATAAAACTCACGAGATTTGAAAACACGGGCGTGAATGTTATGAATGATAACGTTTATGTTCCTGTAAAAACCATGTTGCTCCGCTTTCAGAACAGAGCCTTGGTATCATCAAGATTAAAATCCACTCAGACCACAATGATGGGTAACTTCAGTTTTTCAATCTCCACAACCGCAAACCAAAACACCTCTTCAAACTATAATCAACTTGACCGGATTATTGTTCAGGTCAACGATTCGAAAGAATTAACCCCATCCACCGAAGTGCTTAGCAGGATGTTTATCCGCAGGCATCAGGAAGTAAAGGATTTCGAGATCACTGTTCCTGAGTTGCTTCTCAAACAGGAACAACGCACCAAGGATGTGTTCAACATCGTGCTTGGGGCTATTGCCAGTATCTCTCTTCTGGTAGGGGGGATTGGTATCATGAATATTATGTTCGCCACGGTAATGGAACGAATAAAGGAAATCGGTACCCGGCTTGCCATCGGTGCCAGGAAAAAGGATATCGTTGTACAATTTCTCTCAGAGGCGGTTCTGATTAGCGTTTCCGGAGGTCTGATCGGGGTTGTTTTGGGTATCGTGGGAGCTAAACTAATTACCGAGTTTGCGGATATCCTTACAATAATATCGCCTTTTTCAGTACTGATCGCTTTCTGTGTTTCCGCATCGGTGGGAATTGTTTTTGGCTATTCTCCGGCTAAAAGAGCCTCCGAGAAAGACCCTATTGAATCACTCAGATATGAATAGAAAAATATTTTATTGGCTTGTTGGTTTCTTTTTTGCCGGCAATTCTTTTTTGTTGGTCGCCCAGTCCGATTCGGCAACATTGCATGACAGACGCGAGATGAGTTTTGAGCAGGTCATCGCCACTGCCCGCAGTCAATCACCTATGGCAGTTACCGCCAGGCACCAGTTCCGAGCAAGCTATTGGGAATACCGTTCCTATAAAGCTGGGTATCTGCCTAACTTATCGATGAGCGCAACCCTGCCCGACCTGAACCGCAGCATTGAAAAAATCTCGCTTGAAGAAGGTGACATCTTTGCTGAGCGAAAGCAGATTGGAACAATGGGAAGCCTTGAACTTAATCAGAACATACCTTTTACCGGGGGAAATATCTATATGAGCTCGGACCTTCAGAGAATCGATTTCCTTACCGAGGACGGAGGAACTTC
Organism: Chitinophaga pinensis; assembly: GCA_945863035.1. Taxonomy (GTDB): domain Bacteria; phylum Bacteroidota; class Bacteroidia; order Bacteroidales; genus JACJXF01. The sequence goes on along the minus strand of CAMAZH010000013.1, from coordinate 20,067 downwards.
CTACCTTACCAATCCAATAAATATTGGTTTTCGGCAGCCGATCAACGGTTACAACCGGATGAAATGGGAGAAACTAATTGAGCCCCTGAAATACGAGGAGTCCAAGAAGGACTATATCAATGCCTTGGAACGGGTGTCGCTCCGAGCGGTAAATTATTTTTTCGATCTTGCACTTGCGCAGAAAAACCTTGAGATTTCCAATCAGAACTATTCGAATGCCGACACCCTTTACAAAATTGCCAGAGGAAGATATCAGTTAGGGACCATCGCCGAAAACGAACTGCTGCAGATGGAACTGTCGATGCTCAACGCAGGCACATCACTTAACGAGGCTAAAATTGATCTGGCCATTCGGAAGTTTCAACTCAATTCTTTCCTTGGTTTCAACCAGGATCAGGATATCGCACTCATCATCCCCGAAGAAATCCCGGATAATGAAGTGCAACTTATAAAAGCTCTGGAGGAAGCCCGGAAAAACAATCCGGATGTGCTTTCACGCCAAAGACAGCTTATTGAGGCCCGTCAGAGCGTTTCGCTTTCGAAAGCCGAAAAAGGTCTGAATGCCGATCTTTTTGCAAGTTTCGGACTAAGTCAGCGAGGAGATGAATTCGATGGACTCTATGTAAACCCTCAGCAGCAGGAAAGGGTGAGATTGGGTATTGAAATTCCCCTGATGGACTGGGGACTAGCCCGCGGGAAATACAAAATGGCCCAGTCGGCTCAGGAAGTTGTTAAAACCAATGTTGCCCAGGCTGAAATGGACTTCGAACAAGAGGTGTTGTTGCAGGTAATGCAGTTTAACCTTCAGGATGACCAGCTGGTTATCGCCGCCAAAGCCGATACCATTGCCCGATTGCGCTATGAGGTGACTAAACAGCGTTTCCTGATCGGGAAGATCAGCGTTCTTGATCTCAATGTTGCCCTTCAGGAGAAGGATGTGGCAACTCGAGCTTATATCGAGGCCCTGAGAAATTATTGGAATTACTTCTTCAATATGCGGTCATTAACACTTTTCGACTGGATAAACAACCAAACCTTGTCCGAAGAGTTTGACAACTTGATTAGATAATGTAATTTTGGGATCAAAGAGTAAACTGAAATGATCCTACTTCGCCCTATTGGTTTGGTTTTCGCAATTGCCTTTTTTGGCATCAATTCTTTCGCGCAAAGCCCTGCGCTAGTAAGTTTCGATGATCTGAAATTTAATTCGGGTTTTGAAAGAGAGGCATTCTCAGGGATTCAGAGGGACTCCATCGATTACCTTAGCCTGTTCCTTGCCGTTTCCCCCTCATCGGATAAGGAATTGAGGGATCGGATATCCAAACGGATACAGCTGGAAACGGAAAAAATCAGCCAGAAAAAATTCGAAAAGCTAAAAGACGAGAAAAAAGTTGAAAGAGTCTTTGAGCTTATAAATGGCGATGTACTTATACAGTATAGGGAGGAAACACTATTTCCGGAGCTTCTTTCCTCCGGGAATTTTAATTGCCTTACAGCATCAGCTTTTTACGGTTTTATTTTTTCAAACCTCGGAGTTAGTTTTGAGTTTAAAGAGAGTGCGAATCATGTTCATCCTGTTGCATTTCCAGGAACCTTGCAGATAAAAGTCGAAACCACCGATCCAATCTTCGGATTTCAGTATTTCGATGCCAAGCTTAAGGTGCAGTTTGTTAATTATCTTGTGTTTACAAAAAAAATAAGCAAGGAAGAAGCAAAAAGCGTATCTGCGGATGATATCTTTAACAAGTATTATTTTCCGGATTCGAGCATTGGGATGCGGGAACTCGCCGGACTTCAATATCTGAATGACGCATTTTACAACTTTGGAAAAAGTAATTTTAACTACGCATTTCAGCAAATCCAAAAAGCCTATTGTCTCTATCCTTCCGACAGGGTTTCAACGGTAATGCTATTCCTTTTGTCATGGTGCATCGCAGAAACCGATTATACCGAAGTCCAGGATGCTTCATTTCTGGCATTTGCATCACGCTTTGTCGGGAAAGGCCTTGAACTTGAAATGATCCTGCTTGAATACAGAAACCTTACCGAGAAAGTCCTGATGGAAAAGTCGCAGGTCGCACTTTACGACCAGATCTATTTCTTCCTGATGGATGCAGTTGAAATACCCGATGTTCGTAAAGCGATCGAAAAGGAATACTACTTTCAAAGAGGGCGGATGCTTTTGTCAACCTTCCGTGTAAAAGAATCCCTCACTTATTTTGAAACAGCTCTTTCTGTCGATCCGAATGATCCGGAGGTTCAGGCTTTCTGTGTGCAAAGTATTGCCTACACCTTCTCAACCTCTTCAAATCAGGAGATCGTAAATATGCTCGAGGAATTTGAGTTGAGATTCCCTGTTATGCAGAACAACGAATCATTTATTAGCCTGCAGATGCTTGGATACCTCCAGTTAGGTGAGGAGAGGTTCGATTTCGATCAGCCCGCTGAAGGAGAAGTCTTGTTGAAGAAATTCGAAAACCTTTTTCATCTACACCCCGGTATCAGCATTCATTACGAGAAAGTTGGCGACGCCTATTCTGCGGCCGCCGTATATTATTTTAAACGAAACAATAAAGCCGCTGCACGTGACTACCTGAATCGAGGGCTTCAGTTCTCACCCGAAAACCACAAGCTTATGTACCGCCTGAGAGCCTTGTGATCTGCTGAGCTATTTGTTGTCAATGGCAAGGTTATAGTTCCTGCTGATAACGCGGTAATTTGATTTGTTTGTTTTGTAGCTTGCTGTTAAAACCAAAGTTTCCATTCTGAAGCCACCTTTCGAAACGGTAAAGGTGTAGCTCGCCCCGTTCTCGTTTTCGGGTAGCTGCCATTGATTGGGGGCAAGGTATTTTCCTTCTGCCAAATCCCCCAGATAAAAACTTGCCCCTTTCACAGGCTTACTTAAACTCAGGTGAAGAATGAATTTGTTTTCAGCAAAGAGCCTGTTTTCTTCCCTTACAATAATCTTCGTGTCATCCTTAAGGAGTTCGCCTTTCATATTGTACTCCTTCAGTCCTATCCCGGGCAAACTGTTCCGGAAAGGAGCCTCAGCCATTACTGTGCCATCTTTGTAATAGGTGATTTTTACCCCTTCAATTTTCCCTTCTTTATAGGGGATTACCCTATACAGCTCTCCTGTGTTGTAAAACCACTGCGAGCTGCCTTCCCGGCGACCGTTCCTGTAAACCATTTTCTGCTCCAGTTTGCCGTTCGGATAATAGGTCACCGCTGGTCCCTCAAGTTTCCCCATCTTAAAGGTGTGCACGCTGCTGAGGTTTCCATCCCTGTCGTATTTTTTCATAAGGCCGTGGGCCAGAGTATCCTGAACCTCGGTTTCGGTTTTTATGATTCCATCGGAATAATACTCATACGCAATGCCATCTTTAATCTTTTTATCAGTCGCGGATTCGCCACAGGAAAATAATATAAAACAACAAATAGCGGTAAACAGTGTGGTTCTTTTCATGGCTCAATTATCGGTTTCAAGGGGCTTTCTCAAAGCGCAATTTCTAAATAAAACTGACCCTCCAAGATATAAATTATTTTCCGAACCCAAAAGCATGGCATGGCGCCGGTTTGATGACCCGGGAACAAAACTTTCCGTCATGTGACAATAAATACAATGACCCGGGACCGGACAGGGGAATTATAGTTTTGTATTCCTGCACCGAAAGCGAATAGGTATAAAAATGTATATATTTAACTAATTTAATTATATTTGCCTATTGCCTTGAATAATAATAACTAAAGCTTCTGATTATGAATAAGATTACAATTATTGGTGCAGGAAACGTTGGAGCAACATGCGCAAATGTTATTGCTCACAAAGATTTGGCAAAGGAAGTTGTGCTGGTCGATATCAAGGAGGGCGTTGCTGAGGGCAAAGCTCTGGATATCTGGCAATCCTCTTCGATCAACAATTTTAATTCCCGGGTAATCGGTTCGACCAACGATTATTTGAAAACCAAAGGCTCGGGAATCGTTGTTATTACCTCTGGTTTGCCGCGTAAACCGGGGATGTCGAGAGATGATTTGATAAAAACCAACGCCCTTATTGTTAAGGAAGTAACCGAAAAGGTTGTCAAATACTCCCCCGAAGCCATAATAATTGTTGTTTCCAATCCTCTGGATGTTATGACCTACGCCGCCTATATAACCGCAAACAAGCCAAGTCAGAAAGTATTTGGTATGGCGGGCACACTCGATACTGGCCGGTATAAAGCTTTCCTTGCAGAGGCACTTGACGTGTCGCCAAAGGATATTCACGCGATGCTTTTGGGAGGCCATGGGGACACGATGGTTCCCCTCCCCCGTTACACCTCTGTTAATGGTATCCCGGTTACCGAACTTCTCAGCACTGATGTGATAGAGAAAATCGTGGAGAGAACCCGCAAGGGTGGGGGCGAATTGGTTAATCTCATGGGAACTTCCGCCTGGTACGCTCCCGGTGCAGCTGCAGCTCAAATGGTTGAGGCGATTGTTGACGACCAGAAGAGGATCTTCCCAATATGTGCCTACCTGAATGGTGAATACGGGCTGAAGGATATTTATCTTGGGGTTCCGGTTAAGCTCGGCCGTAAGGGCGTTGAGGAGATTATCGAGATCAATCTTGATGCAGACGAAAAGAAATTGCTGGTCGATTCGGCTAACTCCGTCAAGGAAACGATGAAAGTGCTGGACGACATGAACCTTTTCTAATCGATTTTAATTTTCTTTCCCTGTACGAATTTAAATTTGCTTGAAAATTCCGCAGAAAGCCGCTAAGGTGCGTACATAAAAGCGCTATCTTAGCCCTTTGTTTGCCGGTGCTTGCGCACATTTAGCGGCCCGATAGCTATCGGGCCGCAAAGTGAAGGGGGAATCCATCGCCTCTCACGAGATATAAAAACTTGGTGCCATTGCGTGAAAAAACAGAACTATGTCTTCCCGATACAAAATTCCCATTCATATCATTGAACTCGACAGAGAGAGTTTTCACCTCCTGATTGAAGTGAAAATCAATAAACTCCCGGTAAATTTAATAATCGATACGGGGGCATCGAGAACCGTATTTGATAAATCCCTACTTGGCAGCAAAATGAAACTCTCCGCCAGACGCAACAGGGAAGAGATCCAATCTGCCGGTATTTTGGCCGGAAATATTGAGAGTGTATTTGCTATTGCCGACAGCTTTAAGCTGGGCAAGCTCAAGTTAAGCGATTTCCCTGTGGTGCTGATCGATCTGCAAAGCATTAATATGCTTTATGAGAAATTTACCGGTAAGCACATACATGGTTTGCTGGGAAGCGATTTCCTCCTCGAAATGAATGCTGTTATAGATTACTCAAAGGCTTTGCTTATTTTAAAAAAGCCTGCGGGTAATAAACGCTAAACCCTTAGGCATCCTGCTTCTTTTACACTTTTATTCCCAATATGAATTCTAAAAAAATAATACTATATTTGCGGTCATTTTAAAATGATACTCAAAAAAATACGAAAAATTAAACCGTTTACAAATGCAAAATAAAGGAGCTATCCGGTTATTCGCCATTGTTTTAGCACTGGTTTGTGTCTATCAGCTTTCATTCACCTTTTTTTCCAAAAAGATTGAGAAAGACGCTGCCAAATATGCGCAAGGGGATCCGATAAGGGAAAAAAACTACCTCGATTCAATCTCAAATGAAGTAGTTTACAATTTCGTGTGGTTAAGAAAATACACCTACATGGAATGTAAGGAGAGAGAAATAAACCTTGGCCTCGACCTGAAAGGCGGGATGAACGTTATTCTCGAGATTTCTGTTGAAGACGTAATAAAATCTCTTGCCGCACCTCATTACCTTGCCGATCCGATTTTCAACCAGACAATGAATCTGGCAAAGCAAAAAAGAGCTACCGCTCAGGAAGACTTTGTGGTGTTATTTGCCGAATCGTTTCAGGAAGTGAATCCTGGAGGAAAACTGGCGCAATTTTTCATGACCCCCGACACAAGGGGTGAGATCGACTTGACCACTCCTAATGAGGATGTCGTTTCCTATCTCAGAACCCAGGCCGAAAGTGCCATCGACAATTCTTTTAACGTTTTGAGGAATCGTATCGACCGCTTTGGGGTTGTTCAACCTAACATCCAACGCCTGGAACGCCAAGGTCGTATCCTTATCGAGCTACCCGGTATCAAAGACCCTGAAAGGGTTACCAAACTTCTTACAGGTACAGCAAACCTTGAATTCTGGACAACCTACGAAAACATAGAGGTTCTGCCGTATTTTCAACAGGCAAATTCCCTTTTGAAGGAAATTGCTGAAACCGAGGGAGGATCTGCAATTTTAGGCACAGCCGAAACCGAGGAAACGGTAAGCCCATCGGGTGAGATTTCTCTTCTTGATACCCCTAAAGATTCAACCAGCGAAATCAGCCTGATTGAATCACAGGACAGTGCCAGCATTATGGCCTCGCAGGAAGACCAGATGAGGAAAGAAAACCCTCTGTTCTCTGCGCTTATCCCCTATCTCGATCAGCAAAACCAACCCGTTGGAGGTTCTGTGGTGGGGATTGCCAATATCCGCGATACTGCCACGGTTAACACCATGCTTCTGAGACCTCAGATAAAAACATTATTTCCGGGCGACATGAAGTTTTACTGGCATCAGAAAACCTTAAAAGAGAATGAAACCTTTATTGAACTTCATGCTCTAAAAGCCAGCCGCGAAAAGGGAGCTTCTATGAGCGGTAAATACGTAACAGAAGCAAACATGCAGTTTGGGCAGTTTAAAAACGAGGCTCAGGTTCACATGTCAATGAACGGCGAGGGTGCAAAACGTTGGGCAAACCTTACACGCGAAAATGTAAATCGCTGTATTGCTATTGTGCTCGACGGTTATGTTGTTTCTGCGCCGGTGGTAAGGGGTGAAATCAAAGGAGGAAGCTCCAGCATTGAAGGAAACTTTTCCCAGGCTGAGGCGACCGACCTTGCAAACATCCTGAAATCCGGTAAAATGCCGGCCCGCGCCAGGATCGAATCCAGTGAGGTAATCGGACCATCGCTCGGACAAGCCTCCATCAATTCAGGTTTGAATTCCTTTATCCTATCCTTTGTTGTAGTGTTGTTGTATATGTTGTTCTGGTACAGTCGCAGTGGTGGTTTAGTAGCTAACATTGCTCTTACAGCCAATATGTTTTTCCTCATAGGGGTTCTTGCTTCCCTTCAGGCAGTTCTTACACTCCCCGGTATTGCCGGTATAGCGCTAACCATTGGTATGGCAGTTGATGCGAACGTGCTGATCTTTGAGCGTATCAAGGAGGAACTCGCCGCCGGGAAAGGTGTGAAAATTGCAATTGCCGATGGATACAAGAATGCTTATTCGGCTATTATCGACTCCAACGTTACGACTATACTTACCGGTGTTATTCTTTATGTGTTCGGAACCGGACCAATCAAAGGTTTTGCAACCACGCTGGTAATCGGTATTTTAACCTCCCTTTTCTCGGGGATTTTCATTACCCGATTGATTTATGAGCGTAAGCTTGCCAAAAACCAAAATCTTACTTTCAGCACCAAGTTCACCGAAAACCTGTTCAAAAACGTGAAGATCGATTTCCTTGGAATGAGAAAGTACTTTTATATCATCTCAGGGATTTTGATCACAATAGGTATGATAGCCCTTCTTACCAGAGGTTTAAGTCTGGGCGTTGATTTTACGGGTGGCAGGAACTATGTTGTTGAATTCAAACAGGATGTGAATACGCTGGAGGTTCGCGAAGCATTAAAGAAAAGCCTCGGCGAATCGCCAACAGTAATCACTTTCGGTGAAAAGAACAGGGTAAGGATTACTACAAAAGTTTTGATCGACGACGAAGGTTCCAGCGTTGACAGTATCATTAAATCGAAATTTTATGATGGGCTCGTACCCGGATTGATTCCCGAAGGCGCGATTTCCAGAGCTGATTTCATCGATACGGACCAATATGTGAAGAGCTCGCTTAAGGTGGGCCCTGCAATTGCTACCGACATTAAAGTTCAGGCTGTGTGGGCAATATTGCTCTCTCTGGTTATGATTTTCCTTTATATACTGATGCGTTTCCGCAATTGGCAGTTTGGATTGGGCGCACTGGTTTCTCTGGCACATGACGTTCTGATTATCGTTGGTATTTTCGCCCTTTTGCATGGTTTCATGCCATTCTCCATGGAGGTCGATCAGGCATTTATTGCGGCAATCCTTACGGTAATCGGTTATTCCATCAACGATACTGTGATTGTGTTTGACCGTATCAGGGAATACCGTAACCTGTTCCGCAAACGTGGCGATTACGAAACTATCAACGGAGCTATGAACAGCACTTTGAGCCGTACATTCAGTACATCATTTTCTACTCTTATAGTTATCGGTGCTTTGTTTATTTTCGGGGGAGAAGTTATCCGTGGGTTTGTGTTTGCCCTACTGGTAGGTATCGGGGTTGGAACCTACTCGTCTGTTTTTATTGCAACTCCTGTAGTTTTTGATACGATCAAAAGACGCATTGCAGATAAAGATGAAACAAAGTAATTCTTGAATATAAATAACCGGGGCCATTCCTAAAACAAGGGATGGCCTCTTTTATTTCCCTTAAAGTTCGCTATCTTTGACCAAAATCCCGATTATGCCTGATGTTATATTATTTATCAGTGGACAGGAAATCGTCATCATCTTTGTGGTAATCCTGTTGCTGTTCGGTTCCAAAAGCATTCCTGACCTTGCCAAAGGTCTGGGGAAGGGAATGCGTGAGTTTAAAAAGGCCTCTGACGATATTAAAAAGGAATTCAGGGAAAGCACTTCCGAAATAACAAAAGACATTAACGACATCAAAACCGATATCGAGAACGAAACACGGGAAATTATCAATAAGGTTGAGAAGGATATCAAATCGGATTAACCACTTTTCCTTTCACCCATATTCCTAAATCCGAATCAATGATCCTCGCAGAAAATATTCACAAATCCTTCGGAACACTGGAGGTTCTCAAAGGAATCAGTCTGTCGATAAAGCCTGCGGAAATAGTTTCCATTGTCGGAGCCAGCGGAGCGGGCAAAACAACTTTGCTGCAAATAATAGGTACCCTCCTTCCTTTTGAAACAGGAAGCATCGCCATCAACAGCATCGAAATCAGCTCCCTTAAAGAAAAACAACTTGCCCGATTCAGAAATCGCAATATCGGGTTTGTATTTCAGTTTCATCACCTCCTGCCCGAATTTTCCGCGTTTGAAAATGTTTGTATACCCGGATTTATTAGTGGCACCTCACGATCCAAAGTGGAAGAAAGAGCCAAAGAGCTCCTTACGTTCCTTCGTCTCGATCACCGCCTCGAACACAAGCCCAATGAGCTTTCCGGGGGAGAGCAACAACGTGTGGCCGTTGCCCGGGCCCTTATCAACAACCCTTCGGTGATTCTCGCCGACGAACCGTCGGGTAACCTCGATTCCCGCAACAAAGAGGAACTTCATGAACTTTTCCTAACCCTGCGCGAAAAAATGCAACAAACCATTGTTCTGGTTACCCACGATCCCCATCTGGCCGACATGGCCGACCGGAAGCTCACCATGCAGGATGGGATGATCCTGGATTAATAGGAAGGCCCTTCCCTTGAAAACTTCTGAAATTAAGAACCTGCTCGACACCTATGTTGATTATTTCAACCGTCGGTCGTTTATAGCGTCCGACCCCATTCAGGTTCCCCGCAGTTTCTCCAAAAGGGAAGATATTGAAATTGCTGCTTTTCTTACGGCCACTTTGGCCTGGGGGCAGCGTCCGGTAATGATCCGCAATGCATTTAGCCTTCTTGAAAGCATGCCCGACGGACCCCATCAATTCCTCTTGGAGTCGGATCCGGATCGTTTCGAATACTTTCTCGGTTTTAAGCATAGAACTTTCAACGGTACGGATTGTGTATTCTTTCTTACATCGCTCCAAAATATTTATTTTAATCACGGGGGATTAAAAACCGTTTTCGAGGAGGGTTACAATGCTACCGGAAACATTCCGGGTTCGATAATTCATTTCAGAAATACTTTTTTCAATATTCCTTTTCCCCGCAGAACGCTCAAACACATTGCCGACATTGAAAATAATGCCGCTGGAAAACGCATCAACATGTTCCTTCGTTGGCTTGTGAGGAAGGACAATAAGGGAGTTGATTTCGGGCTTTGGGATATTCCACCATCAGCCTTGTATATGCCTCTGGATCTTCATTCGGGTAAGGTGTCCCGCGAACTGGGCTTGCTGAAGAGGAATCAGGACGATTGGAAGGCCGTTCAGGAACTTACATTCAGGCTAAGGGAATTCGACCCCAAAGATCCCGTAAAATACGATTTTGCTCTTTTCGGCCTTAGTGCTCTGGGAAAAAATTTTAATCATGTCGAACAACTGGTTTAAGTTTAAACAATTCATTATCCGTCAGGATAAAACAGCCATGAAGGTGGGCACCGATGGAGTGTTGCTGGGTGCCTGGGCCGATGTCTCCACCTGCAGTAGAATATTGGATGTAGGCACAGGCACTGGCCTTGTTGCACTTATGTTGGCGCAGCGTTCCGACGCACTCATTGATGCTTTGGAAATTAATCCTGAAGCAGCTTTGCAAGCCAGGGAAAATGTTGAGGAATCCCCATGGGCAGGGAGAATTTCGGTTACCTGTATTTCTTTTCAGGACTATTGCCGGTCAGCGCAATTGCCCTACGACCTGATTGTCTGCAATCCTCCCTTTTTCAGCGATTCCTTAAAGGCTAAGACCTCTTCAAGGAGCCTGGCCCGACATAGCGACAGTCTGGCGATGGATGAGCTGATTTCGGGCGCAAAAAGCCTGCTGAGTCCCGATGGACATTTTTGCCTTATTCTCCCCGCTGATAAAGAGCTTGAAGTGACCGACCTTGCGGCCATCAATCACCTGTACCCGGCAAAAATCCTCAGGATAAGGCCAATCCCCCGAAAAGAATACAAGCGGGTACTGCTGGACTTCTCGTTTTCTTTGCGGAAAGTGCAGGAGGGCGAGATGACAATTGAATCGGGAGGGCGACATGAATATTCCAGGGAATACAAAGACCTTACCGCGGAGTATTACCTCGATTAGCCCTGCCAATGCTTCGTTTGGCTTTAGCTTAGTTTAAAATCCCTTTCCTCAAACTTTATCCCATAATCGCCAAGTTCTTTCATCACCGGATCGTAAACCTCACTCAGCACAGGGATTTGAACTCCCATTAATCCTATCTTTCCCTGAAGGATCAGCTTGGCTGTTATGGCAACAGGAAGCCCAACCGTAATAGACATGGCGGTATGGACCTGGTCTTCGCCAAGAACAACCATAGTGGAAAACCTCTTACGATGCGAACCGATATGCAGGTAATCGAACTGGTGCTCCATAACGATCATATCCTTGTCGCCCGGGTCGAGTTGCCATTTCTGCTCCAGTATGTGCTGAAGACACTGGGCCGGTGTCAGACCGGGAATCCCAATCTTTTTAGTGTCATCGAATAACCCGAGCCACTCAAGTTTTTTCATAAGTTCGGAGCCTTCGCTGACCCCAAGGTATCGGGCAATTTTCGACTCAACCGGATCAACAATGTTATAGGCAAGGAAACTGTTTGTGAAAACGCGGTAGGTCATGTTTTCCGAATCGTCCATAACATAGGAGTCATCGGTGGCGCCCAGCTGGACCAGCAGGTTCCATGCTTCGCAAAATCCGGGTCTTCGAATGGTTCCCCTGAACATGGTCATAAGATCCGAAAGACCGTAAGCCTCGCGGTACTGCAGCGAATCACGGTTTGCATAAACCTCGAATTGTCCGTAGCCGGGAATTTCGATAGTTTCGGTTCGCTCAAAGAGCTTATGGTAGGGGATGTATTTGAATTTCCCGTTATGGTAAAACCTTGCTCCCCCTTGTCCTGCAAGAACCACGTTTCTGGGGGCCCAGGTGAATTTGTACCTCCATGGGTTATTGTCATAACTGGGGGCAACGAGTCCACCGGTAGCCGACTCAAAAGAAATGAGCTTGTCCCCGTCGCCTTTTATCCGGTTTATCACCTGCATGGCCGACATATGGTCTATCCCGGGGTCAACCCCTACCTCATTCATCAACAGCACCCCATTGGCCTTGGCATCCTTGTCCATTTTCTGAATCTCTTTGGAGACATAGGAGGCAGTAACCATGCTCTTTTTGTTCCTGATACAGCTCTGCGCTACCAGATAATGCAGTTTTGCCGGAAGCAAAGAAATAACCAAATCGGATTCCTTCACCTCGTGATCCAACTGTAAAGAGTTGTGAACATCAAACTGCATTGACTCGCCACGGGCATGACCGTTGAGCTTCTTCTTCACCGGCTCTTCAGTGAAATCGCCTACCCTGAGGATCCAGTCGTTTTCCTGGGCGTTTTCCAAAAGGTACCTGATTAAAGTGGAGGCCGATAGACCGGCTCCCAGTAAGAGAATTTTTTTCATTCCGGGGGATTTGAATTTTAACGACCCTAAAGATAAGCGTAATGCCTTGGGTTTAGCATTAGGTTTAATGTCTTATAAAACATGATTTGGAACCGAAAAACATGAGACCGTTATAAGCTTTCGGTTTTACCCCCTTGGTCTTTCCTCTTAATTTTGTTTTAATTGAGCGGTTTTTCTTACTTTTAAACCATCTTATCAATACAATAAAAATGGAAGTGTTTTTAAAGTCCGGAATATTCCATTTATACTCTTATAAAAACATCCGAAGATTACTTTTTTGCCTGTTTTTATTTATGATGATTCCTCCTGAGATACTGTCCCAGGAGCTGGTAATCAAGGGTGTGGTTATTGACAGAGAGACAAGGCAGCCTATCAATTCGGTTTCGGTTTTTGATAAAACAACGCTCAGGGGAGCAATTACCGACAGGTCGGGAATTTTCGCGATTTCCCTGCCGGCCGGGAGGCATACTTTGGTTTTCTCATATATGGGCTACGAGAGGGTCGACACTTCTTATAATTTCACTCAAGATTCAAACATTTTCATAGTTCTGAATCCTCAAGCTTTCCCGGTTGAAGAGATTACCATCACAGCCGACGTTCAGAAAGATCAGGTATCCTCCCTTCAGATGGGGACTTTTACCTTTTCCGACAAGGAGTTGGCAAAATTACCCTCCCTTTTAGGTGAGACGGATGTTTTGAAGATCCTCCAGCTGACGCCGGGAATCCAGTCAGCCACATACGGTGGGGTGGGTTTTTATGTCAGGGGAGGAGGGATAGATCAAAATCTGATATTGTACGACAACACAGTGCTATACAATCCCGGGCACCTTCTCGGCATATTTTCCGTTTTCAACCCCGATCTGGTAAAGGATCTGAGTATTGTGAAATCGGGCATCCCGGCTCAGTACGGAGGAAAGCTTTCTTCAGTGATCCTCGTTGACAGCTATAAAGGCAACAAGGACTCAATTGAGGTGAAAGGAAGCCTTGGGCTGATTTCTTCCCGGGTTTCGGCAAGCGGACCTTTATTCGGAAAGAAGGGAACATTCATAATTGGCGCCAGACGCACCTATCTGGAGCTGATTGTAAAGCCCATTGTAAAGCAGGCCGTTTCAAGTACCTCATTTTTGGTTAACGACAACAGCTACAATTTTTATGATCTTAATCTTGGCGCATCTCTCCGGCTTGGCAGTAAGGATTTGATCTCTATCTCAGGGTATACGGGCAGGGATAATTACAGGATGGATCAGGCAAGCCTTAAGCAGGGCAATTATGTGGACTGGGGAAACAGCATGGTTTCTGTGCTTTGGGATCACAAAATAAATCCGAGCGACAACTGGAATTCAAGCATTTCTTGGACCAGTTACGATTTTGGGCTTTCCGGCTCCCAGGGCGAATATTCCTTTGACCTTTTCTCATCGGTTGCAGACTGTAATTTAAAAAGCGAACTTATCATGAGAAGGCAAAGAAATAAGATTGTAGCGGGTTTCGAGCTTACCGAACACAGTTTTGTGCCCAACAGGATCAGTGCACAAACAGGGAAATTCGATCTGAAATTCGGTCAGTTGAGCCCCATGAGCGCGCTTGAGGGAGGGCTTTTTGTAAATGATGAGTATAGCATTACAGAACGGATTTCTGTTTCCGGGGGAGTAAGACTTTCAGCATTCAACCATCATGGTCCATATCGCGAGAATGTGAGGAACGCCTCGGGAAGCATTATTGACACAGTTTATTATTCAGGCAAAGAATCGCTGGCATTTTTTATAAATCCAGAGCCAAGGATTGTAATCAAGTATCAGTTAAGCAGCAAGGCATCCGTTAAGGCATCATATATGCGGGTTACACAGTACATTCACCTTGCAACATCGGCAAGCGCATCCTTACCTGCCGACATTTGGATTCCCAGTTCCAGGGAAATAAAACCCCTGTTGGGTGACCAGGCAAGCATCGGGTATTTCCGAAATTTCCCAAAAAACGGCATTGAATTCTCAACCGAGCTTTACTTTAAGAAAATGATGAACCAGCTGGAGTTTCTCCGCGGTATCGTCAATATCTCAATTGAAGGGAATATGGAGTCCAACATGGCATCCGGCTTCGGGCAGGCATACGGAATGGAGGTTTACCTCGCCAAAAAACTTGGTAAAACAACGGGTTGGTTGAGCTACACACTTGCAAAAACGGAACTTCAGTTTGACGAGATAAACGAAGGTTATTTTTATCCAGCCAAATACGACCGTCGCCACGATGTCTCTTTTACCATAAGCAGAACCTTTAACGAAAAGTGGAGTGCGTCGGCTGTTTTTGTTTATGCAACGGGCAACGCTTTCACGATGCCGGTGGGGCGCTATATAATCCAGGGCAATGTAATTAACCAGTACGGGGATGTGAATAGTTTCAGGATGCCTCCAAATCACAGAATGGACATTTCCTTAACCCGGAAAATAACCACGGGGAGAATCCGTAATTCGGAATTTGTTTTCTCCGTTTATAACCTTTACAACAGGGCCAATCCCTACTACATTTATTACGAGATTGTTGGTGATGTTGAGAAATACTCTTTAAAGGTGAAGGCGTTTGAGGTTAGCCTGATCCCGGTAATCCCATCCCTCAGCTGGAATTTTAAATTTTAAAATATGATGAGAAGGCTATTAAATATCTATTTGTTTTCCCTTTATTCACTGACAATAATGTCGTGCAGCGAAGAGATGTACCTGAACATTCCCGATCCGGGTGATTTCATCGTGGTTGACGGATGGATCGAGAACGGGCAGTTTGCAAAAGTACTTCTGACCCGTAACTCCCCTTACTTCTCTTCAATCGATTCCGCATCCATGCGATCCCTGGTTTTAACAAGGGCGAAAGTTACCCTTTCTGATGGCATTCAGACCGAAACCCTTATTTTAAGGAAAAACGAAGACTACTTTCCCCCATATATTTTCGAGGGAAATGAGATAATCGGGGAAATGGGGAAAACTTACACCCTCACGGCAGAGTATGGAGGGAAAACAGTTGCTGCAAGCACAACCATTCCTTCCAGGGTAATGCTTGACACGGCTTATTTTAAACTCGAAACAAACAGCGACAGTCTCGGCACCATTTTCCTGGAATTCACAGACCCGGCAAATGAAAGGAATTTCTATAGAATCCTGACAAAGCGTAAAACAAAAGATCCGCGATACTATTCAACAATGGTTATGGCATTGGATGACGGATTATTCAGCGGTGAAAAAGTAGAATTCTCAATTACCAGGGGACCTGAATCGATACTTTCCTCCTATGGACATGAGTATTTTAAGACCGGAGACACAGTTAGTATAAAATTTTGCACAATCGATAAGACTCATTACGATTTCTGGAACTCCTTCCAGAACGAGGCTTTTAATTCGAGTAACCCTTTTGCGTCTTCACTTTCGAAAATTAATTCAAACATCCAAGGTGATGGATTGGGAATTTGGGGGGGCTATGGGGTAAGTTACTACAACCTTATAATTAAGTGAGCTATTGCCGGAACAGGAACGTTCTTAATGCAATTAAAAAAACAAGGATTAACGGTTTTTCATTGTTAATGTGAATCCGGCATTTTGCTGATGGTATGCAGCCTTGCCTCTTAAAATTCACAAATAGAAACCGTTAATCCTTGTTCTTATAGCAGGGGATTCGAAAGTAGTCGCTTAGCTATTTGTACTCAACCGGATCCATATCCAGATCATAATCAGAATTAATGTCGCCCAGCAAAGCGTTTATTTCATCAACGAAGTCTTCAAATCCTTCTTCCAGATAGGTTTCCATATCTACATAAGAACCATCGCCAAAAGTTAACCTGAAATCGATATAGGAATCATCATATTCCAGATCATTCACAACATAAGCCTCTGCTTTGGCCATGATCTCATTCGTTTGCAGGTTTACAAGACGAAGGTTTACATACTCGTTTATTGCTGCAATACCGCGGGTATTTGCCGCGTCCTCTGAAATCAGGTCGTCATCCAGGTCCTTATCGATCAGCCTGATCTGGTCCATCATTCCCTTTACATTGATTTCACCTTTTATGGCAATGTCAAAAAGCTGGAAATGAGCGTTCGCGGAATTAAGGATTTCCTCAAACTCAATTTCGGTTTCTTCCCATGTGTCGGTGTATTCAACCCAAATCTCATCGTACCCCCCTGTAAACTCATTATATACATAATCAGTGTATCCCCAGGTTTCTTCGTGAGTTGTTGTGGAGGTGTTGGCGTCGATGTTGGCTTCGGTAAACAAGCCCTCGCCGCTGGCCCCCATCTCCATAATCACATTTCCATTTTCAGTAAACTTATAATTAATAGATGCCAAAGTGGATGTATTTGAAAGATCGACTTCAAATTTATAGGTTTCAATAATGAGATCGGCTGCTATCGCTTTTGGAACACCGTCGTTATTATAGCTGGCACTGAATAACATGGTAACAAGTGACTTGGTTCCGGATTTTAATTCAGCATTCAGCGAAATTGGCAGGTCACCGGTATACTCGTCGTCAATTGGATTGCTGATAATAATGCCGGCATAATTCGAAATCGTAAGGCTGGCGTCATTTGTCACTGAACTCTCCGAAGAGGGAAACAGTACAAGTATTTTATTGCCCCCATACACAATATCCCAATCCTCTACAGACGGGTTCCAGGTATAGGTTCCTACATTTTCCTCCCATACGTCCTGGATGCTTTCGGGATCTTCCGAGAGTTCGTCGGCGGAAATCATTTCACGGTAAAGCTCATTAACTTTCTTTTCTCCCTTTGCTACAGCAGCAAAAGTTTCCAAAGTTGAAATGACTTTTGATTCTTTTGCGATAAAGGATTTCTTTGGGCTTGACGTAGAGAGAATTTCTCCGAGATTAACAACAACACCTACTGTTTCAATGTTCTCCATACTGCTCATTTTGCCAACAAGTTCGATGCCGGCATCTTCAACAGTGGCTTTGTTTGTCTCAACACTCAGGGTGCTGAATTTCTCAACAGTAGTATTGTTATCATCGTCATCCTTCTTCTTGTCGCAGGATATAACCACTGCAGCAAGCAGTATTACCGGGATAAAATGCCAAAATCTATTTTTCATGTTGTTTGGTTTTATTTGAACACTTGATTTTTGAATTATTTGGATATCGATCCAAATACCGTGCTTTAATTTTTTAAAGGTATGATATATTAAGCAAAATATCCAAAAAATTTGTCATGGAATAAGGGCCGTTAATCAAATAATGCTCCTGTCTGCGCAATGCTTGACGCGATGGGCCTGGAAGAAAAATTCAGCAGTTTTAACATGAAAACCTATAAACTGCCCCAATTTTCTTATTTTTGTTTCTTACGATAATAAAATTCCTTGTGAGCGAACTACCAAAGTACGTCGAAACACCCCTGATGAAGCAGTATTACACCATCAAGGCCAAACATCCTGATGCTGTTTTGCTTTTCAGGGTAGGGGATTTCTATGAGACCTTCGGGGAAGACGCCATCCGCACTGCCGAAATTCTGGGTATCACCTTAACCCGCCGCGCCAACGGCTCAGCATCTTTTGTCGAATTAGCCGGATTCCCTTACCACGCGCTCGACACCTACCTTCCTAAGCTCGTCCGCGCAGGACAGCGTGTGGCAATCTGCGAGCAGCTTGAAGACCCAAAGCTCACCAAGAACATTGTAAAACGTGGAATTACCGAACTGGTGACCCCAGGCGTGTCTTTCAACGATAATGTGCTCAACCACAAGGAAAACAACTTCCTGGGCAGCGTTTACCTTGGGAAAAACATTTCCGGGGTTGCCTTTCTCGATATTTCCACGGGGGAGTTTTTTACAGCCGAGGGAAACAGCGAGTATATCGACAAGCTGATCAGTAGTTTCCAACCCAAGGAAATCCTTATTGAAAAAAGGAAACTCGATGAGTTCAACACTATCTTTGGAACGGGCTATTACACCTATCCCCTCGACGAATGGATCTTTCAGGAAGATAATGCGCGCGAGAAGCTTAACTCTCACTTCCAAACCAAAAGCCTCAAGGGTTTCGGCGTGGATAGCCTCAGCAGCGGGATCATTGCCAGCGGCGCCATCCTCCAGTATCTCGACCTTACCCGTCACGACAAGGTGAGCCATATTACCCGGCTGGCGCGGATCGAGGAGGATCATTACGTATGGCTCGACAGGTTTACCATCCGCAATCTGGAACTGTTCCGTTCCATATATGAAGAGGGTCACAATCTCATCACCGTGCTCGACAAAACGGTTTCCCCCATGGGATCCCGCCTGCTGAAGCGCTGGGTGGCACTCCCCCTGAAAGATATTTATCCTCTGGAGGAACGGCTCGACGTTGTGGAATACCTCAAGGAAAACGAGCAGGAACGTAAGCTCTTTGAAGATCAGCTCAAGAAGTTGGGCGATCTGGAGCGGATTATCTCGAAAGTGGCCGTGAACCGTATAAACCCTCGTGAACTCCAGCAGCTTAAAATCTCGCTGTCGGCCATACATCCCCTGAAAGAATATTGTCTGAACTCCGGCATCGACTCCCTCAGAAAACTGGGCGAGCAAATGAATCCCTGTGACACGGTGATAGACAGGATTTCGGGGGAGTTGCACGAAGATCCGCCAAACCAGATGAACAAAGGCAATGTTATTGCTTCAGGCGTGTCGGAGGAACTCGATGAACTCAGGAAAATCATGTATTCCGGAAAAGATTACCTCCTTGAAATTCAACAGCGGGAGATTGAAAAAACCGGAATCACCTCCCTCAAAATTGGGTTTAACGGCGTTTTCGGGTATTATATCGAGGTTCGGAACACGCACAAAGATAAGGTGCCGGGTGACTGGATCCGAAAGCAGACCCTGGTAAGTGCAGAACGGTACATCACCGAGGAACTCAAGGTGTACGAATCAAAAATCCTGGGTGCCGAGGAAAAGAGCCTGGCTCTAGAAGGAAAACTCTATCAGGACCTTGTGTATAGTATCGGGGGATTTGTACCTGCAATACAACTCGACGCCAGCCTGCTTGCACGGCTTGACTGTCTCTTATCGTTTGCGCGGATTGCAGTGGAAAACAATTATGTGAGACCCGTGCTCTCCGATTCCGATGTCATCGACATCAAAGAAGGACGACATCCGGTCATCGAGTTGCAACTCCCGGTGGATGAAAAGTACATTTCAAACGATCTGATTCTGGATAGCGACGACCAGCAGATTATTATCCTTACAGGGCCGAATATGTCCGGTAAATCGGCACTTTTGCGCCAAACTGCCTTAATCGTGCTGATGGCTCAGATGGGTTCGTTTGTTCCCGCCGCGAAAGCCGAGATCGGTCTGGTCGATAAGATTTTCACCCGGGTGGGAGCGAGCGACAATATCTCGCTGGGCGAATCCACTTTTATGGTGGAGATGAACGAGGCAGCAAGCATTTTGAATAACCTTTCGGGCCGAAGCCTGATCATTCTCGATGAAATAGGTCGTGGAACCAGCACCTACGACGGTATTTCCATAGCCTGGGCCATGGTTGAATATATTCATGAACATCCCACTTTCAAAGCAAAAACACTATTTGCCACACATTACCACGAGCTGAATGAGATGGAAAATGCTTTTGGGAGGGTGCGAAACTACAACATCTCAATTAAAGAGCTCG
>CAMAZH010000012.1 GCA_945863035.1 Chitinophaga pinensis | reverse complement strand
AAGAGAATTGTTGAGATTTTCAAAAACGACATCCCGTTTACCTATGTGGCTGATGGTCACCACCGCACTGCAGCAGCTGCGCTGGTAGGAAGTGAACGCAAAAGGAATAATCCTTCGCATACGGGTAAGGAGGAGTACAATTTTTTTCTGGCAGTTCATTTTCCCGCAGGCGAACTGACCATTATCGATTACAACCGACTCGTTAAAGATCTTAATGGCCTCAGGGTTTCAGAGTTTATCGAGAAGTTGAAGGCTAGTTATGTTGTTGTTGAAAAAGGTCAGGAAGTTTACAAGCCCGCCGAACTTCATAACTTCAGCATGTACATTGATGGAATCTGGTATTCCTTGACCGCAAAGCCCGGGAATTATAACGACGATGATCCTATTGAGTGCCTTGATGTAAACGTCTTGTCGGAAACAGTTTTGACCCCGATTCTGAATATTACCGACCTTCGGAAGTCAACCCGAATTGATTTCGTGGGAGGGATCCGTGGATTGGGTGAATTGAAGAAACGGGTGGACAGCGGGGAAATGGCAGTTGCATTTGCTTTGTATCCGGTTAGTATGAAACAGTTGATGGATATTGCCGATACCAACAATATCATGCCCCCAAAAACCACATGGTTTGAACCCAAGCTGAGAAGTGGATTGGTTATTCACGATTTGGAATAAGCTTCCCCCTTAATAAACAGTTTAAAAACAAAAACCCGAATCTTTGGGATTTATTCCTGAGATTCGGGTTATTTTTTTCCTGTCCTCCGAAAATAAGAACTGACGGATTTTCGAATGCTACCGAGGTTCTTTATTGCTTTTTTTCTTCATGGGATCCACATCCATTTTCTAAATATCTTTTACCAAAGTTTGAGACTTTCAAGGAAAACAATATTCTCCCGCACACTGTTTGCGGAAATCTCTACTAATGCTTTTTCATCCTTATCCAGGGTAATTTCGAGTATGTGTTCAATTCCCTTCTTGCCCAGCTTCACCGGAACGCCGAAGTATAAATCGTTTTGGCCATACTGTCCTTCAAGGTAGGCGCTGCAAGGGAAATACCTTCGCTGGTTTTTTGCGATCGCTTCTGCCATGCGGGCAGCCGCATATCCCGGAGCGTACCAGGCCGATTTGCCCATGAGATTTACAAGCTCTCCTCCTCCTTTTCGGGTGCGCAGGATAATCTCATTTAACTTCTCGTCGGGTAACAACTGCCGTATGGGTACTCCGCTTAGGGTTGTATAATTCATCAGCGGAACCATATCGTCGCCGTGCCCGCCTAAAATCACTGCTTGTATATCTTTAACCGAACAATTCAACTCTTCTGCCAGAAAAGCTCTGTAACGAGCTGTGTCGAGCAGTCCGGCCATTCCCATTACTCTCGAGCTGGGGATGCCCGCTACCTTCCATGCCACATAGGTCATAGCATCCAACGGATTGCTCACAACAATCAATATCGCATTTGGAGAATATTTCATGATATTCTCAGTAACGTTCTTTACAATATGGGCATTGGCTTCCAGCAAATCCTCGCGGTTCATTCCGGGTTTGCGGGCGAGTCCCGAGGTAATAATTACTATATGAGAATCGGCTGTGGCCGAATAATCATCTGTTACTCCAAGAGTTCTTGTGTCAAATAGAGCAAGTGGTGCCATTTGCATGATATCGAGAGATTTCCCCTCGGCAAGTCCTTTAACAACATCCAGTAATACAACCGTGCTTGCCACTTCTTTTTCGGCAAGAATATTGGCTGCTGTTGCACCCACATTTCCCGCGCCAACTACTGTTATCTTCATGTTCTGTAGCATTTTTATTTCGAGTGCAAGTATAGGGAATTAATTCGTTTTCTCAGCATTTGAAGAACTTAAAAGTTCCATGGAATAAGCGACTCAGGACCAAAGAATTTGGGTGTGCTTCAAATGTAATGGCTGAAAACCGAATTTCTTTTTTTAGGATGAGAACCTCTGGGAGTTATACTACCCAATCCCTGCTTATTTCGAAAAACATTTCGCCCCCTTTCAGCTCTCTTTCTAAATTTCGTACATTTGAGAAAATAATCCGATGTGAAATTTTCCGAAAACGATATAAAATCTTTTCTTAATTCTGTTCCTCGAGAGGTAAAGGTTGTGGCCGTTAGCAAAACCAAACCGGTTGAGGATATTCTCACTGTTTACAACACCGGGCATAAAATTTTCGGCGAGAATCGTGTACAGGAATTGACCGGTAAATCCGAAATCCTTCCCCATGATATTGAGTGGCACCTGATAGGACATTTGCAATCAAACAAGGTTAAGTATATTGCACATTTTGTTCATCTGATTCATTCTGTTGATAGCATGAAACTTCTTGCTACAATTAATCAGGAGGCCAAAAAAGCTAACCGGCTTATCGATGTTTTGTTTCAGGTTTATATCGCCAGAGAAGAAACGAAATTTGGTCTCGACAAACAGGAACTTCTTGACATTCTCTCATCCCCCGAGATAAAAACCCTGGAAAATGTAAGGATAAGGGGTTTAATGGGGATCGCCACCTATACCGATGATATGTCCCAGATACGATCGGAGTTCAGAACTCTGAAAGAAATTTTTGTGTTTTGCAAGCAAACTTTTTTTAGCAAAAGCGACTTATTCTCAGAACTATCGATGGGTATGTCGGGGGATTATAAAATTGCAATCGAGGAAGGGGCAACTATAATCAGGGTAGGAAGCCTACTATTTGGCGAAAGAAATTATCTTTGAATCAAATATTCATAAATCATGGCCAATCTCTCTACTACTTATGCGGGTTTAAAACTCAGAAATCCGTTTATTATTAGCAGCTCAGGAATTACCAGTTCGCTCGATAAAATCAGGAAACTCGACGCCCTTGGGGCAGGGGCGATTGTTCTGAAGTCTTTGTTTGAGGAACAGATTAGTTATGAAACCACAAAGAACCTTGAGGGTTCCGATTATCCTGAAGCCCTCGATTATGTTAAAGCTTACACCCGCGACAACAGTATCGGTGAGTATCTGAATCTAATTCGTGATGCCAAACGGGCCGTTAATATCCCGATTATCGCAAGCATAAATTGCATAAGCGCTGCGGAATGGATGGGTTTTGCCACACAGATGCAGGATGCAGGAGCCGACGCGCTCGAATTGAATGTGTTTTTCCTCCCTCTGAATAAAGAGAAACCATCCCAGGATTACGAAAAGGTATATTTCGATCTTCTTGAAGGGATACGGAAAAAGATCAGCATTCCGGTTATCATTAAGTTGGGCTATCATTTTTCCAATCTCACGTATCTGGTAAACCAGCTGTATTTCAGGAAGGCCGACGGGGTTGTGCTTTTCAACCGCTTTTACGAACCCGACATCAATATTAACGATCTGAAAGCAACTTCCTCAGAGGTATTCAGCTCTCCTGCGGACATTCGCAACAGTCTTCGCTGGGTAGGGATTATATCCAGCGAGGTTCCTCTTATCGATATAGCAGCCTCCACAGGGATTCATAGCGGAGAAGCGGCCGTTAAACAAATTCTGGCCGGAGCCAAAGCCGTGCAGGTTTGTTCCGTTTTATATAAGAATGGAATCGAATTCCTTCCTAAACTCATCGACCGTCTGGAATCGTGGATGATTGAGCAGAATTTCAAATCAATTGATGAATTCCGGGGAAAAATGAACTATTCAAACATAGGGAATCCTGCGATTTATGAGCGGGCCCAGTTTATGAAATATTTTTCGTCCCAGCACTAATTCATGTGATCCGGATCAAGCCTCAGCGGCCCGGATACCAAGCTCATCATCGACAAGAGCTCATTTACCAGCAATCTTTTTTCAGGGGGTAAAAACTCCAGCCTTGAACGTATCAGCTCGAGTCTGGCGGTTCTTTGCTGAGAATTCAAAAGGGATATGTTTTCCTCAATAACCGAAAAGGCTTCAAGTGAGGTGTAGTAATCCTCTTCTATAACCAGATCGATGAACCTGTCAAGGTGCATTGAAAAATCCAGTCCGCATTGCCAGCAAGCCGAAACCAACTGTTCAAAACCGCTTTTTCCCCGGTACAGTTCAATCGCGTCCATGAAGACCGGCACTGCAGCTGGATCTTTTATGTCATTAATCAGATTGACCAGGCTATCGTTTAGCGACTCCATTCGCTTTGAAAATAGCAGCTTGAAAACGGAGGGAAGCACATGAATGTTTCCGTGAATCCTTAACTCATCAATGGTTTTTGCTACAATATTTTCGTCGGGGGAATTTAACCCTGCAATTAAATCGTTGTTGGTGTTTTCTCTGCTTTCCACTGTTCCTGCTTATTTTATTTCTTTTTTGAATTATGGCTTCTCACTTTAAGACCTATCAGGGTTTACCTATTTGCAGTGCTTTTCAGAAAAAGAGAATGCCTCTTTGTTCCCTAGCTTTTTTGCCATTTCAAAACAGAAACAAGCATCGTCATTCATGCCGGTGTTCAAGGCTGCAATTCCTTTGTTCAAATACGACTGCGAATCTTTCGGGTTCAGATCGAGAGCCATTGAGAGATCTTTCCATGCGTATTGATAGGTTCGGGTCTTGAGGTAGGTGGCACCCCGGGCGGCAAAATAGCGCGCGTCATGCTGACTGATTTTCAGGGCGTTGTTTAAGCTGTTGATGGCTTCAAAATAATTTCCGTTCTCGTAATGAATCATGCCCGAATGATACCAGGCTGTATCGTTTCCGGGGTAAAACCCTAGGTAGGTTTCGATATCCTTTGCCGCTTCCTCATATAATCCGGTTTTATTCAACGACATTGCACGCCCAATGAAGTATTTCATTTCATTGGGCTCGATTTTCATTGCCGAGTTGTAATCGTCGAGGGCTGCTTTGAATTTCCCGGTTGTGTAATGAATCTCTGCCCTTAACGAGAGTATTTCCGCATTGCGGCGGTCCATTTCAATTGCCTGGTTTAAATCATCCAGAGCAAGCCTGTAATTGGATGCAGCCAGATACACCTCGGCCCTTTTGGCATATAGAGGTGCTTTGCGGTACCCCTTTTTTACCCCAGCCGATAAAAGATTTACAGCCTCAGGATATTGTTTTGACCTCATCAGGTATTCGGCTTCCGCAAGTGTTTGATCCAATCCGGTGTACCATTTTCCTGCTTTCCAAAACTCCTTGAATTTCGGGTCGTTTTCAAGAATCATCAGATCCGGATCAAGTAGGAGCTCGCTTTCAGGAAGTCTGTAAGGGCTCGAAAGGTGAGTCTCCAAGGCTAAAAGACAATTGTCTATGTCCCTGAGATTTGCGTAACTTCTCGCCAACCAAATGGAAGCCCTTCCCTTGTTTGTTTTTTCAACCTTTTCGAATTCATGAATTGCCATGGTATATTGCGATTTGTGATAAAGAGCCAAACCTTTGTCCAAAAGTAAACCAACACCTCCGCTACCGTTGGCTAAGGCTTTGTCGAAATAAACCAGTGCAGAGTCATATTGTCCGGACTGCAGATGTGCTTTTCCCCTTAGGTAATTATAATCCTTTGCAGGTTGAGCGTAGGCATGACTCATTAAAACCAAGAAAATCGTAACTGAAAGACAATATTTAACTAGTGCGCTCATTTTTCGGAATTTGAAGCGTTTTTATCAGAGTATAAGTGAATAAAACCCACTATATTTCTGATTTCGGTGCCGGTTAGGCGTTTCTCATAAACATCGCAGATATAATAGTATACCCCTTGAGAAGCAAATTGGCTTGAATTGTCAATTTTCCCATCCCAGTTGATGTCCGGATTATCCGTCTGAAAGATTAATTGGCCCCAGCGGTTAAATATTTTCAGGTCGATCAAATCTACAAACTGATACGGGAATGGCCGGAGCTGGTCGTTTATTCCGTCTCCATCGGGGGTGAAAACATTCGGTATTTCATAGTTGAAGCACTCATCCAGGCAAATGCTTGCCGAGGGAAGGCTTTCATTCCCGGCAGAGTCTACCGCTATAATGTAGTAGCAAGCAGCAAGGGTAGATTCCGGAGCATGCAGGTACGATCTGTTGAGGGTACTGTCGAGGAGGATATGCGCAGTTGCAAGTTCTGCAGTATAATAAATGTGATATTTCACAATATCTTCAGCACAAAGCTCATCCGGCAGGGTCCAGCTTAAAAAGTTATAAGCGCTATCGCATTTTGAATAGGCCGATAAAATTGGCGGACAGGGGGGGACATTGTCTTCCGGTGTGCCGCAGGAAATATGTGAAATGTTTTCCGTAAAATATTCAATTTCGTTAATGAAACGTTTGCCTTTCGATTTTATCTGGTAGCAAAACTCCTCGCCGTTCCGGAGGTTGGTGTCGGAGTAATAATCGTTTTCTGTGACACTGATGGAATCGTAAGTCTCCGACAATTTGTTGTAACGGTACACCGTGTTCTCATAGTTCAGCCAAGGGACATTTCTGATGAATTGCATATCAACGGTGTTGTCGGAAACAGTAAGTTCCGGATACAGGGTGGAGGCAATCTCCGGTTTGCCGATTTTAAACCTGTTTTCGGGAGCATTGTTAAAAAGTTCGACAGAATAGGAGTATGGAAAGTATTCAGTGTTTAGGTTTTTGTCAATATAGAAAGTGTCATTCAGATTGCTGGTTGTGAACCTGTGAATCTCAGTAAGATTGATTCCGAAAAGGTTGTTGGCTCTGTAAATAATATATTCGTAGGGTCCTGTGGCAGGGATTGTGTCCAAATCCAGAGGCTTGGCCCAGGCAAGAAATACTTCTCCTGAGTTAGGATCGGATTTAATAACCGATGTGTTCAGTATTAAGGGGGATCCGGGTATTAAAATGGTGCAAACCTCCTGCGAAGGGATGCTCTCCGCCCCGTCGGGGTAAACACCCACCACCCGATAGCAGTAATCGGTTCCTTGGGCGAGGCCTTTGCCATTATTGTCGTCGATGAAAACGCTGTCGTTGCCGGAAGAGGTTTTTCCTACGAGCTTAAAACCGGTAAAACCGGGAATGCCATAGGTGCAACTATCCGGAATATATCCGCTGGATCCGATTTTTCGGTAGATATTGTTGTACTGGACGTTTTCGCATTCGCCTGATTCCCATTGAACCCGCACCAGGCTGCTGGCCGGAACCAGACTTGGATTTTGGGGCGGAGGACCCAGAACATTGATGTCCATATTGTCGATGTCGATCAAGGAAAGCTTGCTGTTGACGTCGTTGGTTTTGACCAGCACACTGTAGGGTTGAATTCTGACATTGGAGCAGTTGGTCTTCCAAGTGAAACGAGTCGATATTTCACCGGGGAGGTCGGTAATAAGGGTGTCTTCAGCAGGATTGCCTTCCACAACAAAAGGCCCGCCTGTTATGAAATGCTGCATACGGTCTCCATTCTCATCCCGACTTTTTATATTGTACATGATTTCACTTCCGGCAATAACGCACAGCCTGGGCAAACTGTCGTTAACAGGAGGAAGATTGGTGGTTCGGTAAACTTCCACCTGCATATCCCTTACAATATTGCCGATCTTAAAACCTTTACGCCACTCTTCAATATTCATGGCGATGTTATAGATCCCTGTGTCAATGGGGGCATCCCAAACCAAATCGCCTGTTACCGGGTTCACATAAAGGGTATCACTGGAGCGTGGATAGGTATATCCGGGGATTGGTTCGCCATTTTGCTGCGTGCATATGGTGAGGGAGTAAGAAATACTGTCACCGTCGGCATCATAAGCTGCAGGATTGTGAATAAAGGTTTGAAAGAGCCCGGCCTTGTCGAATGGGGGATTCAGAAGTACGGGGGTACTGTTTTGACCGATTTGCGGATTTATGCTGATGGTGGTTTTGATCGAAAAAATCACATTAACCGAGTTGGGTATGTTCTTGACCCCGAAATTCCGGTTAGGATCCTGCACCACAATGGTGTAGGTCCCCGGGCCCGGAAAGGTGTGCTGACTCACATATACGTTTCTGCGATAATCGTTAGGCAGGTTTAGAATCAGCACCCGGGTAGCAATAGAGTTGCTGTTATCGCCCCATCGAACCTCAAGCTCAGGCCGGTCGGCACCCGACAAGGTGTAGGTATAGGTTGTGATTGTTATTTCGTAGGTCAGATCATTGATTTGTTTTAAGGTGATTTCTCCTGCGCGGTTATGGGTGGCAAGAAGCATCAAAGTATTTATGCACAGCATTAAGCTGAGCAAAATCGTGTGTTTCAAAAGCGCCGAAATGTTATTCATCTATTTGTTCAAATCAATTTCAATTTCAACTTCTCTCCGGTTAAACCGATAACCGCTTTCTTTGCCTTTCCAGTTAAGGATCACAAGGTTTGTCTGGTCGTCCCAAAGATCAAGCATTAAGGTGTTTTTAATCTTGAGTTTGCTTGCGTTGGTTAAATTTTCAGCCTGGAAGTAAACCCAGATAGCTTCTTCATTTATTACAGTTGTTTTAAAAATAAGTTTAAGTTTGCTGCCTTGAACCGATTCTATCTGTAAACATGAGTTAATGTAAGTACTGATTATTTCACTGTTTGTTTTTTCATTTGCTTTTTCCATTGGGATATTCTTCTGGTAGTTGTTTTTTAGAGCTAAAGCAAAATCGTCCTTAAACAACTTTACTGATACCATGTTCTCAGTTCCGGATAATTCAATATTACAAACAGAAACATGAATGGGATGGAAAGCTGGGCTCGCCATACCCGAAATAAATAAAAACAGATTAATAATTAAAAAGTTCACCTTTTTGCTTTTGCTCAAAATTACAATAAAATACTTATTTTGACACCAAAATCCCTGTATGTCTGAATTTCACCTCTATCTAAAAATTGGTATTGAACACATTGCTGATTTGCAAAGTTACGATCATATACTGTTTATTATTTCATTATGTGTTGTTTATCCAATTAAATATTGGATGAAAATCCTGATTCTTATAACGGCATTTACAATTGGGCACAGCCTAACGCTTGCTTTAGCCACGCTGAAACTAATAACAATTAATACCGGGCTCATAGAATTTTTGATTCCAGCCACGATTTTTTTGACTGCAGCGCTGAATCTCCTGCAAAAATCGGACAATTTCAGCAGCAACCTGCATAAATTCAAATATCTGGCTGCATTGTTTTTCGGAATGATACACGGGATGGGGTTTTCAAACTATCTTTCGAGCATGCTTGGAGACTCGGGAAACCTTGTTGCCCCGCTGTTCTCGTTTAACATTGGGATCGAAATAGGCCAGATTATTATAGTCCTTATAATAACAGCACTTTCAATACTTGTGGTCGACCTTCTGAAAACCAAACGCCGGGAATGGATTCTGGTATGGTCCGGTGTTGCTCTTGGGGTATCAGCAGTTCTGATGATCGACCGGTTTCCCTGGTAAATCGTTTGCTTTTTTACAGAGGTTGGATACCGTTGATATCTCTATATGTGAAGCGCCGTGAGGCCTTCCGAAATTCCCTCCCAATACCACAATGATATCCGTTTCCTTAAGATCATCTTTCTTGATAAGCTTCTCCAATGCTTGCTGAATGAAAATCTCATCCGAATCCTGAGGCTCAATATATGCCGGGAATATGCCGAATGACAAACTTAAGAGTCGAACCGTTTTTTTGTCGTAACACATTGCGTAAATCGGTTTTCGCCCTCTGAATCCCGCCATATTCCTAATGGTTCTGCCAGTCGTGGTGTCGGCGATAATGGCTTTGGCATTGAGCTGAATACTTGCTTCAACAGCCGACCTGCTCAGGTAAGCCGAAATGGCAGTGCTCATTATTACAGTGGGCACGTCATGAATATCGTTACGGCTTTTTTCCACCTCCTTGGCAACCTTTGCCATGGTTTCTACAGCCTCTATTGGATATTTCCCACTAGCCGTTTCGCCACTTAGCATGATTGCATCGGTTTTGCTATAGATGGCATTTGCAATATCGCTTACCTCAGCTCTTGTTGGTCGGGGTTCGGTGATCATTGAATGCAGCATCTGGGTGGCAATAATAACGGGTTTCCGGTTTTCTATGCATTTGTTAACAAGCATCTTTTGTATGCCGGGTATTTTTTCGTAGGGAATTTCTATGGCAAGGTCACCACGAGCCACCATAATCCCATATACATGCTCCAGGATTTCATCAATGTTTTTTACCCCTTCCTGGTTTTCGATCTTGGCAATAATTTTTATGTTGCTCTTAAACTTATCAAGAATTTTTTGAACTTCTTTCACATCTTCCTTATTCCGGACAAAAGAGTGGGCAATAAAATCGAGATCGTTCTTTGCGGCAAATTCAATATACTCACGGTCTTTATCAGTCACCGATGGTAATTTGAAACTCACACCAGGAACATTCACCGACTTCTTTCCCTTTATGACCCCGTTATTTAAGGCCTTGCACACAAGGTGACCCTTTTTAACCTCAACAACTTCGAGTTCCAACTGACCGTCGTCGATGAGAATGCGGTCGTTTTTCTTCATTTCATCCGCAAAATCATCATAGTTTACAAATACCATATTCGGAGAGCTGATGCCTTTAGCCCGTCCGGTAAGCTTTATCTCGTCGCCGGTAGTAACAGGGATGTCGGCTTCAGCTTTGGTTATGCGTATTTCAGGTCCTTTTGTGTCGAGAAGCAAAGCGATTTTATCCGAAACTTTGCGAACGTTTTCAATTATACGAAGAGTGTCCTCGGGCGATTGGTGTGCAGTGTTCAGTCGAACAACACTCATTCCGGCTTTATATAATTTTGTAATAAACTCAACCTCGCAATTAAGGTCGGATATGGTTGCAATAATTTTGGTTTTCCTCTTCATATAGATTCTGTTGATTTTCCTAATTTCGTGTCAAAGCTAAATATTTGTCATACTTTCGCCTATGCTAAGGCTAAAAAATCTGCAAATATATTCAAAACAGATTTAAGTCGTTTGAGTATTTACCCAAAATGTTTGAGTTTTTATGGAATGGAACGAATATATTAGGGATTTCTCTACTTTTTTAAAACTTGAAAAATCGCTGTCCAAAAATTCAGTTGTTGCGTATAACACTGATATTCATAAACTTGTTCAATATCTTGAATACAAATCCCTCGACAAAAATCCCGATCAGGTAAGTCCTGCGCACATAAGCGGCATGCTGCAATGGATAAACGAACTTGGTGCAAGCCCTCGCACACAAGCACGGGTAGTTTCGGGAATAAAGGCATTTTACAGGTTTCTGATTATCGAGGGAAAAATTCTGGTCGATCCAACCGAGTTACTCGAAACCCCTAAGATTGGGCGCAAACTTCCTGACGTTCTCAGTGTGGAGGAGATCGACAAGCTAATTTCCGGAGTTGACTTGAGCAAGGCTGAGGGACATCGCAACCGCACAATTCTGGAAGTTTTATATAGTTGTGGGCTCAGGGTTTCTGAACTTACCGACTTAAAGATTTCGAATTTATATCTGGATAAAGGTTTTATAAGGGTTATCGGGAAGGGGGATAAGGAACGGCTCGTCCCCATTGGCGGCAAAGCAATTCGAGAAATCAACAATTACCTTCCCGACAGGAACGGTCTGCCCGAAATTCAGAAGGATAGCCAAGACATACTTTTTTTAAACCGGAGGGGGAAAAAACTTACCCGTGTTATGATCTTCACGATCATCAGAGACCTGGCAAAGCAAACCGGGCTAAAAAAGCATGTGAGTCCGCATACATTCCGCCATTCCTTTGCTACGCATCTTATCGAGGGAGGCGCTGATCTGAGGGCTGTGCAGGAAATGCTTGGGCATGAGAGCATTCTTACAACGGAAATTTATACGCACCTCGACCGGGAGTATCTCCGCAATACCATAATAAGTTTTCACCCTCGGTCACAGTGAAAAATCGGTCTCCGCTCCCTCAATTTAGAATTATTTTAAATAATTTTTGAATACATTTGTACACTAAAATTTAGCTTAGATTAATTGTTTAAACAAATTAAAAGAAAGGATAATAAAATGTCACAAGTGAAACGCGTCTATACCTTTGGGAACAAGAAAGCCGAAGGTAAAGCTGACATGAAGAATCTGCTTGGTGGTAAAGGTGCCAACCTGGCCGAAATGAATCTTATCGGCGTTCCCGTTCCTCCGGGATTTACTATTACCACTGAAGTTTGCGCAGAATACAACAAACTTGGCCAGGCTAAGGTAGTTGAGCTTATTAAAGCTGAGGTTGAGGCTGCAGTAAAAAACATTGAAAGCATCATGAACACCAAGTTCGGAAGCAACGAGAACCCTTGTCTGGTTTCGGTCAGATCCGGTGCACGTGCTTCTATGCCCGGTATGATGGACACTGTTCTGAACCTGGGTATGAATGATGATGCTGTTGAAGGTCTGATTATCAAAACAGGAAACGCCCGTTTCGCATGGGATTCATACAGACGTTTTGTTCAGATGTATGGTGACGTAGTGCTTGGCATGAAGCCAGTTTCCAAAGAGGATCCGGATCCTTTTGAAGAGATTATTGATCACATGAAAGAACAAAAAGGTGTTGAAGACGATACCGACCTTGCTGTAGAGGATCTTAAAGAGCTTGTTAAGCGTTTTAAAGCAGCTGTAAAAAAACAAACCGGAAAAGATTTTCCTTCTGATCCCTGGGAGCAGTTGTGGGGATCTGTTTGTGCTGTGTTCGACAGTTGGATGAACGAAAGAGCAATTTACTACCGTTCATTGAACAACATCCCCGAAGAATGGGGAACCGCAGTTACCGTTCAGGCAATGGTTTTCGGAAACATGGGCAGTAACTCGGGTACAGGAGTTTGTTTTTCAAGAGACGCTGGTACCGGTGAGAATATTTTCAACGGCGAGTATCTTATCAATGCGCAGGGGGAGGATGTTGTTGCGGGTATCAGAACCCCACAGCAGATTACCAAAGAAGGTTCAATTCGTTGGGCTGCTCTTGCACTCGTTTCTGAAAGCGAAAGAGCTTCAAAGTTCCCTTCTCTGGAAGAAATCATGCCTGATGTTTACAAAGAACTTTTTGAAACACAGCATAAACTGGAGATGCATTACAAAGATATGCAGGACATGGAATTTACCATGCAAGACGGCATGCTTTGGCTCCTTCAGACCCGTAACGGAAAACGTACAGGTGCTGCAATGGTGAAAATTGCCATGGACATGCTCAGAGAAGGCTCAATTGATGAGAAAAAAGCTCTGAACCGTTGTGAAGCAGGCAAACTTGATGAGCTCCTGCACCCTGTTTTCGAAAAAACAGCTATTAAGAATGCCGTTGTTCTTGCAAAAGGACTTCCCGCCTCTCCAGGTGCTGCTACAGGTAGAATTGTGTTTTTTGCTGATGAGGTAGAAGAATTCTCCTCAAAAGGTGAAAAAGTTGTTCTTGTTCGTATAGAAACATCCCCTGAAGATCTTAAAGGAATGAACCTTGCTCAGGGTATCCTGACAGCCAGAGGCGGAATGACCTCCCACGCAGCAGTTGTTGCAAGGGGTATGGGCAAATGCTGCGTATCCGGTGCCGGCGCTGTGAAAATCAATTACAAAACCAGAACAATGGTTTGTGATGGAAAGACCTTAAAAGAAGGTGATTGGATTTCGCTTAACGGCTCAACAGGAGAAGTTTACGAAGGAAAAATCGGAACTATTGATCCTGAAATGAGCGGAGACTTTGGCGAACTTATGATTTTGGCTGATAAATACGCTACCATGAAGGTTCGTACCAATGCCGATACCCCCAATGATTCGATTATTGCAAGAAACTTTGGAGCACAGGGAATCGGACTTTGCCGTACCGAGCATATGTTCTTCGAAGGTGATCGCATCAAGCCTATGCGCGAAATGATCCTTGCTGCCGACGAGGCTGGAAGAAGAAAAGCACTGGTTAAACTTCTTCCCATTCAGAGAGCTGATTTCGAAGGTATCTTCGAGGCAATGAAAGGCTTGCCAGTAACAGTTCGTCTTCTAGATCCACCTCTTCACGAATTTGTTCCTCACGAAGAAGAAAATCAGAAGCAAATGGCTAAAGAATTAGGCATTACTCCTGAAGAAGTGAAACAAAAAGTTGAGGATCTTGCAGAATTCAACCCGATGTTGGGTCACAGAGGTTGCCGCTTAGGTAATACCTATCCTGAAATCACTGAGATGCAGGCAAGAGCTATCATCGAAGCTGCCATCAACCTTAAGAAAAAGGGTATTGAGACTATCCCTGAAATTATGGTGCCACTTATTGGCACGCTTAAAGAATATGAGCTTCAGGAGAAAATTATCAGGGAAACTGCTGAAAAAGTATTTGCGGAAACCGGACAGAAAGTCGAATATCTCGTGGGAACTATGATTGAGATCCCCAGAGCTGCTCTTACTGCTGATTTGATTGCAGGAAAAGCAGAGTTCTTCTCCTTCGGTACGAACGATCTTACCCAGATGACTTTTGGTTATTCCAGAGACGATGCTGGAAAATTCCTTCCCGTGTATCTGCAAAAAGGTCTGTTGAAAAACGATCCTTTCCAGATTCTTGACCGCGAAGGAGTTG
This sequence comes from Chitinophaga pinensis, assembly GCA_945863035.1. GTDB lineage: Bacteria > Bacteroidota > Bacteroidia > Bacteroidales > JACJXF01. The sequence continues at coordinate 33,941 of CAMAZH010000012.1, read as the reverse complement.
GACAGTTAGTCGATATGGCAACCAAAAAAGGTCGCGGCGTGAATCCAAAACTTAAAGTTGGTATCTGCGGTGAACATGGTGGCGAGCCCAGTTCGGTAGAGTTCTGTCATATGGTTGGGATGAACTATGTTAGCTGTTCCCCGTTCCGCGTGCCAATCGCAAGACTGGCTGCTGCGCAGGCTGCAATTAATAATTAGTATTTTTAGTGCCCGCAAGGTTTTGTGAGCCTGATTTTTATATATTAAAGTAGCGTTACAATGTATTGTAACGCTACTTTTTTTTATGCCGTTTAACATAAAAGGCGTATCTTTGTTGTGAAAACTATAACATAAATTATATAAAGCATGAAAATACCAGATTTAAGTATATATGGAATAAGGGATACCAAAGAGATATTTTATAATCCAACATACGAGTTATTATTTCAACATGAAACGAATCCTTCACTGCAGGGTTTTGAAAAGGGCATTCTAACCAATACTGGCGCAGTTGCAGTAAAAACAGGGGTTTTTACCGGTCGTTCCCCAAAAGATAAATTTTTTGTCAAGGATAGCCTAACTGAAAACACATTGTGGTGGGATGGAGTTATAAACCGTCCTGTTTCGAATGAGACCTATTCTGCCTGCAAGAAAATTGTAAGTTCAAGGCTTTCTTCCCAGAAACTTTATGTAATGGATGTTTTTTGTGGAACGAATCCGAATTCGCGAATGAAGGTGCGGTTTATTATGGAGGTTGCATGGCAGGCACACTTTGTTGCCAATATGTTTATCCTTCCTAGTTCATATGAGTTGGAAAGATTTGGAGAACCCGATTTTGTGGTGATGATGGGTTCAAAAGTAACCGATCCCGATTGGAAAGAGCACGGTTTGAATTCAGAGGTTTTTGTGTTATTCAATCTCACCGAAAAAATTGCTGTTATTGGCGGCACATGGTATGGTGGCGAAATGAAGAAGGGGATTTTCTCCTTAATGAATTATTATCTCCCGCAGCGCGGCATAGCTGCTATGCATTGCTCTGCCAATGTGGGTGAAAAAGGCGATGTGGCTATCTTTTTTGGGCTTTCAGGAACAGGGAAAACTACACTTTCGGCCGACCCGAAGCGTTACCTGATTGGCGACGACGAGCACGGTTGGGACGATCAGGGCGTTTTTAACTTCGAAGGTGGATGCTATGCAAAAACTATTAAGCTTTGTCAGGAAAACGAGCCCGATATTTGGAACGCAATCCAACGTAACGCGCTACTTGAAAACGTTTCGGTTCTAGAGGATGGGTCGATCGATTTTAACGATTCCTCGGTTACGGAAAACACCAGGGTTTCTTATCCCATCTTCCATATTAACAAAATCGTTTTACCCTCCAAAGCAGGTCATGCCAATAAAATTATTTACCTATCGGCAGATGCTTATGGCGTTTTACCTCCGGTTTCTATTCTTGACCGTGACCAGGCGCAGTATCACTTTCTTTGTGGATATACTTCTAAGCTGGCGGGTACCGAACGGGGAATCACTGAACCCGTACCATCGTTTTCACCTGCATTTGGTGAGGCATTCCTAACCCTGCACCCCACAACTTACGCATCAGTCCTTGCTAATAAGATCGATCAGCATGGGGCAAAGGCATACCTTGTAAACACGGGTTGGAACGGCACAGGTAAACGTATTTCGATTAAGGATACACGTGCCATTATTGATGCAATTCTTGACGGATCAATCGAACAGGCCAAAACCAAGCATATTCCTATTATGAATCTTACCATTCCTGAGAAACTGAATAACGTAAGCGATGGGATACTTGATCCCCGGGAGACCTATGCAGAGGTTTCAGAATGGGAGACCCGGGCGAAAAACCTTTCGGCCAGATATCTCAAGTATTTCCAACAATTTGCCGATACCGAGGCAGGAAAGGCACTAATAAAGGCCGGACCACAGATTTGAAGAAAAGTATTGCGAAATTCACCCAATCCGAAGCGTTCGGGAAATAGTCGTTTTGTGTTCGGGTGAAGTTTTTGGATGTGTAAATCACTTATTGTTAATGGCTTAGTTGTTCGTCTCATGCGTAATAACCAAGCCATTGCTTTTTATCCAAATTAGTTAACTTTGAACCCTCAAATTCTCAAGAATGGAACATTTCATAGATTTCTTTATAATGCTGGTTCTTGCCTATCTGATAGGTGCAATACCCACTTCAATCTGGATAGGGAAAATATTCTACCGGATTGATATCAGGGAGTTTGGAAGCGGCAACGCCGGTGCATCAAATGCAATAAGGGTTTTTGGTCCGGTGGTTGGAATATTTGTTCTTGTGATGGATATGTTTAAAGGTTTCGCAGCAGTTTACCTTGTAAATTTTTATTCTTTTGTCCATAAAAGCTCTCCGGAGTTCGTCAACATTCAAATAATCCTTGGTATTGCTGCTGTCTTAGGCCATATTTACCCTGTTTATGAAGGATTCCGTGGTGGGAAAGGGGTTGCAACGGTCTTTGGTGTGCTCATCGGATTACATCCCTTGGCAACACTTTGTGCAGCTGGAGTTTTCCTTATAGGTTTCTTTAGCACACGTTATTCCTCAGTAGGTTCAATACTCGCTGGTTTATCTTTTCCAATTTGGATTATCCTTGTTTTCCATACTCCTTATCTTCATCTGAAAATATTCTCCGGAATGGTATCCGCTTTGATAATTTTTACCCACCGAAAAAACATTGTCAGGCTTTGGAATGGCCAGGAAAATAAAACAAGCTTCTCTTCAAAATCCAAAAACAGGAATTAAAGGAAATGAATTGAGGGTAAGATAAAAGCTCAAGTCCTGTCTTTAAAAAGTTTTGTCAAATCAAATACAGATATCCGGACTTGGCCGACAGAGCTCTTTAAATCATGTCTGCCCGACAGGATGGAGCAAATTCCGGCTGTGAGGATTCAATGGTTTTCTAAACATTCTGGAATTCTTCCTCCAGACTTTCCATCAGTTCTTTTGACGATATCGCTCTGCGCATTTCACTGCTTTGTGCCAGAGAAATCTTGCCGGTTTCCTCCGAGACTACTATAACCAATGAATCGGTTACTTCAGTTATTCCCATAGCAGCGCGATGCCGCAGGCCATAATCGGGGGGAAGATCGGGATTATCAGTAACGGGCAAAACAACCCTTGCTGCAAATATTTTCTCCTTATCAATAATAATCGCACCGTCATGAAGAGGGCTTAGCTTATTAAATATGCTGATTATAAGCCTGCTGGAAGTGTTTGCCTCGAGAATGTCGCCCGCTTGTGCATACATTTCAAGATTCGATTTTCTTCTGATCACAATCAGTGCCCCGGTTTTTGAATTGGATAGGTTAATGACTGCTTTCACAATGGATTTGATTCTCAGACGGGGTCTTGTATCCATTTCCATTTTAAAAAATCCCTCAAGTCTAAGTCTGTTTTTGCTGATGTAACGGGTTCCAATCATAATCAGAAATCTCCGGATCTCTTGCTGAAACACAATAATTAACGCAATCACCCCAACTCCGATTACCTGCCCGATAATGTTGCTTAGAAGCTCCATTTTGAGCATTTTCACCAAACCCCAGAAAACATAAATGATAATTACTGCCAAAATAATATTTAAGGCAACCGTACCCCTAACAAGCATATACAGCTGATACAACAATATAGCTACCAGGATAATGTCGAGGATATCAAGGATACGCAGATGGATAAACAAATTCAGCACTGTGGTTTATTATTTGGTACAAAATTAGAAAAATCATTTACATTTCTACAACAAGGCACTTTCCTGCAGTTTGCAGAAAAGGTTTCTTGTCTCAACGGCTGCTTTTACATCATGAACGCGCAAAATAGAACTCCCCTGTAATAAAGCAAACATGTTCAATGCTGTGGTTCCGTTTAAGGCATTATCAGCGTCCGTATTTAAAAAGCCGGATATCATTGATTTTCGCGAAAGTCCCGCAAGTATTGGCAATTCAAGCGATCGGAACACATTGAGATGGGCCAGCAACTGATAATTGTGATCGACATTTTTTCCAAATCCAAAGCCGGGATCCACAACGATGTCAGTTACTCCCCTTTTTCTGAGGTTTGCCACTTTTTTAGCAAGGAAGAAAAGAACATCGTCAACAACATCAATATATTGGGGGCTATTTTGCATAGTTGAAGGATTCCCTTGCATATGCATTATAATATAAGGGACTTTCAGTTCAGCAATAACACTGAACATCTCTTCGGATTCGTCACCGGCTTTGATGTCATTGATCATGTCCGCTTTAAAATCGACAATTGCCTTTCTGGCAACCCCCGTTCTGTATGTGTCTACTGAAATAGGAATATCAGGGTAATTCTCTCTTATGATACCTATAGCTTCGGATAACCTTTGTATTTCCAGATCCTCAGTTACAGGCGACGAACCGGGCCGGGTTGACATGGCTCCAACATCAATTATGTCGGCCCCCTCCTCAATTATCCTGCTAATTCGCCGCGAAAGGGCGGGGCCTCCTTTATATTTGCCCCCATCGAAAAACGAATCAGAGGTGACATTCAAAATGCCCATTATGGCAGGCCGGGAAAGATCGAGCAACTTACCCCGGCAGTTCAGACTGTGTTTCCCTGAAAAAAATGTATCTTTATGCCTTGGATCTTTCATGCTGGATTATTGATACCGCAAAGTTAGCATTTTGGCAAACATATGAGGGATTTGGCCGGAAATCTTGTGTTTTGGCCGGAAGTAATATGCGGTAAGGTATACCCATAAAATCAATAGCAAAAGCCCATTTAAAAAGACATAAAAAGGAATTACATGAAGTTTGTTGTATTGGAAGGACTGGATGGGTCGGGTAAGTCAACCCAGGTCAGGCTCCTCAGAGAGTATCTCGAACAGAAACAAATAAAACATCAGTATCTTCATTTCCCCCGAATGGATGCGCCCGTTTACGGAGAACTTATTGCCCGATTCCTGAGAGGGGAAATGGGCGATAACAACAGTGTTGATCCATACCTAGTTGCCCTTATCTATGCAGGCGACCGCAACGATGCCGGCGATCAGATCAGAAAGTGGCTTGAAGACGACTATTTCGTGCTGGTTGACCGATACGTAATTTCCAATATCGCTTTTCAATGCGCAAAGCTTAAGGATCAAGGGGAAAGGCAGAAACTAAACGACTGGATTCTTAATCTGGAATACAGGCATTTCAAAATACCTGTTCCTGATCTGAATATTTTTCTTGACGTACCTTTCGAATTTACCCAGACGCAGCTCTCCAATGCCAGAATCGGCGATGAAAGGGCCTATCTGCTGGGCGCTAAGGATATTCACGAGGATGACCTTGAATTTCAAAAACGGGTGCGAGAAGTTTATCTGAGTTTTGGAGTGCAACAGAAAAATTTCTCGGTTATTAATTGCGGCGCTTTTCAGGGTAAAGTACTTCCCCCTTATGCAATATTTGAAAAAATAGTTCGGGAAATCAACTCCTTACTCTAGTATTTCAATTTTTATACGCCATCAGAGGATAAGGCTCCATCAGGCTTCTATGTTGCCTCAAATTTTCTATTTCGTTTATAGTCAGTTTTTAAGGAATGGAATTGAAAGAAGCCAAACGATATATGCGGAAATATCTTATATACAGAAAGTGTTTGACAGTTCATTGATGAAATCACTGTCATCAACTGAAAGATAAATTTGTCCATTATTCTTATGTGGAGGAAAAATGTATATATTTGGAACAAGGGTTTAGAGCGAATAGTATTTAGATCGTATCTGAATTAATTATTCAAATCTGCCTGGAATAATTAATTATTGATAATGAAAATCCAATTGCCCTTTTTTAATTCCAATGAGAGCAACTTTTCCCCAAGTACTTTGCGTATTGGATTGGTTTTGGGCATATTGCTTTATGGTGGATTTGGATTTTTGGACGTGTTCGCGATGCCTTCCCGTCATGGGTCACTCTGGATCATTCGATCTGTCATTCTCAGTTTAATTGTCTTTTCATATTTCCTATCCTACTACAAGCCTTTTTATCATTTCAGGAAAATTTTCCTGTTACTTCTCATGAGTCTGGGCCAGTTTGGAATCCTGATAATGATTGCCATAAGCCAACCGGGTGATATGGCTTATTTTACCTATTATGCGGGCTTAATCCTTATTATTTTATGGTCAAGTTTCGTATTTATGTTGAGCTTTTATACCGCAGCCTACATTGCGATCTCAACCATCATTCTTTATAATCTTACTGCTCTTTTCTTCCAGGATTATATATCCTCGCCCAAAGGTTCCTATGAAATGACAGTTCTCTTGAATAACAACTTTTTCCTGGCTTCTGCTGCGCTATTAAGCATTATTGGAGCATACCAGCTGGAGAAAAAAGAAAAGCAAATACGGAAAGTTCACAATGAACTTAAGGAAGAAAAGAGGCAATTGGAAAGAGCATTGGAAAAAGCGGAGGAAAGTGATCGGTTGAAATCCGCTTTTCTGGCCAACATGAGCCACGAGATACGTACCCCAATGAATGGTATCCTTGGCTTCGCTGAGCTTTTGAAAAAGCCGAATCTTACAGATGAAAAGCAACAGCAGTTTATCGGGATTATTCAGAAAAGCGGTACTCGCATGTTGAATATTATAAATGACCTGATTGACATTTCTAAAGTCGAATCAGGTCAAATGGAACTTGTTTTTTCTGAAACGAACGTAAACAAACAGCTGGAATTCCTTTATAATTTTTTCCATCAGGAGGCTCAGCAAAAGGGGCTTAGGTTGACGGGGCATTTCTCAATCAATGGCACACAAGTCATTATTATTACCGATAAGGAAAAAGTTTATGCCATTCTCACCAATCTCATAAAAAACGCCATAAAGTTTACCAACAAGGGAAGCATTGAATTCGGTTTTGATCTGCACGATTCAGACCTGAAATTTTATGTAAAGGACACAGGAATAGGCATTTCACCGGAAAAGCAAAAAGCCGTTTTCGAACGTTTCCACCAGGTCGATTCCAGTACCTCCAGCGGTTATGAGGGATCCGGCCTTGGACTTACAATTGCCAAAGCCTATGTGGAATTGCTGGGCGGGAAGATTTGGGTGGAATCAGAAGAAGGAAAAGGGACAGACTTCTACTTCACCCTGCCGATGAGAGATTAAGCATACAAGCATCTGGTCCATCTTTTGCTACAGCCTGGTTTTTTCGGATTTTGTTTAATCAATTGGCTTGATTTTTCTATCTTGCGTGGCGAAACCTTAGTCGAATTTTTTTTTTCACATCAATGAAAATCATAAAATCATTCAGCCGGATTGTTGTTGGCATAGTGTTTATTTTCTCGGGCTTTGTAAAAGCAGTGGATCCCCTTGGATCAACCTATAAATTCACCGATTATTTCAATGCTTTTGGCCTCGACTTTCTTGTTGGGCTGGCTTTCCCAATGGCATTGATACTGTCTGCCATTGAGCTGGTCATTGGTATTGGTTTACTGCTGGGCTACCGAATGAAAATTGTTTCATGGACAGTATTGCTTTTTATGTCGTTTTTTACCGTGCTGACATTTATCCTCGCTCTCTATAATCCCGTCACCGACTGTGGTTGTTTTGGCGACGCATTGATTCTTACCAATTGGCAAACCTTCTGGAAAAATGTGGTACTGATGGCATTTACCCTTATTGTTTTCATAGGAAGGAATACCTTTGTTCCCGTCCGCGGAGCTTTGGCAGAGTGGGGAATCTTGTCATTCTTCTTTGCGGCGGTTCTGGGATTGTCGATTTACTGCAACAACCATCTACCTATACTCGATTTCCGTCCCTACAAAACCGGTACTCATATTCCTTCAGCCTCCGCCATACCTCCGGGATCACCAGCTGATGTGTATGAGACCCGATTGTTTTACCGAAATACCACCGATGGTAAAACCAGTGAGTTTACTATTGAAAATTTCCCGGATGACTCGATTTGGGAATTTGTGGATACAAAATCCGTGCTGATTTCAAAGGGATATGAGCCTCCAATCCACGACTTTTCGATTTCGGCCCCCAATAAGGAAGATCTTACCGAAACAATTAAAGGAAGCTCTGGGTTTGTCTTTCTGCTCGTGTCGTATAATCTCCCGAAAGCTGATCCTGCTTCCCTGAAAAAAGCCAATGATTATTTCAAGCTCTCGGCATCCTTTTCCGATGTTCAATTCTTCGCTGTAACAGCCAGCCTTGAGGATGATATCGAGCAGTTAAGGGATACGTTGGATTTACTTTACGATTTTGGAAGTGCCGATGAGATTGCCTTAAAGACCATAATCCGTTCCAACCCCGGTTTGGTTCTCCTTAAAAACGGGACTATTCTCGGGAAATGGCACTTCAACGATTTCCCCGAAGTTTCCAGTTTAAACAGCAGTTTTGGACAACTGATCCATAATTTCCCTCTGGCTGAAGATGTCGATCTGAGAAGTCTCAAAACACCTCCCACGGGATCCCGAATTGATTTGTTTCACACAAGCCTCGTTTACAGAAATGTGCTGAATGACAGCATCGCGAATTTCAGTATGGACAATTTTCCACAGAGCCCCGACTGGGAGTTTGTGAACTCTCATTCAGAGAAAACGAAATCCGGTTTTAAATCCTCAATTGAGGACTTCAAGCTGGTTACCCCTGAAGGCATCGATATCAGTGAAAATGTTCTTCAGCAAAGTAGGGATGTGTTTCTAATTGCTTCAAAAGATCCACAGAACTTGGATCCCGATATGCTTGAACGGCTGAATAGGCTTTCGATAGCCGGGGCATCAATACAGGGGGAACCTGCGCTTTTTTATGGAATGACAGCTCTTTCTTCCAACGAGATTTATGGCTTTATCGAGTCGTTCATAACTCCCATCGCATTTTGTTCGAGCCCTGCCGGATTTGTTGAATCGGTTTGCGGCGATGGTGTTTCACTGATTCATATTAAAAACGGCAAAGTCAAAAACCGTTGGGATGATGCTTCGATCCCTGCACCTGAAGAAATCCAATCCATTGTCTCGGGGGAGGAAAACCAAATGGGTTTCGAGGTTGCAATGATTCCGTACCTAATTACAAAATACAGGGCATCGATTGAAACAAACAGGATTTATGTTTTATTGCTGGGATTTCTTTTTCTTACCCTTTTTATCAGGGTTTTTTTGGAAGACCCATATAAAAAAGGAAAATGAACAAGGAGGTAGTCTTTAGATTTCGCCTATGATTTTTTTCAAAAAACTCGCAGGAAGAGTGCTTTATGGCCTCGCCGTTTTATTGGGCGTTGTTACATTGATATTCTTTCTGTTTAATGTTCTCCCCGGCGATCCGGCCCGTATGATGTTAGGGCAGCGTGCCGATATGTCGAGCCTTGAGGGAATCCGCAAAGAACTCGGGCTTGACAAACCGCTTTATCTGCAGTACATCCGATACCTAAACGACCTTTCTCCTGTTTCCTTGCATAATTCTGCTGATAAGGATTCATATTTCTTTCTTGATCCCGGAAAATACAAGTCCTCCAAAACAGTTTTCACAAGCTCAGGCGGTATTAGTATGGTGGTAAAGCTCCCCTGGCTGGGTCGGTCGTTTCAGAGCCGAAAGCCCGTAGGCGAGATGGTTTCAGAAGCTTTTCCGAATACCATGGCTTTAGCTTTGGCCGCCATTCTGATCGCTTTTTTTGCAGGAACCTTGTTGGGGACTTTTTCCGCATTGAAAAAGGACAGTTGGTACGATCGCGGAACCTTGCTGTTCTCCGCTTTAGGTATGAGTGTCCCATCCTTTTTCGCCGCTATTCTGATAGCCTGGTTTTTCGCCTATAAGCTCGGGCATATCACCCATCTGAACCTTACCGGGAACATCTATGAAATCGACGATTTTGGCCGAGGGATCAAATTGGAGCTCAAAAACCTGATACTTCCCGCTATTACCCTCGGCATCAGGCCCCTTTCGGTTGTGGTTCAGCTTTCCCGAAACTCAATGCTTGAGGTTTTAAATCAGGATTACATCCGGACCGCTTATGCAAAGGGTCTGAAGAAATCGAGGGTTATTGGTGTGCATGCCCTGAGAAATTCATTAAACCCGGTGGTAACAGCCATCAGCGGATGGTTCGCCAGTATGCTGGCAGGAGTGGTTTTTGTTGAATACATTTTTGGCTGGAGGGGCTTGGGATATATGCTTGTGAATGCCCTGAATTTTTATGATCTTCCTGTGGTTCTTGGCTGTGTGTTAACCACCTCGGTAATATTCGTTGCAGTGAATATTTCAATGGATATCATTTACGCGCTGCTAGATCCTCGGATTCGAAAATAATCCGATTTAATATAGAAGGTAAACAATGATTTTCCATTGATGTTTATTACTTTTGAGCTTCGTTTTTTAATCCCTTTAACATTTAAAAGTATTGATATGAGACAAAAAATTGTAGCTGGAAACTGGAAGATGAACACCGTGTACAAAGATGGGCTCGAACTTGCCACAGCGGTTAACTCTCTGGCAACAAAAAAAACAAGCGACGCAGTAGTTATCATTGCGCCTCCTTTTACGCACCTTGCCGAAATTAAAAAGGTTCTGAGTGTTGTTAAATTGTCAGCCCAGAACTGCGCATCTGAAGAATCCGGAGCCTATACAGGCGAAGTTTCGGTTAGCATGTTGAAATCCGTAGGGGCAGAGTATGTAATTATAGGACACTCGGAAAGAAGAGCTTATTATCATGAAGATAATGCAATCCTGGCAAAAAAGATTAATCTGACCCTTTCAGCTGGTCTTAAACCAATTTTCTGTATCGGTGAAGTTCTGCCGGAGCGCAATGCAAACAAGCATTTTGATGTGGTTAAATCTCAACTTGCCGAGGGCGTTTTCCATTTAAGCCCTGTGGAATTCGAAAATATTATTGTGGCCTATGAGCCTGTCTGGGCTATCGGTACCGGTGTTACTGCAAGTCCCGAGCAGGCTCAGGAAATGCACAAGTTCATACGTTCGGAAATACGTAGCAAATACGGTGAGACTATCGCTGCTAATACAAGTATTCTCTATGGCGGCAGTTGCAAAGGATCCAACGCAAAAGAACTCTTCGCGAACCCTGATGTGGATGGTGGCCTTATTGGAGGTGCAGCCCTCAAAGCTGAAGAGTTTTTGCAAATTGTTAATGCATTCTGATCTGCCATACACATGAATCAACTCGAACTCTCAATAGAAAAAGCCGGATTAAATGAAGATGTAAAGGAAATCCTTATTGCCCAATTACTCAATGCCGGCTTTGAAGGTTTCGAGGAGAACGACATTGCAATAAAGGCTTTTTGTCCTGAAAAAGCCATGGAATCAGATATCCAAGGCATTCTCAAATCCTTCCCCCTAACCGGAAGCATTGAATACAAGTATTCATTCAGAGTAATGCCCGAGAAAAACTGGAATGAACAATGGGAGAAAAATTTTTCTCCCATTGTTATTGAAGACAAAATACTGGTAAAAGCTTCTTTTCACGAGCTGCCGGATCTTGAAACAACCGTTATCATTGAGCCCAAAATGTCGTTCGGTACGGGTCATCATGAAACAACACGTTTGATGCTCCGTGAAATGCTCCAAATGGACTTTTCGGAAAAGGAAGTACTCGACATGGGATGTGGAACCGGCGTGCTGGGTATCGTGGCTAAAATGAAGGGGGCTTCCTATGTTCTGGCTGTCGATATCGACCAGTGGGCATATCAGAATTCAGTGGAAAATTATCAGCGAAACCAGATCAGGCAACCCTTTGATGTTTTTCCGGGTGACCGATCTGCCCTCGAAGGCCACACCTTTCATATTATTTTAGCGAATATTAACAGGAATGTTTTGCTCGAAGATATGGCCGTTTATTACAACACCCTAAAAGATCACGGGATTCTTATCCTAAGCGGGATACTGCAGGATGATAAAGCGGTCGTACTCGAAAAGGCAAAAGAGTCAGGATTTAGTTTTGCGAGCAGTTTAAATGAAAATAAATGGATTTCACTTAATTTGAGGAAATAATTTTGCTATTACATCAACAGCCCTGATTATGAAGAAAACCCTTCTGATTTTCCTTGCTTCAATCGCACTGGCATTTCCTGCATTTACGCAGCAGTTGCGAAACTTCACATCCGACTCGGCAATATACTTGCAGGAGGTTGACAAATTCACGGATAACTATATCAGCGCTGCGGAAGAACTAATTCTGGAAGACTACCTCAAATATTGGAATTCACAGGATTGTTCTGCTTCCGATCGTGAGGAAATTGTAAGGTTTTCCAACCTTCTCCTGAAAAAAAACGGCCGTCCTTCCCCACACTTTATTGCCTATTATGAAGCACTGGTTTTGATTTCAAGTGGGAACTTCGATAAGCTGAATATTACGGAATGGAAACAGTCTCTTCTTTTTTTCCTCGAAAACAAATCAACCTCACTGAAAGTGGTTGATCAGTACCTTGATCTTACACTTAACCTTTTCAAATCCAATATTCTTTACAACAGCTCAGCCACTGTATGGAGAGTGCCTCAAACAAACTATACTTTTGAATTTAATGGAGGAATTCCAAGCGTTGACTTTAAAAACGTCGACCTGATATGTAATTCCAAACGCGATAGCATCATAATCAACAATACTTTAGGTTCCCTTAATCCTGTGGATCTTAGCTGGTCGGGATCAAAAGGACTCATCAGCTGGGAGCGGGCAGGATATGATGCAGATGAGGTTTATGCGGAACTTTCAAAATATTCCATTTCACTTCAAAAAACAGAGTACAAGGCTGATTCCGTGTTATTTCACTACAAAAAGTATTTTGATTCTCCCCTGGAAGGAAGAATTGAGGAAAAAGTCATGCTGATTAATAAGGCTGAGAATGCGCTTTACCCAAAATTCTTTTCCTATCAGAACAAATATATTCTTCCGGAGCTTTTTACCGGAATCGATTTTGTAGGTGGACTCTCCATGCAGGGAGCAAAGCTCGCCGGAACCGGAAACGAGCATGACCCGGCAATTCTTGATATATACGAGAATGACACGTTACGTATGAAACTCAAGACCAATCAGGTCCTAATAACCGAAAACGGCATGCGGTCGGTGAACGTCAGTATGTCAATGTACCTGGATACCGATTCCATTTATCATCCCGATCTTCAATTCAATTTTTTGGAAACTGTTGATGAATTAAGGTTTACAAAGTCTAAAAGTTATACTTCCGAGGGCCCCTACAAAAACAGCTATCATAAAATCGATATGAACTTCGAAGAATGGCTTTGGAGACGAAAGTCGGGGGAAATTCTCTTTAAACCCATTACCGGTGCCTCTATTGGGCAGGCAACATTCGAGTCAAACAGTTTTTTTAATTATGAGTTTTTTGAAAAGCTTCAGGGGATGGATAACATTCACCCCTTGGTGGCATTATGGCAATATGGGCGGTCGGTTGGACTTAAACGCTTTCCTGTTTCGAACTACGCGCAATATCTTGGGATCGATGAATACCAAGTCAGGCAGCAACTCATGAAATTGTCCCGACTCGGATTTATTTTTTTCGACGATGTGGCTGATTTGGTAACCTTAAGTGAAAAACTAAATTATTTTCTTGATGCGAGTATTGGGAAAATCGATTACGATGTTATCTACTTTACTTCACAAACCGAGGCTCCCCTGGAAAATGCGAGGTTGAATCTTAAAAACAATGACCTTCTTATTAACGGAATCCAGCGGATTTTCCTTAGCGATTCCCAAAACGTTGTGCTCATTCCCGATAAGAACCAGATTATCATGAAACGCAACCGGAACTTTCAGTTTGATGGCTCAATCCGTGCGGGTTTGTTTACCTATTTCGGAAACAACTTCTTTTTTGAATATGATGGTTTCAAACTGAACCTCCAAAATATCGATTCCCTGAGTTTGCAAGTAAAGACGAATGAAATTGATAATTATGGCCAGTCAATAATAAAAGGCATAAGCAACAAGATAGAAAATGTAACGGGGGAGTTGCTCATCGACGCTCCTGCCAATAAATCCGGACTGGTGGATCATCCGGAATACCCAATTTTTCAAAGTCGTGAGGATGCTTTTGTGTATTTCGATGAACCTGAAATACAAAAAGGGGTTTATGGAAGAAAGGATATTTATTTTGTTGTGTATCCTTTTACAATCGACAGTCTTGATAACTTTTCAAAAGAGGGAATGCTCCTTGACGGCAAGTTTGAATCAGGGGGAATTCTGCCCCCACTGGAGCAAACCTTATCCTTGCGCGATGACTATTCGCTTGGTTTTTATTACAAAACGCCAACAGCGGGCATCCCGATGTATAATGGCAAAGCCAACTTTTATAACGATATCGAATTCTCGGTTCGCGGTCTGCATGGATATGGTCAACTCGATTACATTACCTCCACAACCCACTCCGACGATTTCCTTTTTCATCCCGACTCGGTTATGGCGGTCAGCAGGGATTTCCTAATCAGAAAGCAGATTGCCTCAATGGAATATCCAAAGGTTAACTCCTCAAACAATAGAATTACCTGGTATACCAAGAAAGATCAGTTCTATGCATTCAAGAAAGACAGGGATTTTACAATGTTTAGCGATACCGTGCAATTAAACGGGGATCTGCTCCTTGAACCTGCAGGGCTTTCTGGTAATGGGAGAATGAACCTTGTGGACGCAACCATTGGTTCAGATCTTTTTAAGTATAAATCAGAACGGATTTTATCCGATTCAGCCGACTTCCGTCTGGTGAGTCCGGGTTTGAAAATACCCTCAATGAATACCGATAATATTAATCTTGATATTGATTTTACTGCAAGGAAAGGTAAAGTTCATTCCAATGATGATTTCACGTTGGTGGAATTTCAGGAAAACCGATACATAAGTAAGCTCGACTTCTTCAATTGGGACATGATGAAAAAGGAAATCGAGTTGGGCCTTTCCAAAAAAATAAGCTCTGTAGTTCATGAGGATAGCCTTTCCGGAGCCAGGTATATCTCGGTGGTCCCCTCACAGGATTCGCTTAGTTTTGTTTCAGAGAAAACGATCTTTGATTACAGAAACCTTTTGCTTAACGCTCAGGAGGTCCCTTACATCCAAGTTGCCGATGCTCGCATATTCCCCCTTAAAGGGAAACTTACAGTTGAGAAAAACGCGAAAATACGAAGACTCACCAAGGCTGATATTCTTGCGGATTTCACCAATCGTTACTATTCCATCTACAACAGCAATGTTGATATTGCTGCACGTAAAGACTATACAGCCTCAGGGGATTACGATTATATCGATGAGAATAAAAAGCCCTGGACGGTTCATTTTGCCGAGATTAAGGTTGATACCTCGATTCAAACAATCGGTAAAGCTACACTTACCG
The DNA here is from genome assembly GCA_945863035.1 of Chitinophaga pinensis. GTDB lineage: Bacteria > Bacteroidota > Bacteroidia > Bacteroidales > JACJXF01. Next base: position 18,641 of record CAMAZH010000012.1, on the reverse strand, counting down.
TCATTGATTCGTTTATGCTAAGTCCGAATTTTGAGTACCAGGGAGAGGTAAGGCTTGCCGCCCGACGGCCTGATCTTACCTTTGACGGTGCCACCCGGCTTGTTCATCAGTGCAGACCCGGGAAAAGCTGGCTGAAATTCGAAGCCGAAATCAATCCCGATAGCATACTGATCCCTGTGCCGGCCGAACCTATCGACATTAATCTAAAGAAGATATATGCAGGCACAATGATCACCAGGGATTCAACTCATATTTATTCAACATTCTTGTCTGGCCGAAAGGATTACTTCGATTCCTATCTTACCCGATCTGATGGGATGCTGAGGTACGATAAATACAAGAGGCATTTTGAGATTGGCAGCATAAGTAAGCTCACAGATAAGTCATTGCCGGGGAATTACCTCAGGATGGATACCGATTCGTGTTATGTGTTTGGGGAAGGACAGATCGAATACAACATGGATTACGGACAGGTCAAAGTTGTATCTACCGGAAATGCAACGCATGATATTGAGAGAAGCAGCTACGAATCAAATGTACTTATGGGCGTAGATTTCTTTTTCTCACCGGAGGCACTTACAATCCTGGGAAAGGAACTGGACAGCCTTACCAACCTGAAAGCCTTCGATCTCACAAGCACCTTCTATAAACAGGCGCTGCGCGATTTCATTGGTTTGGAGAATGCTGAAATTATGGAAACGGAACTTGGTCTCTATGGGAATTATAAACTAGTCCCGGAAAGTTTCAAAAAGAACCTGATATTTTCAAATGTGAAACTCAAATGGAACCAAAGCACACGTTCGTTCAGGTATCACGGTCCTGTGGGAGTAATCAGGGTAGGGGACAAGGCTGTAAATAAGGAAGTTGAAGCTTATATAGAATTGTCAAACCGTGGTTCCGGCGATCTTCTGGATATATATTTGGTACTGGATCCAAACACCTATTATTACTTTGGTTATAACCCGGGTAGTATGCAGGTCACATCATCCAATAAGAATTTCAACTCCATTTTATTGGCTTTGAAAGATACCGAGAGAAGAGTTAAGGCGAAATCGGGGCAAACCGGCTATATCTATGCACTTGCCCCCGATCGTAGGGTGGAATTATTTCTAAGGAGATACCAGGAGGCTGAAGATGCCTTGAATGCTGAGTCTGATGAAAGCTTGCCTAATAACGAGCTGCCAGCTCAATAACCTCCAGATCTTTGATTCGTCCCATCTCAATAACAAACCGTACTGCAGTGCGAACCAGGTGAAAACCTGATTTGCCTGCAGCCCCGGGATTTATGTGCAACAATCCCTGTTTCTTGTCAGGCATCACTTTTAATATGTGGGAGTGCCCGCTGATGAATAATTCCGGGGGATTGGTTCTGATCTGATTTCTGATCCGGGAATCGTAATTGCCCGGATACCCGCCAATATGAGTAATCCAGACATCCATGCCTTCATAATAAAACCTCTGGTGCTCGGGATATACTATTCTTATCTCATGCCCGTCGATGTTTCCGAAAACAGCCCTCAGGGGTTTGAAACCAGCAATCTCATCTGCGGTCTGAATATTCCCGATATCGCCGGCATGCCATATTTCATCGCAATTCTCAAAGAAGATTTTCAGGCGGGGATCAAAAAAACCATGAGTGTCTGATAAAAGACCTATTTGTGACATAGTGATTGTTTGGTTTACTTTCGGATATCTTAAAAAAGTGATTGCTGTGTCAAAAGCTCTCAGAACTTCTAAATTATTTATTTCATAAACACCCCGGTTGGTCAGGACGTCTTCCCTTATTTCTTGTGAAGCAAAGCATTTATTAAGTGTTACTTATAGCGGGAATAGTGATTTTTGCAAACAAATGACCTTATTAATCTTGCACGATCCCGGAATTTAAAAATACGCTAATTTAAACTGCCAGACTTAAATAATTTCAAAAAAGCTCAATTTCTTATGTAAATTTGAAGGGCTCAGATTAATTATAAACCAATTTTGGCAAATGAACATTTTTTACTCTCAAAATATTTATGGAAACACCGGTATCTTGGATGAAACCGAAAGCCATCATTGCATAAAAGTATTGAGGCAGAAGCTTGGCGATGAGGTTTATCTGGTTGATGGAAAGGGAGGATTCTTCGAGGGAACCATTTCTGTAGCTGATCACAGAGCCTGCTCAATCCAAATTGCGAAATCGCATTTTGAATTCGGGAAACGAAATTTCAACCTGCATATCGCCCTTGCCCCTACAAAAAACATTGAACGTTATGAATGGTTTCTGGAAAAAGCAACAGAGATTGGGGTTGATGAGATTACCCCACTCTTATGCCAGCGCTCGGAAAGAAAAATTATCCGACACGACCGATTGGAAAAAGTCATAACTTCGGCCATGAAACAATCCTTAAAGGCATATCACCCTGTCTTTCATCCCTTAACCACATTTGACAGTTTTATTAATGCACAAATCCCGGGTCATAAACTTATTGCTCATTGTATGGAAGGGAATAGGCAGGACCTTATTAAAATGGAGCTCGCAAATCCCGGTTTCACGATATTGATCGGTCCGGAGGGTGATTTTTCTGAATTGGAAGTGAAGTCTGCGATAAGGAATGGTTATGCTCCTGTAAGTCTTGGTTCATCCAGGCTTAGAACAGAAACGGCCGGCGTGGTAGCTTGTCAGATTATATCCGATCTCCAGTCCTTGAAATAAAAAACCCCGCAGAAGAATCAAATCTTCATTGGGGCTTAATTTTTCCTGCATGAAATCATCCTGTCTTTCAGGCATTCATGAGTATTCTTTCCAGTACTTCGTTACTCGGGGAAAATTGAATGTTTCTAAAAGTTCTTTCGAGCTCAAGGCTGGATTTTCCATATGGATCAAGCATTTCGTCGATATCAATACAATCATTTACTCCCTCGGTACTGTCAAAAATAAAAACCAGAGTAGAATTTCCATTCATAGGCAATAAGCTTTTTTAGCGTTAGGTAGAACTTAAACGCTTAAGAAAAAAAATTATTGCGGCTAACCCTATATATTTGTCATGGAAGCATAAGACTGATGTCGTGTTTCTCAATCAACTTGCGCAGATTAATCAAAGCATACCTCATTCGCCCAAGAGCTGTGTTTATGCTAACGCCCGTTTGCTCGGCAATCTCCTTAAAACTCAAATCGCCGTAATGCCTCAGAAGAATAACCTCCTTCTGGTCATCGGGCAGTCTCTCGATAAGGGTTCTGATATCCTGGCAAATCTGCTCGTGGATTATATTGTCCTCAATATTCTTTTCAGCCAATTTCCTGTTGTTGAATAAATCGACAACCGTGTCATCATTGGAAAGCATATTCATTTGCTTTTCTTTTCTGAAATGGTCGATAACCAGATTGTGGGCAATGCGGATAACCCATGACAAGAACCTGCCATTATCCTTATATTTCCCCGCTTTTAATGAATGAATAACCTTAATAAAGGTATCCTGAAAGATATCTTCCGCCAACTGGTTATTCTTAACCATGAGCATGATATAGGTAAAAACCCGGGTTTTATGGCGTTTAATAAGAATTTCAATACCAGACTGACTACCGTCAACGAACTCCTGTACAAGTTCGAAATCTGTTTTTCTGCTTGTTTTCACAACTACCTCCTTGTTTGGTTAATTAGGTAGAAAAATAACTATAGGCAGTCCTCCTTTTAACTTACTTGTGAATATTCTTACTGGTTAAATACTTGAGAGAAAGCGAAAGTAACAATAAAATTGTTTTGTCCAAAAAATATTAACTTTGAATTTCGTTAAATATTGTTAAAAGCTTAAATAGGCCAGCAATTATTATGCCAGAAGAGAAGAAAGAAAAAAGGAGTGAGATTTTTATTAAGGGAGCCAGAGTCCATAACCTGAAGAATATTGATATTGCCATTCCAAGAGATAAGTTTGTAGTTATCACTGGCCTGTCAGGCTCTGGCAAGTCATCACTTGCTTTCGATACGCTTTATGCCGAGGGTCAGCGTCGATACGTGGAAAGCCTCTCTGCCTATGCCCGTCAGTTTTTAGGAAGGATTGATAAGCCCGATGTCGATTTTATTCATGGGATACCACCCGCAGTGGCCATCGAGCAGAGGGTAAACACACGGAATCCCCGCTCTACCGTTGGAACTTCTACCGAAATATACGATTACCTGAAACTCCTTTTCGCAAGAATCGGGAGAACCTATTCTCCAGTCTCCGGCAAAGAGGTGAAGAAACATTCGGTTTCGGATGTTGTGGACTATATTCTTTCCTTTGAAGACAGCACCCGCTTGCTTGTATTGGCCCCATTTCACTGCTGCGACGGGACAAGCATTGCTTACCAGTTGGAGCTTTACCTTCGTCAGGGGGTTACCCGCATAGAAATGGATGGTGAGATTGTTCAAATTGAAGATGTTCTGCAAAACAAGGACCTGGTGGCAGCAACCTCCGGGAACAATCTGATTATCGACCGGCTTGTGGTGAGCAGAGACGAAGATTCTGTCAGCAGGTTCGGCGATTCTGTCAAAACAGCTCTAAGCATCGGCAAGGGGATTTGCCGGATCCGCAAGCCCGAAGAGAAAAAGCACCATGAATTTACCGATTCCTTTGAGGCTGATGGTATAGTGTTCGAAGAGCCCGACGAACACATGTTCAGCTTTAATAACCCGATTGGTGCCTGTCCGGTATGTGAAGGCTACGGACAGGTTATTGGAATCGATGAAGACCTGGTGATACCAAATAAAAGTCTTTCGGTTTATGAAGAGGCTATTGTTTGCTGGAAAGGCGAGAAAATGAGCAAATGGCTCGAAAAGCTGATTTATTCGGCTGATAATTTCGATTTCCCTATTCACACACCTTATTACAAACTTGCTCCTGAACAACAGGAATTGCTGTGGAAGGGAAACAAACATTTTAAAGGCATTCGCAATTTCTTCGAGCATCTGGAGGAAAAAAAATATAAGATCCAATACCGGGTTATGCTTTCCCGGTACCGGGGAAAGACCATCTGTCACGAGTGCAAAGGCGGTCGCCTCCGTAAGGAGGCTTCGTATGTTCGGATAAACGGAAAACCAATCCACGAATTGGTCCTTATGCCCATAAATAAACTCGCCGAGTTCTTCGATAACATTAAATTATCGCCTCATGAAGAGAAAGTCGCCGGGCGTTTGCTCACTGAGATTCGCAGCAGACTTGGCTTCTTGTTGCATGTAGGGTTAAACTATCTGACGCTTAACAGGCTTTCAGCCACTCTTTCCGGGGGAGAATCACAAAGAATAAATCTGGCAACATCTTTGGGCAGCGCTTTGGTCGGCTCCCTTTATATACTCGATGAACCCAGCATTGGACTGCATTCGCGCGACACCATGCTCTTAATCGAGGTGCTGAAGGAACTCCGGGATATGGGTAATACCCTGGTGGTAGTTGAACACGACGAGGACATCATTCGTGCTGCCGACATGATTATCGACATCGGGCCACGGGCGGGAAGAAATGGCGGAGAAGTAGTTTTCGCCGGCAATCACGCTGAGCTCATAAAATCGGAATCAAGTCTTACCTCCGACTATATCACCGGGAAAAGACAAATCGAAATCCCTATTTCAAGAAGAAAATGGAATAATTATCTGCTTATTAAAGGAGCCAGAGAGAACAATCTCAAAAATGTGGATGTTAAAATCCCTTTGAATATAATGACTGCTATTACCGGTGTGAGTGGATCCGGGAAATCATCCCTTGTGAAAGGAATACTTTACCCTGCTTTGAGCAAGCGCTTGAATGGAGTGGGGGAGAAGACCGGCAAGTTCGATTTTCTTGAGGGAGACATTGATCTGGTGAAGAATGTGGAATTCGTTGACCAGAATCCCATCGGCAAATCTTCAAGATCAAATCCGGTGACCTACCTCAAAGCCTATGACGAGATAAGGAAACTGTTTGCAGACTTGCCTGCTTCAGCCATAAACGGGTTTAAAGCCAGTCATTATTCTTTCAATATCGACGGGGGCAGATGCGAGGAATGTCAGGGAGATGGGTTTATTAAGGTCGAAATGCAATTTATGGCCGATGTTAACCTGCTTTGTGAGAGTTGCAAAGGGAAGAGGTTTAAGGATGAAATACTTGAGGTGAAATACCGAGGCAAAAGCATTTTTGATGTTTTAGAGATGACGGTAGATGAATCGATTGAGTTTTTCGGTCAAAAAGATTCCTCTACCGAGAAGCGGATTGTGTCGAAGTTGAAGCCCTTACAGGATGTGGGATTAGGGTATATCAAACTCGGGCAATCGTCGAGTACGCTCAGCGGAGGCGAAAGCCAACGCGTAAAGCTGGCCTTTTTTCTTAGCAAAGAAGGCAGTTCGGAAAATATGTTCTTCATTTTCGATGAACCGACCACCGGATTGCATTTCCATGATATACGCAAACTGCTCGACGCCTTTAATGCTCTTATTAAAAGGGGGCACAGCATCCTGGTGGTTGAACATAACCTTGATGTAATAAAATCGGCCGACTGGGTAATCGATATGGGACCCGAGGGCGGGGAAAACGGGGGGCGCGTTGTATTCGAAGGCACACCGGAGCAACTTGCTGGTTTCTCGGATTCCTACACCGCCAATTATCTGAAAGAGAAACTTAAAAAATAGTGCTGTAGGCTCAGCTTTTCCCGAAAACGCGTTGAAGAATATTTCCGACAGCTGTTTTGGCCCATTTCAAAGGATCTCTGCGGATTTCCTTTTCCTGAAGGGCGACCTTATAGAATAGTCCGTCGAGAGCTTTTTCAGTAACATAGGTTCCAAGGTCGGTTGTTTTAACGGGTTCAATCATTCCCAGGGAATTCTTTGCAACGGTATTATAACTGGAGGTTAAGGTGCTCCATATCTGGTTGGGGGAATAATTCCCAACGAGTTTTTTATCGAGGGAGGTATTCACTTTCGGGCTGAAGGCTGCGGTAAGTTGAGCATAGGTTGTTGATCGGAGATAGCCTGTCGCAGCGGTAGAGTCAAAACCAGCAGGCTGATTTGCTGCAGCCGGATTTGTTCCTTTTAATATAGCCCAACCGTCGCTGAATGACATACCTGTAATAGCCGATTTGAATATTGGCGCAGCTTCTTTCGAGGCATCCTCTGCAGCCCGGTTGATAGCCAACACCGCATCTTCCAATTTCTTATCCAGACCGGTAGCCTTGAAGATAGGCTTATCCTTGTTTTCATAAATTTTCTGTGCTTCGGGAGGAAGAAGTATTTTAATTGCCTCATCCTTGTAAAAACCATTAACACGGGATGTTTTCGATACCGAAGTGTCGGTCCCAACCAACAAAGCTGTTTTAAGACCTTCGATAACCTCGTTTCCCGAAAGCGGGTTCGATGCTGCCGGAGTCTGAGTAACCTGGGTCGCAATGCTCATGAGCTCGGCACAACCTTGTAACAGTTGGGATAACAAGACAACGACTAGAAATAGACGAAAGGTTTTCATTGGATAAAATTTTAAAAAAAAAGCCTATGAGTTTTCATAGGCCGTAATTCTAATTATACCGGGCTTATTTTTCTTTGAAACCAAACATAATTGCAACACAACCTTCTTTGGGTTCATTGGACATGCCATTGGTAACGGGTACCTTAACAACAATTTTTAATTGCTGACTCGATTCCAATTTAAAGTCCCACTTCCATTCATATCCGTGAAACTTGTTGTTATATAACACTTTACCGCTGCCATCAACAATGCTGAACTCAACTTCACCGAGGTTATTAGCACCGCATATTCCAATCCGGTACTGGGTATCGGAATAAAAAGTTTTGTACAATTCGGCTTCTTCTCCTTCAAGCAGGATAGCTGCGTGGTAATTCCCATCGTGTTGAAAAGGGGAAAGACCAACTTTACAGGTATTTTTAGCAAACTGTTTACACTGAGCATCAGCTTTAAAGGGAGTCAGAGCAAATACAACAAATAGGATGCTAACAAATAAACTTCTTTTCATAACGAAGATATTTATTTATGAAATATATCGGGTTCTTAATTCTTTCACTTTCCGGGCAAGCTCGTCAAATACTTCCTGAGTTATTTTGATAGTCGATTCGGACTTCAAAGTAGTTACATTCGTATTTGGATCTTCAACCGGAGTAATTTCTGATTGCTCAATAGTGATTTTATCATATATAGCACTGAGTTCAGCAACATCTTTTAAGAGGATCTGCACTTCAGCGTTATCTTTATTGTTTTCGAGCAAACTGACAACAATATTCAGGGAGAGCTTCTGATCCACAATTCTTTCCACGAGTTTGTTGGTCTTAAGGTTTGCTCCCTTTTCCACCAAACTGGTTGCAATGTGCAAGCCCTCAACCCAGCCGCCAACTAATATAATTGCGGATGTGTTTTGAAGACCTTTATCTTCAAGAAATGAATTTGAATTCAGGAGGGTCTCAGAGATAATATCAATGATAACATCCCTGTTGTTGATGTTTTCCTCAAGCCTGCGGATAGTAGCTTCATCAATGGCATCCAGTATTTCAAGGCCATCAGCCATTTTTTTTGCGGCGTTGATGTAGCTTAATGTTGCCTGGGTTTGATCAAAAAGACTTGCATAGCTGAGGTCGGTGGTGTAAATACCGAGGTTCAGGGCCATTTTGAGATTTGTATTGTATTTGGATGTGTTTTCTACCTTGTTTAGCAAATCACCATCGTAGTTTGCTCCTGCACTCTTTATTAACATAGCCGTTTCAAGAGGCGAGGGTAGGGAATAGAAAATTCTTTTTGCCGTGTTTATCTTCTCTGCAAGATCATCATCCATTTCGGAATTGAAATCATCGGAAAGTCCGGAATTGTCGGCATTTTTGTTTTCCTTACTCTTGTCTGATGCACAACTTCCAGAAATAAACGCCAGAATGGCGAACAGAAGTATGAATTGCTTTCCAGATTCCAGTAGCTTTATATTCATATAGGTCAGTTTAAATTTATCTGATATTTGACGCTCATTTCGAAAGTAAAAATACTATTTTTTTTTAAAAAACAAAACTCATGAATGATCCGTAATTATTGGTTTCTACAAAAGTATAAAAACCAATCCACTAAATACCCATGATTAGAAGCATTTCTTTCTTCATTCATCCTTATTGTCATTGGTTTCGTCATAAAACAAGAAAACCGCTGGATTCCTTGTCCCATGCGGCTATCTTGCTAAATAACAGGATTATATATTTAATCGTAATTTTTTTCGCGAATCAGACTGCCATTTTCATCCCATTCTTTCCACAATCCGGTTTTTTCACCTGCTTTGTATTCCATCTGGTAACGAAGTTTTCCGGAATTGTCCCAGATTAACCAAATTCCATCTTTTTTGTTGTTAAGGTAGTGAGCCTCTGCAACTTTTATCCCACTGTCGCTATAAGTCAACCATGTCCCGTTAAATTTACCTTCAGAATAGGATCGGGTTTCAAGTAAATTTCCGCCTTCACTATATATATAGGTGTTGCCATCCGCAACCCCGTTCTTCAACTCCATTTTCATTCGTATGGTTCCGTCCGAAAAGTTTTCGGTATAGCTTCCAGAGTACAATGAATTGTTATCGGCATAGTATTTCCCGTCTTCACCACTTGCTATTTGTGCCTGCGACACTGTAAATGTGAATAGAACGGCCAGAATTGCTGTTATTTTTTTCATCGTGGCTGGTTTTTGTTTGTAAAACTTTCTTTTCGTTGGCTTGTAAGCCTTTCAAATTGTGTTAACGTTAAATTAACATTAGCTTAAAACAAAAGTAACATATACAGTCCACACGGCAAAATTTCCAATCTTAAGTTAATCTTAAATTTTCATTTTGCAAATATCAGATAATTAATTGATTACATAAACAAGTGAACTATTCCTTGTCATAATCCTCCCGATTTCGCTTGCGAAACGGTTGCCCGATGATGTTATTTCATCAAGCAAGGCCTCCGCATCAGCAGGATCGACTGAAATAAGAAGCCCGCCGGAAGTTTGAGCATCTGCAAGTAATACCTGCATTGCCTTACTAATCTCTCCCGAAAAACGCACGATTCCGGAAGTGAAGCTAATGTTGTTGGATGTTCCACCCGGGATTATCCCTTGTGAGGCCAGATCAAGTGCTCCTGTTAAATGGGGAATGCAAGAGGCATTCAGCTCGGCCGAAACATTTGCAGACTCCAGCATTTCCTTCATGTGTCCTAAGAGTCCGAAACCCGTTATGTCGGTACAGGCATTAACCCGGTATTTCACCATGATTTCAGCATCTTGTTTGTTGAGCTTTCTCATGGTCTGATAAAGTTCTCTCTCTACTTGGCCACTAATCATGTTTCTCTTCAGAGCGGTGCTGAGGATTCCTGTACCCAAGGGTTTGGTAAGAATAAGTTTGTCACCCGGCTTGCAGGTCGAATTCCTGAGTATTTTCGAGGGATGAACCAAACCGCTGATAACCATACCGAATTTCGGCTCATTGTCTTCTATGGTGTGTCCCCCGAGAATATAAATGCCAGCTTCGTCGGCGACGGATTGGGCGCCGTTGAGGATATCCCGCAATGTTTGGGTTGGCAGCCTGTTAACCGGGAAGGCAACAATATTGAGCGCAAAAAGCGGTTTTGCCCCCATTGCATAAATATCGCTTAGCGCGTTTGCGGCTGCAATTGCCCCAAATTCAAATGGGTCGTCGATAACCGGGGTGAAGAAATCGACCGTTTGCACGAGGGCTGTCTCATCATTTATTCTGTAAACCGCAGCATCATCCGACGTTTCAGAACCAACGAGGATATCCGGGTGAATCGGGGAGGGAATTCCCCGAAGGATTTCTTCCAGGATTCTTGGACTGATTTTGCAGGCACATCCCAGCCCATGGGTAAAATGAGTTAATTTGATCTGGTCGGCTTTGACTTGCGGAAGCGACGAATCCATGGCATTGCTCATCAACTTTTTTGCCCGGGATGCGATGTGGGATGCAGCGTCGGTGATCTCTTTTTGCGAAGTGTTTTTTCCAGTGGAAAAGCGGATGGTTCCCATTGCAATTTCGATCGGTATTTTCAGGGCTTGCAAAACATAGGATATTTCTACGTCATCGGCATGACAGGCTGCTCCGGCTGAGGCTGCAACTTCAACCAGCTCTGACAGCAAGGCTCCGGCATCCATTCCCGGAAAACTTATGTTCAATGTGTTCGGTAAAACCTGCTCATGGTGACCGTTACGGACAATTGACGGAATTTCCGCTTTTAAAATTTGGTAGAGCAAATCGCGCGTTTGTTGCATGTTCCCGAAATTGCGGTTGAAATCGCGGAGGGCCACTTCCGCTGCTTTACCCAGACCGGCAATTTCAAGAACATTTTCAGTTCCCGGACGGAGGTTGTGCTCATGGTTGGCCCCGTGCATGATTTTGTTCAGGTTGACTCCCTCGCGAATAAAAAGTGCACCGATACCCTTTGGGCCATAAAATTTGTGTGCAGCAACCGATAGCAGATCCACTCCCAATTCCCGAACATCCGTTTTGATTTTCCCAACCGACTGTGCGGCATCGGAATGGAAAATGATTTGGTGTTCCCTGGCAAGCGAAGAGAGGTCAGCGATGTTTTGTATAGTGCCAGTCTCATTGTTGGCATGCATCACAGAAATCAGGATGGTTTCGGCCCTAATGGCATTTTTCAGGGTTTCTGTTTCGAGTATTCCTTCCTTGTTAACTGGCAGGTAGCTGACTTCAAAGCCTTCGTTTTCAAGCGACCGGCATACCTCAAGAACAGCAGGATGTTCTATGTTGGTGGTAATAATATGATTGCCTTTGTCGCGATTGGCCCGGGCGGCTCCTTTAATGGCGAAATTGTTGGATTCGGTACCCCCGCTGGTAAATATTATTTCAGAAGAAGAACAGTTGAGCAAGGCGGCGAGACTTTTCCGCGCATTTTCAATGGCGATCTTGCTTTCAACCCCATAAACATGAGTGCTTGATGGGTTTCCAAAATGACCGCGAAGAAAAGGGATCATAAAATCAGCCACTTCCTTGTCAATTGGGGTCGTGGAATTATAATCCAGGTATACTGCTTGCATGAAATATGGGTTAAACGTTGCTTGGTGAAGTTAAAACCCGAAAGGCTTGTCGGAAAGCAAAGGCTCGTATCGGGGATCAAGCTCATTGGTCCAGCCAATCAGATATTTTGTGAAGTCGGAAATTTCTTGTGCCCAAATATTCTTCGCATAGGGATCCTGCATGATCTCATTTGGAAAAAACTCATGTGCCATCTTAATCTTCTTATCGGACTTTCGCAAGGGTGTGGCATACAAATCCGCAGCACCATAGAGATTAAGGAAGCTGTGGGCAATTTCGGCCGGATATTTGTAACTTACGATTGCAAATTCGACCTTTTCGGTTGTGAAAGTGTTGACAGCAAATGAAATATCGTTGCGGAAATAATTGTTTACCATGAAAATCAGGGCAACACTTTCAACCTTGTACTCATCGCGCAGCAAAGCAATCAGGCGTTCGGTATCTTTTGGACTCTGTAGTAAGGGGATACCGTCTTTCCCTACTATAATAAAAGAACCTCCAACGATTTTCGAGAGGCTGTCGGCCCATTTGTTGATTTTCACAATGCCAGCCTTCAAATTGGGTTGGGTAATAGACTCGTCAACGGTACCCGATGGCAGATCTTTGCTCACCGTTGCAAACTCTTTACCTATATAATAGTCGGTTTTAATATTTAAAGAAATATTATTTATTTCAGCTTGTTTTTCGATCCAGGTAACCGCGACGTCCATCGAATCGATTGTTGACCGGATATCAAACTCGGACCAGGGACTGGTAGTCTTGGTGTCCACAAAGACAAAATAGAGCAGTACATCGTTTTTGAGGTCTTTACAAACGTTGTTGAGTCTTGCGGCGCGGTAATCGATCTTCTCGAAACTGGCCCCGGATAGGGTTAGAATCAGGAGGCTAAGTAGTGCAAGTTTGAGAGAGTTTTTCATTTTGGAAAGGCTTTAGTCACAAAAATAGTACTTTTCGTTAATATTTATAGCTTTACCCAATTATAACTATACACTTCATTGGTTTACTGCTCGTGAAGCATATTGGCAGAATTCCCTCAAACCGCATTCCAAACATTTCGGTTTGCGAGCGATGCATGTGTATCGCCCATGAAGAATAAGCCAGTGGTGGGCCACACTCAGAAGTTCTTCGGGAATATACTTCACCAATTGTCTTTCCGTCTCAAGCGGGGTTTTTGCGTTTACCGAAAGTCCTATTCTGGCCGCAACCCTGAAGACATGAGTATCCACCGCAAGCGCTGGCTTATTGAAGGCAACCGAAAGAATGACGTTTGCTGTCTTACGGCCAACTCCGGGCAATTTTTGAAGTTGCTCCGGCTCGTCCGGTACCACTCCCCCGAAATCACTCACCAGACTATTCGCCATACCCCACAGGTTTTTAGCTTTGTTATTGGGATAGGAGCATGTTTTAATATAGGAGAAAATTTCCTCAACCGACGAAGCCGCCAGAGTTTGAGGATCCGGGAAACGATCGAAAAACGGCGGGCTTATGATATTTACCCTTTTATCGGTGCATTGGGCCGACAGGATAACGGCAACAAGCAACTGAAAGGTATTCGAGTAATGCAACTCTGTCTCTGCAATTGGCATGTTTTCCTGAAACCAGGTAATCGTTTTGTGGAATAACTCTTTATTGCTCATAGTTTTAAATTGCTGACAGCAAGATATTTCAAAGCATACCTATAACCATAGGAGGAAGGCAAAAAACTTTGCCCTTCTGCCGCTGCAAGATAAACATTTCGAGATAGACTCTGCCCGACTTCATCTTGATACTTTTTTCGTGCAATTCCTTGCATATATTAAGCAAATTGATTTACTTTGCACAAATCTTTAAAAAAATGACCCGCTTTACTTTTACATATTTCTATTTTTATAGCAAGCTGAAATAAGTCGGGATAAACTTTTATATCAATTGATCCCGGTGTTTATCGGGATTTTTTATTTTTAACATGGACAGATTCAAACACATACCTGCTGGATTCTTCTTTTATTACTTTTATTTTAGTCTGAATTAACAGGCCGGGATAACGTATGGGTTTCAGAGCAGAGAAAATCATATAAAAGGTCCCGGTCGACACGGGGCCTTTTTTAATTTGTTTCAGTTTCTCAAAACAAGGGAGCTTCAGGTCGAAATCTTTTTATTAATTATTATTATGGAAGAAAACTCAGAAATCAAACCGATCACAATTGCCATTCAGGGCGGGTACGGAGCGTTTCATGAAATTGCGGCCAAGGCATATTTCGAGCCTTTGGAGATTGACATAAAGCCTAACAATACTTTTAAAGATCTCATTACATCGCTTACCCAGCGGGAAGTAGATTATGGCATCATGGCAATTGAGAACTCTCTGGCCGGGAGTATTATCCCCAATTACGCCTTGATAAAGGATTCCAAAATGCATATCGTGGGAGAGATTTACCTGAGGATTCGCCAGAATCTGGTGGCTTTAAAGGGACAGAAGATCGAAGACCTTAAGGAAGTGTATTCGCATCCCATGGCAATTCTTCAATGCCAGCTTTTTTTCGACAATTACCCGCATATCACTCTTATCGAGAGCATCGATACGGCCCTTAGCGCAAAAATGCTTCAGGAGGGCAAACTCATCGGCAAAGGCGCCATCGCAAGTGATCTTGCTGCAGAAAAATACGGGCTCGAAATTCTTGCACCAGGTATAGAAACCAATAAAATGAACTACACCCGGTTCCTCATCCTCAAAGAAACGAATGGTGACCAAACGGACAATTCCATAGTTAATAAGGCATCTTTACATTTCGCCCTTGCTCACAAATCAGGCTCGCTTTCAAAAATACTCTCTATCCTGTCGTATTACGACATCAACCTTTCGAAAATCCAATCCCTTCCGATCATGGGAAAAGATTGGGAGTACCAGTTTTATGTGGATGTGATTTTTGACGATTACGACTGGTACAGGAAATCCCTCGACGCAATTCGTCCGTTCACCAGTGAATTGGGAGTCTTGGGGGAATATATCAAAGGAAAATCAATAATGGAATAATAACTACAATTATGGGAATCAAACTCGATCTTGAACCTCTCGCACTTTGTGGCGAGTGCATGAAAAGGCCCATCATCATTGCGGGTCCTTGCAGCGCTGAAACCGAAGAACAAGTTCTGGCTACGGCCAGGGAACTGCATTCACGGGGAATCAATATTTACCGGGCGGGGATATGGAAGCCCCGCACACGCCCAAATGCCTTTGAGGGTATCGGATCCATCGGTCTGGAATGGTTGCGCAAGGTGAAAGAAGAAACGGGCATGCTCATCACCACTGAGGTTGCCACGGTAAAGCATGTTGAGGAATGCCTGAAGTCGGGCGTTGACATACTATGGATCGGTGCGCGCACAACCGCAAATCCTTTCGCCGTGCAGGATATCGCCGATGCGCTCAAAGGTGTGGATATCACCGTAATGGTTAAAAACCCCGTCAACCCTGATATTGAACTTTGGATCGGGGCACTCGAACGCCTTAACAATTCGGGATTGAAGAAGCTTGTTGCAATACACCGCGGTTTCTCAGTGTATGACAAATCCCTTTTCAGGAACGACCCACAATGGCAGGTGCCTATCGAACTGCGCCGCAGGATCCCGGAGCTGAAAATTATCAACGACCCCAGCCATATCTGTGGAAACCGTCATATGCTCTATGATATTTCTCAAAAAGCAATGGACTTGAACTTCGACGGTTTGATCATCGAGACACACATAAGCCCCGATGAGGCATGGAGCGACGCAAAACAGCAAATCACGCCTGCAGAGCTGCATACGCTTCTTAAAAGACTCGTATTCAGAGACGAGGGCGACCTTAACGCAATGCTGAGTCTGGCTGAACTCCGGGAGCAGATCGATAAGCTTGATGACAAACTGATACAGATTTTCGAAAAAAGAATGAAGGTTGTTGAAGAAATCGGAAAGCACAAGAAAGACAACAATATCACGATCCTGCAATCGCAACGATGGGACGATATTGTGAGAAACCGCATAAACCTCGGCAGCAGAAAAGGTCTCAGCGAAGAGTTTATCCTGAAGGTATTCCAGGCCATCCATCAGGAATCCATCAATAAGCAAACGGTGGTAATGAACCGCAAACAGGAAGATGCAAAATGAAAAAGCTTGAGTTGGTAACTTCAGGCGGTAAAAGCGAGGTTTTTATCGGGGGAGATATAGGCACTGCGATTTCCAGCTTTACCAAAAGCAAAACCGTTGTGATGGCCGATGAAAACCTGCTGCATTTCCACTCCGCTAAATTTGCCGGATTTCCCGTAATTTCAATTGGTTCGGGAGAAAAGGCCAAATCGATGGATCAGGCCGTTGTGCTTTACCACAAGCTCCTTGAAATGGAAGTCGATCGTAGCTGGTCGTTGATTGGCGCAGGCGGAGGGATTGCTACCGATTTGTCGGGATTTGTTGCCTCTACATTCCTCAGGGGTATCCCGTTCGGATTCGTCTCCACAACCCTTCTGGGACAAGTCGATGCCGCTATAGGTGGCAAAAACGGCGTGAACCTCGATGGATATAAAAACATGGTTGGGATAATCCGCCAGCCGGATTTTGTTTACTGCGATGTGGATAGCCTTTCTACCCTGCCAGAAAGGGAATTTCTCGGGGGATTTGCCGAGATCATAAAATACGGGGCTATCCGCGACAGGGAATTCTTTATCTACCTCGATCAGAACATTGAAAAGGGGATAGCCAAAGATTTGTTGGTGCTTGAAAGGATGATATATGAGTCGGTACGGAACAAAATTGAAGTGGTTCATGGGGATGAAAATGAAATTGGTGAGCGAAAAACCCTTAACTTTGGTCATACTTTTGCCCATGCCTTCGAGAAGCTCTATAAAGTACCTCATGGCGAAGCGGTTGCCCTTGGAATGATTCTTGCATCGCGGCTTTCTGTTAACCTTGGTTTGCTTGAAGCCTCCAAAGCCGTCGAACTCGAAAACCTCATAAAAAGAAGCGGGTTGCCGGTGCAGCTTGAATATGATCCTGATTTACTGGCGGAGGCAATGAAAAAAGACAAGAAAAGAGCAGGGGGGGAGATTAGTTTTATTCTCCTTGAAGACATAGGGAAAGCTCTTATACAAAAATTACCTGTAAACGATCTTAAATCAATGCTCTATGATTTGCGTTAGTTTTGGAAACGGGAGTCCTGCAGAAGCAAAAAAAGTATTGCGGAAATCAGGATTCATTGAACTCAGGGCGGATCTTCTTAATTGGAAACCTGAGGAATACCGGGAAGTGATTCTTTCGGGTGGCAAGACTGTTTTTACCTGCAGACCCGGGAAATTTATGGACGATGAAAGGCTTGCGCTTTTTGAGATGGCAGCTGCTTCGGGAGCTAAGTATATTGATGTTGAAGTGGATTCAGAAGCATCCTTTCTCGATTCAGTGAGGAAGATTATCGGGCAATCCGCAACTGAACTCATTATATCATACCATAATTATGAACTCACACCTGCCTCAGAAACTCTGGAATCCCTTTTGAACGATTGCTTTCTGGCTGGTGCCGATGTGGCCAAATTGGCCTGCAGGGTTTATTCGCCGGCCGATTCGGCCAGACTTCTTTCTCTTTATACTATTTCGGGACGCAAGGTAGTTCTTGGAATGGGAAAGATGGGTAAGATTACGCGGGTTGCGGCCACTCTGCTGGGTGCCGAGTTCACCTTTGCATCGGCAGGGGAGGGCGATGCTACTGCAGAAGGTCAGTTGAGTTACGACCAGATGGGGGATATTATCAAAAAAATTCAATAGAGATGAATAGTTTCGGAACCCATTTCAGGGTAAGTATTTTTGGCGAATCGCACGGGAACTCCACCGGGGTAACAATTGATGGTTGTCCGGCCGGGGTGCCTTTGCTCGAATCCGATTTCACGCCCGACCTTAATCGAAGGCGAAGTGGTTCAAAAGGCACCACCCCGCGCAAAGAAGCCGATTTACCCAGGTTCATGAGTGGGGTTTTTAACGATTCCACAACAGGAGCCCCCATCACAATTCTTTTTGAGAATACGAATACACGTTTTAAAGATTATGAGAAATTACGGGAGACACCCCGACCCGGACATGCCGATTTTGTTGCATTCAAAAAGTTTGGCGGTTATGAGGATTTCCGCGGCGGCGGACATTTCAGCGGCAGGCTTACTCTGGGACTGGTTGCGGCAGGCGTAATAGCCCGAAAGATTATCTCCCCCGTTAAAATAAAAGCAGAACTCACTGAAGCCGGGGGAATGAAAGATATCGGGAAAGCTGTGGATATGGCCATTGAGCAACAGAATTCCATCGGGGGAATTGTTGAATGCACGGCAAGCGAAATTCCGGCAGGACTGGGTGAGCCTTTTTTCAATTCGGTTGAATCCCTGATTGCACATATTGCTTTCAGCATCCCAGCCATTAAAGCCATTGAGTTTGGAGCCGGGTTTGCATCGGTGAAAATGAAAGGCAGTGAGCATAACGACTTGTTTGTATCCCCCGAAGGGAAAACCCAAACCAACCATGCCGGGGGAATAAACGGCGGTATATCCAACGGAAACGACATTGTTTTCAGAGTTGCCGTAAAACCCACGAGCAGTATATCGCTGGCCCAGAATACCATAAATATCAAAACGGGGGAGATGACCGAACT
>CAMAZH010000011.1 GCA_945863035.1 Chitinophaga pinensis | reverse complement strand
TTTTTTAGGCGATCCGAGAGTTCTTCGTCAGCATCGAGAGAAAGGACATGCAAATAGGAGGCTTGGTCAATTGCCCAATTTTTCTGCTCTATGTGTCCGTTGAATTCATGCTTTATAAACCGGGCATTGTACCGGAGACAAATCTCTTCGGTGCGGTCGGTGGAAAACGAGTCGACGATAACTATCTCATCAGCAATATCTTTAACCGATTCCAGACATCGTCCGATATTTTTTTCTTCATTCAGGGTGATAATTACAACAGATAGTTTAGGCATCTTTTCTTATTTATTCCTGATAATAAATTCTTTTTACCCGTTCGGAAATTCCTGTAAGGATCTCATAAGGTATTGTTTTGGCCGCACTGGCAATTTTTTGTACAGGATGTTTTTTCCCAAAGATAATAACTTCATCCCCTGGTTTTGCATTTGTTCCGGTAATATCGACCATGCACATGTCCATGCATATATTTCCCACTGTGGGGCTTGCTTTCCCGCTTATCAGAAAACAGCCCTTGCCGTTTCCCAAACTTCGTGGGAGTCCGTCGGCGTAGCCCACTGGCAAGGTGGCTATTGTTTTCTTCGAATCCAATTTGCCTTTGCGGCTGTAACCAACGGTAGTGCCTGCTTCCAACTCGCGGATCTGAGAGATAGTTGTTTTAAATGTGCTAACTTCCTGAAGCATTCCGGGAAAGTTTCCGCTGACCCCGTAAAGCCCGATTCCTAGGCGCACCATGTCCATTTGTTCGCTTGCGAAACGCTCAATTCCCGCTGAGTTCAGAATGTGCATCATGACCCCACCCGGAATAAGCTTCTTTAGCGTTTCGGACATTTTCCTGAAAAGGGCAATCTGCTCCCGGGTAAAAACATCGTGCCCGGACTCGTCACTGCCCACAAGATGCGAGAATACCGAAACCACACGAAAACGCCCTGAATTGAGCTCCCGGGCAAGTTCCTCCAGCTCCTCTTCAAAGAAACCCAAACGGTGCATACCTGTGTCGAGCTTAATATGTACCGGATAGTCGCTTATATCGTTCTTTTCGAGAAACAGACTGAATTCCCGTAAGCCTTCGAAGCTGTATATCTCTGGCTGCAGACCATATTCCACAAGCGATTTGAAATTTCCCGATTCAGGGTTCATTACCATTATAGGCAGTGTAATCCCATTGGATCTCAGGTCGATACCCTCATCGATATAGGCTACTGCCAGGTAATCGACTTTTTGGAATTGAAGGATATTGGCAATTTCGAAACTCCCGCTGCCATACGAAAAGGCCTTAACCATCGCCATGATGCGGGTTCCCGGTTTAAGCAGACTCCTGTAAAAGTTCAGATTCTGAACCATGGCGTTCATGTCGATTTCCATAACGGTCTGGTGAGTCCTGAATTGCAACTCACGGCTGATCTTCTCGAACCCGAATTTCCTTGCTCCCTTAACCAGTACGGCCTCGTCTTTAAAACTAAGCAGGGCAGCGGACCTCAAAAACGAAGGCGTGTCGGGGAAAAAGAGCGAAGCAGGATCGAATTTTTCGCGCATTCTCATCAGCGAAGGTCCTATCCCGATCAACCGGCTCAACTTTTTCTCATTTAGCATATTTGCCACTTCCGAGTATAAGTCCTCTTCGCTTCGCCCACTTTGCATAATATCGGAAAGGATTAGTGTGCGGCGCTTATGTTGTTTTTGCTGGAGTAGAAGGTCGAGCGCATTGGATAGCGAGGCCAGATCGGAGTTGTAGGTGTCGCTAATTAAGGTTGAGGAATGAATTCCTTTGAGAATCTCCAGCCGCATTTCTACGGGCTCAAGTTCGGAAAGGGCTTTTTTTACAAAAACATCCGAATACCCAAGGTGCTGAAGCAAAACAAACACATGCATTGCGTTTTCGAAGGATGCGTGATCATGAAAGGGGATGTTGTAGGTGTTTTCGGATTTGCCTCTCAAGGTGAAGCGAATCCCTTCGGGCATATTTGATTGTTCGCCAACAATAAAATCAGATTCTGTGTTTTTCCCCCAGCAAAGAAATTTCTTATCGGGAAACGCTGTCCGCAGAATCGAATGTATCCGCTCATGATCGCGACAATAAATAATTGTTTTGGAGTGTGCAAACAGACTTACCTTTTCAAGCAGTTTCTCTTCGAGGGAGCTGAAATTCTCCTGATGGGCTTCGCCAATATTCGTTAGGATACCTATTTCGGGGGATATAATCCGTTCCAGCTTCTGCATCTCTCCCGTTTTCGAGATTCCTGCTTCCAATATGGCAACCTGATCCCGCTCACGGATCATGAGTACTGATAGCGGCACACCTACCTGGGAATTGTAGGATCGGGGACTGCGAAACACGGTTGTTTCGTCACGAAGGGACTGGTAAATCCATTCTTTCACGATTGTTTTCCCATTGGATCCGGTGACACCAATCAAGCGGGCTTTCGACTGTTTTCGGTGCCAGGCTGCCAGCAGTTGCAGGGCCTCTAGAGTATCGTCGACGGTAATCCAGTGTGTGGGTTTTTCTGTTTTCGGGGGATGGAAACCACGATCCACCATAAAAACTATAACTCCGGCAGCGATAAGCTCAGGGATAAAGACATGTCCGTCGTGCCTTTCGCCGCGAAGTGCAACGAAAAGGGTACCGGGGGAGTTGGAAAGGGTACGGCTGTCGATGGAGAACCGGAAGACGGAAATCCCCTCATCCCCCGAAAGAGAACCTTTTACTGTTTTTGATATGTTGGCAAGGGTGTAACTGTTCATGCTAGCGTTTTGCACCTTTCTTTTGATTGGCAATGGCTTTTGAGAAACAATACCGGCAGAGTGGCTCGTACATGTCTACCTCCCCCAGAACGACAAGTTTATCGCCCTGTCCGGTCCGGTGCGAATGGTTTGCAAGGTTTCCGCATTTTACACAGATAGCATGAACCTTGGTGACGTATTCGGCAGTGGCCATAAGACCGGGTATAGGTCCGAAGGGTCTGCCCAGATAGTCCATATCGAGACCGGCCACAATAACCCGGATGCCCTGAGACGCCAGCATGTTGCATACTTCGATGAGACCCATATCGAAAAACTGGGCTTCATCAATGCCAACAACATCAACATCAGAGGACAGAAGAAGGATGGAACTGGCTGTCTCAACCGGGGTAGACATAATAGTGTTTTCGTCATGGGAAACAACCTCTTCAATGGAATAGCGTGTGTCGACCCGTGGCTTGAAAATCTCTACCTTTTGCTTTGCGAATTTTGCCCGCTTCAGCCGACGGATCAGCTCCTCTGTTTTACCCGAAAACATGGATCCGCAGACCACTTCGATCCAGCCTCTTTTTTCGCTGCGGTTTATGGAATTTTCAAGAAACATGCGGGTTGTTGTTATGTAGAGGGATGAGTGTTTTTAGAATGCAGGATTTTAACTTAGGTGTTTTGCAAGGATGAAAGGTTTCATGGTTCTCTAAGGTATCGATTTCCTTGCTCATGTTTGCAAATTTAATAATCTATAGTTAATGTCGTTTAGGAAAAGCATGAATTTATGAATTTCCTCAAACTAAATCAAACGACAGGGAATACCCCTTGTCAATTTACACGGCCGTTACTGTAATTCTTAATATAATCCTTATTTTTGCACAGGGAATTTTACCTGAACACTTTACTTTTCAAATAATTATGGAGTTTAAAACCACACTTGAAATTGTAACTAAAGATATACAGGATATAGAAAAACTGGTAGGCAATTTCAAAAATTATTCGAGAATCCCGAACATTGAACTGGATCTGGCACTATCGCGACTGAGGAATGTTTATGATCTCTTGCTGATGTTCAAGGCTGATGCCAATCCCCTTGTAGCTACTGATCCTGTTGGTAGAATGGAGCAGCCGGAAAAGAAGCAGGAAGTTGCTGTATCTGTTACTATGAATGCTCCCGTTACGTCCGAGCCCTTGACTCCCGTATCGGAAGTTCGACCCACTGCTGCTGTGGAAGTTCCCGAGTTACCTGTATCCGAGGCCCCGTCCAGAGTCGGGAATGCGGCTGAGCCTGTACCTATTGTTTCTGTAAGTCCTGCTCCGGCAACACATGCCGCTGAGAGGCCGGTTGCTCAAGTAAAACCAGCCGGGGAAAAAATATTTATTAATGAAAAGCTGGGGGAGAAGAATATAAAAAAGGATATCGCGTCAAAACTTCAGGGTCAGGCCATTAAAAGCATAGCAGGGAGCATTGGCATCAATGATAAGTTTTTCTTTATCAGGGAGCTTTTTGCCGGAAACGCCGAGACATTCCGTTTAACTATGGATGAGCTCGACGAGGCACGGAATTTCAACGAGGCTCATACACTGATTATGGATCGCTTTCAATGGGATATGGACAGCGAGCCGGTACAGATGCTGCTTAATCTGATTCGCAGAAAATTTATTACCGCAGGAAATGAGTAAGCTTTACCTGGTGCCAACTCCCATCGGAAACCTTCAGGACATGACCTTCAGGGCGGTTGAGGTGTTGAAAAGCTGTGACCATATCCTTGCCGAGGATACCCGGAAAACAATCTTTCTTCTCAAACATTTCGGCATAGAAAAGCCGGTACGTTCGCACCATAAATTCAATGAACATAAAAGTTTAGGCTATGTTATTCAGGATCTGCTTGCCGGACAGACTATTGCACTTGTGAGCGATGCCGGTACGCCCGGGATTTCCGACCCTGGGTTTCTTTTGGTACGGGAGTGTATAAAGAATTCGATTCCCGTGGAATGCCTGCCAGGGGCTACTGCATTGATTCCCGCATTGGTTAACTCTGGACTCCCAACCGATCGTTTTTGCTTTGAAGGCTTTCTTCCCCAGAAAAAAGGAAGAATGAAAAAACTCCTGGAACTCAAGGATGAGGAGCGTACGATGGTTTTCTACGAATCGCCCTACAGGTTGCTGAAAACCCTTGAGCAATTTGCCGAAACTTTCGGCCCTGAACGTGTTTGCTCAGTTTCCCGAGAATTAACCAAAATCTTTGAGGAGAACGTCCATGGAACAGTTTCAGAGGTTTTTTTGCATTTTAAAGACAAGACAATAAAAGGGGAGATCGTCATCGTGCTTGCCGGATCCAGGGAGGCATCGGAGAGCCACAGTCAAGATGATAATGAGGTGTAATGTTTTGAAAGTGATAAATCGGAGCGCAAAGTTTTTTTGGTAAGTTCTCCACCTGCGCTGAAACTTCGGAGAATTTGGTAACAAGCACGTCATCACCCCCACTTGGGTTTATAGTTGAGTCTTTTTTCACATTTCACATACAGTAACAATAATTTAATTTCAGACAAGATTATCTTTTATTTGTCCGTATTCGTACATGACCTGTTCCGATCCGTTCAGTTTTAACATTTTTTCAAGAACCGGATTTACTCGACATCATTTCGTAATTAACAGTAATTTAGATAATTGCGTTGTCTGGCACAATTAATGTTTTGAGCTCTTCAACGCAACAAAATTCTTACTGTTAATACTTATAGAAATGAAAACAAGTAACAAAACCAACAGCAGATTCTCAGGAATCGCAGTCGTAATGATGGTTCTGAGCCTTGTAACCGGAAATCTGACTGCACAGAAATCTCTAAACGATTATACTCTCGCAGGTCTTAACGACTTCTTTTTCAGCAACAGTAAGCACGAAATACAGAAGGCTAACAGTGAATACAATGTTAGTTACACCGACAGGAATGTTGAATCGATTGAGCCCTGGATGGTAAATCCTTCTGAATGGAAAACTACTGATGAAGCAATTGTTCTAAAGGAGGAGATCAATTTTGAGGAAAATGAGTTAGTCCTTGAAAGTTGGATGAAAAATCCTTCGGAATGGAATGTCGAGTCAAACGAAATCCTTAAAGAGGAAGTTGACTTTGAGGAAAGTGAAATGATCCTGGAGGATTGGATGATGACTCCCAATTGGAGCAATCAAAGTCTTCTCGAGGAGGAACTGCAGATGGAGGATTGGATGAACAATCCACAAAGCTGGACAAGTAAAAAATAACAGAATATGCTACTCTTCGGTTTCTTAATCAGGTTTCGGTTTCGTTTTCAATTTCCTTCTCTTCCCCAATATCGTTTTCTCCGATAAGCTGCCTTGGTGCAGCTTTCAGAGGTCTGGCCCCAAGCTGCTCAATGTCTTTAGCTCTTTTCAACAGGTTGCCTTTTCCCGTACTTAGTTTGTTCATCGAGTCATCGTATGATTTCTGAGTGGATTTGAGTTTGTTGCCAACATCCACAAGGTCGTCAAGAAGGCTATAGAATTTATCGAGCAGTTCACCGCTTTTCTTTGCGATCTCGCGTGCATTCCGGTTCTGAAACTCCTGTCTCCATAAGCTGGAAATCATCTTCAGCGCGGCAATGAGGTTTGTTGGGCTCATGAGCAGAATCCTTTTCTCATAGGCGAAGTTCCACAATTCGGGATCTTTTTCCATGGCAACCAGATAGGCTGGCTCAACCGGCAGGAAGAGCATAACAAAGTCAAGCGTCTTCACATCATAAAGTTCCTGGTAGTTTTTCTTGCTCAGGGATAAGATATGGTTTTTAAGGGATGTAAGATGATCCGAAAGATTTCTCTCCTGTTCCTCCCGGTCTTCGGAGGAGAAGTAGCGTTCATAAGCTGTAAGGGAAACCTTGGAATCGACAATAACATAGCGTTCGCCCGGATACTCGATCACCACGTCGGGCCGTTGATTTTTCCCGTCGTCGTCTTTGACGTTCTGCTGCACGAAATACTGTCTGTCTTTTACAAGTCCGGATTTATCCAAAATGCTTTCCAGAATCATCTCGCCCCAGTTACCCTGGGTTTTGCTCTCCCCTTTCAGCGCGCGGGTCAGGTTTTTAGCTTCTTCACTAACCTTTAAATTCAGAGCGGCCAGATTTCTCACTTCCTCTTTCAGGGAGAATCGCTGCTTGGTTTCTTCCACATAGGCATTCTCGACCTTTTTCTCGAAATCTTTTATTTTTTCCGACAGGGGTTTAAGTATTGCATCAATGTTTTCCCTGTTCTGTTCGGTGAATTTTTTCGTCTTTTCTTCCAGTATCTCGTTTGCGAGGTTTTTGAACTCCACATTCATTTTTTCATATAAAATCCGGATTTCCTCCTTTTGAGCCAGAAGTTTCTCCTCCAGGTTTTTGTTTTCGTTTTTTAAGGAGGATAATTCACCAGTAAGCTGGAGAAGCTGGGCTTCTCTGGATTTCAGTGCGTCTTTGGCTTCAAGGGCCTGGACTTCAAGGTTTTTTTCGCGTTCACGGCTAATGGCTGCTTTACTGCCTGAGAGTATTCTGGTAATTATCAGGGCAGCCACGAGTCCGATTACTATTCCTGCGAATAAAAGGAGGAGGTCCATTGGGTAAATTTTGTTTATACTTACTTAACTGGTTGAAGGAATCTTGAAAATAGGATTTCCCAGGAACCTCTCGATCTTTTTCAGGTTTGGAGCATCTTTTCTGTTTACAAACGTCAATGCCACACCCGATTTTTCGGCACGGGCAGTTCTTCCAATACGATGGATGTAATCTTCGGGATCTCTTGGCACATCGTAGTTGATGATGAGGTCGAGGCCTTCCACATCAATTCCGCGGGAGATAATATCGGTGGCAACAAGAATCTGGAGTTTGCGGTTCTTAAAGTCGCGCATCACGGTCTCTCTTTCTTTCTGGTCGAGATCGGAATGGATAGCCGCCACATTGAGTTTTAGTTTTTTCAGTGCCGTGTTGATTTCTTTGACCCGAATTTTTGAGGAGGCAAAAATTATGGCTCCCGAGACATCGTCTTTGGAGAATAGTTCTACGATCTTGTTGAGTTTCTCCTGTTCCTCAAGCATATAAACACCCTGAATAGCGCCTTCTGCAGGTTTTGATGCAGCGATATCGATCTGAATGGGTTGGTTCAATATTGTTTTAGCCAGGGTACGCATGCGCGGAGGCATGGTAGCTGAGAAGAGGAGGGTCTGCCTCTTCTTTGGTAACAGCTTGACGATTGTCATAATGTCTTCATGAAAGCCCATGTCGAGCATACGGTCGGCCTCATCGAGAATAAGGTACTCAAGATGTGAAAAGTCCACATATCCCAAAGCAAGGTGGGAGAGGAGCCGGCCGGGAGTTGCTATTACGATCTCCGCGCCCATCACCAGAGCGGTTTTTTGCTGTTCCCAGGTGGAAGAGTCACCTCCCCCGTAAACCGAGATAAAACTGAGATCCATGAAATAGCCAAAGCCTTCAAGCTGCTGGTCGATCTGCAGCGCAAGCTCACGTGTTGGAACAATAATCACTGCATGTATCTTGCTCCCGTCGACGTTCTTGTCGCATAAGCGGTTAAGGATTGGCAGCAGGAATGCCGCGGTTTTACCGGTGCCAGTCTGGGCACAACCCAAAACATCCTTGCCTTCCATTATAGCGGGTATTGCCTGAATCTGAATGGGAGTAGGCTTATCATAGCCCATGGCATCTATTCCCTGGAATACTTCGTCTCTGAAATTAAATTGTCCGAATTCTGACACTTTTTCTGTTGTTTGATTATTCAATAGTTGTGACTTAAAAAATAACTGTGTGTTTTTTTTGAAAAATTGCAGATACTAATCCCTTCTTTTTGTTTTCGGGGGATAATAACTGTGCGCAAAGGTAGGAATTTCTTAGGATAAAGAATTTACTATTTAATTCAACTTTAACAATTTAGAAAAATCAAGCGGTTTTTACACTAAAATCCGAAAGAGAAAAGGATGATTTTTCTGCCTGTTCCCTTCTTTGCTGTCGCGAAGCTCTTACATAGAACAGTAGGGGGGATGGGGGTAAATCCCAATCTGTCAAAGCAGAATTAATTTAGTAGAGGGCTTGGCGGGTTTAATTCTGAAAAAATCAGGTGTGACCGTGTTTTTTCAGCTAACAATGTATCTTTGCAAGAAAAACAATTGGCAGCCTACAAGCATATATTTTTCGATCTCGACCGGACACTCTGGGACTTTGATTCAAACTCTCGTGCAGCACTTATCGACACATTCCGGATTCACAACCTGGATCGTTATTTTGAATCCCCCGAACCCTTTATACATTCCTACCATAAGCACAACGAAGTTCTTTGGAACCGTTATCGGGAGGGAAGTATTAAAAAGGAATTACTTCGTTCATTGCGTTTTGACCTTACGCTGCAGGATGTGAATGTTGTTGATCCAGAACTTGGGAAAGCAATTGGCGAAGATTACCTTCACCTGAGCACGGAGAAAACAATCCTGTTTCCTTACACGCACGAGATTCTGGCCTACCTACAGAAAAAATATCCTTTGTACATCCTTACAAACGGCTTTCGTGAGACCCAATTCAGCAAAATGAAGAACTGTGATTTGCTGAAATACTTCCATACGGTTTTCACCTCAGAAACCATAGGTTACAATAAGCCCAACCCCAAAATTTTCCAGTGGGCCATGTCGTCGGTTAACGGTCGCAAAGAGGAATGCCTGATGATCGGGGATGATATTGAGGTTGATATCCTCGGAGCCAAGGCTTGTGGGATAGATCAGGTGTTTTTCAATCCCGATGGACTTATGACCCCTTCGAAACCAACCTATACCATAGAGTCGCTGATCGAGCTGAAGGACTTTTTATAGGCTAATTTGGAGATGCTAACCCTAATTGAATGGTTAGCATCTTTTGTTTGGTCAGTATTCCTCTATTTGGCACTCCGGCTCTCTTCCTCACTAGAGGATGTGGAACGGTTGGAGCGTGTTTTGAACTGGTTCTTTCCAAAATTGTATGTGAAGGAGACGTTCACCCGCCGGGTTTCGGAATGGTTGTCTGCGTCGATATCCACATTTTCGTAGCGTGTGTAACCACCGGCGGATCCCGTGTTGAAAATATCGCTAAATGAGGCTTTAATAACGCCTTTATCTTTTAAGACCCTTCTTTGAATACCGAGGTCAATATTGTACCGGGGTTTAATGGTAAAGTTACCTAACAGCTGTTCTGAAAAACCGGTTGCATTAAGCTCCAGCTCAATTTTGTAAGGTAAAGTAAAGCTGTTATTTATGTTTCCCATGTAACTCCAGCGTTGAAACCTTGTTCCCGAGGTAAGCGAGGAGTTAAGCCTTTTAAACATCCCTATTAACGTGGCGTTTACTCTCCAATAGGCGGTTGGCTGAAGTTGAACTGTTTCGGATAAATTCAAGTCGATGGAATTTCCGAAATTCTCTGTGGTCTGGTAAATGGAATTGTTTTCGTCGTTCTGATGAAGTACTTCGGTAAACAGATCTTTGGTGTAATTGTAACTCAAACCTGACATAATCATGCTCTTGAAATTATGATTTACCGACAGCGCATGTGTAAACTGCGGATTTAGCAGTGGGTTTCCGAGGTTATAGGTATAGGGGTCGATGATCCAAATAAAGGGATTAAGTGCATGATAGTTCGGCCGGCCGATACGATAGCTGTATTTTAAGCCAATCGATTGGTCGGAGTTAAGGGTCTGTTGAATAAACAAGGATGGAAATAAACTGAGATAGTTGTTTTTATCTATCTGGTCGATGGAAACTGAGGTTCCGGTTGAAATGGTGTTTTCAAGCCTTAGTCCGAGCTGAAGGGTGGTGTTATCATGCTGCGCTCTTCCGCTAACATAGGCTGCCTGTATGTTTTCTTCAAAGATGAACTTATCGTTTTGGGAAAAATAACCAGTCATTGAAGCCCGGTTGTCGGTACTCACAATACTGCTTTTAAGTCCGGTTTCGAAAAAGATTGTTGAATTTATGGGATGGACATAATCGAGTTTTGCCGACCAAATATCGATGTCACCCCCCTGAGTGCTGAGCAGATTCATGTTTCTGTTCAAATCGTTTCCGGAGGCATCAAAATAGTTGCTTCCCTGACTGCTTTCCGAATCAAAAAAGAAACGGGCATAATCAAAATCTGCTGTAAGCGAGCTGCCTGAAGAATCCATATCCCATTTGTAGTTTACATTGTAGGTTTGTTTGTTCCAATGGTTATCCCTGTCTGCACGATTCGTAAGGGTAGAGTCGATGCTTCCAAATCGGTCGGAAAAAGAAGTCCGGCCATTGTCGCGACTGGTGTTATACCCTGAATTGCCCCTGAGCATAATACTTACAACATGATTTTTACTGATAAAATAATCGGCTCCCACTTTATAATTTTGGGCATTGCCATCGCTGTTGCTTTCGCTAAAGGTATTCTGCAGTGCTCCGTACATGCTTTCGTTCAGAAATCGTCTTCTGGCGTTCATTGAATGCCAGCCTTTCCAATCGTAGAAGGAATAGTTACCGTAGAGGTTCAGATCCCCGAAATTCATATTCAGGTCTCCACCTGCGTTTCCTCCAACCGTGCGGGTAAAGGTTACTCCGGAGTTAATACTCCCGTTAAAGCCGGGTGCTTTGGTGTGAACGGTTCTGATGTTTATAATACCGGAGTTCCCCTCGGCGTCATAACGAGCCGATGGATTCTCAATTATTTCAATGTTTTTTACATTTTTGCCAAGCATCCCTTTCAATAAAACAGCCAACTCGGCTGATGCAAGATATGTGGGTTTGTCGTCAACCAATATCGTGATTCCCGGCATACCTTTCAGGGAGATATTGTCGTTATTGTCGATCGAAACGCCGGGAACTTTTTTGAGGATATCGAAAATGCTTTCCGAAGCAGAGGTGGCAGAAGCATTCGGGTTAATGACGATTTTGTCGACTTTCTGCTCAATAAAATCAAATTTGGCTGCAATAACCACCTCGTCAAGTTCCTGGTTGGATTCCTGCAACATAACTGTTTTTTCAATGCTTTGGTTCCCGGAGTCAATGATAAGCCGTTGTGTATCTTCTGTGAGGAATCCAAGCATTCTGACCGAAAGAATATATTCCCCGTATTTCACCTTGTTGATAAGGAACTTGCCGTTTTCGTCACAAATTGTTCCTGAAATAACTTCTTTACTTATAGGATTAAGAATTGCAGCGGTTGCATAACCGACTGGCTGGTTTTTGGAATCGATAACCCGACCCCTTACTTCACCGGTTTGGGCTTGGCTATTTGCCAGAAAAAGTGCGAAAATCGCTAGCCAAAAACACTTCAAAATAGTTGCTTTCATTACGTTGGATTTAGTTTATGGCTACAAAACTAAAGCCTCTTAAGCTCGGGTTAAATTAAAAGGGGATGAGGGTAGATTTCCAGTGTTTGAAAGTGCAGGGAAAGGGGTTGAAGGCTTTTTGGTGGGAATAGTTCTGTTTACCTCTATCAAGTAGACAGATTTAATGTTTTTAATAAATCAAACATCCACAGTAACACCTGATTCGGTTAATTCAATGATCTGCTCCTCGCTGATATTATTTCCTGAAAGATCAACATATTCGAGATTTGTCAGATCGAACAGGGGAGAGATATCCTCAATTGCATTGTTGGCCAGATTTAAGCTTTTCAGGTTTTTCAGGTTGCTTAAACTGTCCAGGTCAGCGATCTGGTTATCCGAAAGGTTAAGCTCCTCGAGAAGTGAAAGGCCGAAGAGCGGCGAAAGGTCGGAAATCATGTTATCGGAAAGATCCATTGTAACGGCGTGAATGCAATAAGCTGCCCCCTCCAGATCATTGATGTCGGATGAGGACAGTTCAAACTCGTCAAGGTCTTCTAGGTAGTAGGAGGGGAACTCGGTATCGGTGTCACCGAATACCCTGTATTTTATGGCATCATAAAAATTGCAGGCATTTGGGCTGGTTTTGAATCTTTCAGGTTCCTTGTCATCGCGGATGATACTGAATCCATCGGCATTCAGATCCCACTCATAAACCGGCGAGTAATCAATATCCTCATAGCTGTCGAGTGAATCGGCAAACTCCTCAATGTCATTCAACAGCAAAATATGGGAGAGTTTCATTAATCCCTCGAGATTATCATTTGCTGCCAACCTGTTAATCTCATTGATATGCAATACTGCCCTGTCGGGATGGTAGAGCATCAGGAACTTTGAAAAGCCTTTTCCGTTTTCGGCTATTTCAATGCTTACGCTATCGCCAATTTTGTCAGCTATCTTTCGTAAAATCGAATATTGCTGATTTTTGTAAAGGTTGATCAGGGTGAGGGCGATATGGTTTAAATTGCCCGGAGTGTAAGCATCCAGAAGTTTTTGTTCCAGAAGTTTTATCGTCATTTTTGGATATTTATTCATTTATGAAAAAACATTAAAGCGGTCCCAGCATCCATCAGGCCATGAATTATTGCGAAGAAGGGGAAAAGCGTTGGTCGTTTATAAATGCTGATCCCTATAAAAAGAGCAAATGGAAGAAAAACCAGCCCTCTGTACAAAATAAATTTCACATCAGGAATAAACGGCAAAGTGCAATGCTGTAGGGAGAGAAAGAGCACAGGAAGCATTACCGCAATCCATTTTGATTTTAGTTGCTTAATTAGCTCCGGCATAATGAATGCAAAATAGGTCGCCAACTCTGCGAACACAATGGTAACAGGAAATGCAAGTATTAAAAAAGATACAAGCCAGGATTCAATTGGCCTAAACATCATCATGAAAGGAATATCAGGGTCTTCCCACAGCCAAGTGCTGAGGAAGTAGTTGGGCAAAAAGGCAAGAGGACCTGCCAGAAGCATAAGAACGGCAAATATCAGGATATCCTTCCTGAGGCTAATCCTTCTAAAGCGGAAGATCCTGAAATAATTGTCGCTCCTGCTTCTGTAAGTAAAATACAAAATTAGTATGCTTATGATGTTTGTTAATGTAGCAGTAAGCAACCAGTACTTCTCAGATATTTCCCAGGAATTTGCAGCCAAAGCAATCATTGACTGGAAGAACAAAAACAAAAGCAATCGGCTACCCAACAAAAGACAGGGGGTGTTTTTTGATAAGGGTTTTAGGGTCAGACTCATAAATTAAGTATTTAGCCATTTTTTAAACGCCGCAGACCGGTCTATGCTTACAATGGTATCCATGTCATCCTCGGTTTTAGGTTTAAGCTCGAGCTTAACCCGCGATCTGGAGTAGGCTATCATGCTTGCAATGGATTGGATGTTAATCACATATTTTCGGTTAATACGGAAAAATACTTTCGGATCGAATATCTCCTCGAGTTTGTCGAGTGTAAAGTCAACCGAATAGGAATTCCCCTGAAATGTGCGAAGGTAAACGCCTTTGTCCATAACATAAAAGTATGCGATTTCAGATACTTCCACCATCTTTATTTTGCTGCCTACTGAAACCGTTAATCGCTCCTGGTATTTTTTTTCTTTGCTGGTTATAAGGCTGTACAAGGATTGCAGGTCGGTTGTATTGCGCTGTAGCCCGCTGTAGTCGGCATATTTTTTTAATGCAGCAGCAAGTTCTTCGTGAACGATCGGTTTGAGGAGGTAATCAATGCTTTTAAGTTTAAAGGCTTTGATGGCATATTCATCAAAAGCCGTTGTGAAAATCACCGGGCTGGCAATTGTGACCTGCTCAAAAATGGCAAAGCTCAAATCATCCTCAAGGTGGATGTCAAGAAAAATAAGATCGGGGTCAGGATTGGATTTAAACCATTTCACCGACTCGGCAACGGATTCAAGTTCGGCAAGAATCTTTATCTCGGGATCGAAGTCCCGGATCATTTTTTTTAAACGCAAAGCAGCAAATGCCTCGTCTTCTATTATTACAACATTCATAAAGTTTATTTTTTTTCGGTTTCAAATTTTTCCGATCTCAGCAGAGGCAAACGGGCAATAAAATGCTCGTTGGTTTTAATGAATTCGGGGTTTTGGTCTGACACGAGTGCGTACCTCCTGCTAATATTCTCGAGTCCAACGCCGGTTGATGCAAATTTTGTTTCCCGGATATTCAGGTTGTTTACAATGTTAAGCTTTTGTTGTTCATCGACAAATATTTCGATTTTCAAGGGATTGAGTTTTGAAAAAGTATTATGCTTGATGGCATTTTCGATTACCAGTTGTATGGCAATCGGCAGTATTTGAAAATCATAATACAGTTTATCTATATTGATTTCAATAATGATTTTCTTCATAAACCGTATCTCCAGAAGGAAAAGGTAGGCATTCAGAAATTCCAGTTCGGTACTGAGCGAAACCACATCTTTTTCTTTGTTTTCGAGCACATACCGGTAAACCTTCGAAAGCCTTTCGGTAAAGGATTCGGCCAGATCAGGATCGATTTTTATGAGTGAAGTGAGTACATTTAAGCTGTTGAACAGGAAGTGAGGGTTGACCTGTTGTTTAAGCACTTCAAACTGCGACTGCAGATTTTCTTTCTGTACTTTAAGAAGTTGCGTATTTGCATGGGTTAATTGTCTGGTTCGCTCGGCAACGCTTTGTTCGAGGGTGCTGTTTATTTGTTCGAGTTCGTTTTTAGCATTGATCAACCCGATCTCATACTTCTTCCGCTCGGATATGTCGATGATGATTCCTCTGCGCCCTACTATTTTGTCGTTGCGGATTATGGGGGTTCCGAAAACCATTACCGGGCAATGCGATCCATCTTTTTTAATGGCTGTAAACTCAGAAGCTTCGGTCTTTATGCCCTGGGCCGACTTTTTAAAGTTCTCGATAATTTTCGGAATATCCTCTGTCACAAAAAAATCGAGTGCGGAAACATGCTTTTTGGGATCCTCTGGGAGGATGCCAAAGAAATCATCCCCGGCTTTATTGGTAAATACTATTCTCCCTTCCAAATCCAACTCGAAAATGGGTTGCGGCAGAAAGTCCATTAACTCTTTGTAATTCTTCTGACTTTCTGTAGCAGCAATTTCGGCCTCCTTGCTTCGGGTTATGTCGATAATGATTCCATCAAGGTAAACCACTTGCCCCTGACTGTCAAAAATGCACTTGCCATTTTCCTTAACCCATACAATATTACCGTTTAGGTGGATAATCCGGTATTCGAATTCATAGGCTGATTTGTTTTTTGCGGCTTCGGAAATATTATTCCTGCAAATTTCAAGATCATCCGGATATATTATCGAAGCAAAGGAGCGAACCGCATTGTTTGTGAAATCGGAAGGCGGATAGCCACTAATGGAGTAGAGCTTTTCGCTAAAATACTCGACGCTGTAGTTGTCATCGAATTTGCATCGATAGGCCGCGCCAACCAGATTCGACATGATGCTGTGCAGTTGCTCACGACTCTCATTTAAATGGTTCGATACCTCTTCTCTTCTTCTGATTTCCTTTTCCAGGTTCTGGTTTAGTAATTTCTCTTTTTCAATTAACAACTGTGCATACCTGTTTTTCTCTTCCTCGATTTGCACTTTGGCTTCAGCCAGAGATTTGTTGGAGGCTTCGAGCAGCAGTTCCTTTTGAATTTCCTCTGCCCTTATCTTTGAAACACTGCTTTCTTCAAAATAAATCCTTGCTTCCATCACTGTCATAAGAAATATGCAGAGAATTATGAGGTAATAAGAGTTGTTCAGGATAACCAACACGTCGAACTCCATTTTGAAGATAAGACCGGCAGGAACAAGTATTAGCGGAGTAACAAGAAGCCCGGCAGCTATCCCAAAAGAAAACTGAAGGAAAAATCTTTTCACCATATATTTTTTCCAGGGCATCTTCCGGTTCAGGAACTGTATTAGGGTCAGAATAGGATAGGATAAAATCAGACCCGCAAGGAATGTTAGGATAATCCCCCGAAATATCCTGACAAGAAGTACTGCCGGGTCGTTGAGGAAATCCGCTTTGTAAAAATACATTTGCGAAACAACAATAAACTGAAGACCCAAGGACAGGAAAAAAAGGAGTCGTAATAGCTTTCCCAACGGGAAATAATTATATGTTTTGTTTTGAGACATTGCTTTTTTTATTTAACTCACAAAGGCCCGGACGAATCTTACATACCAACTCAAAACTCTAAATGCAGATCAATATGTCCAAGGCATTCATAACTTTTGTACTTCAGTTTCCAAAATCCCGGATCCGCATTAAATGACTCCTCAATTCTGAATGTATCCGGGGCTATTAATTTCTCGGAGAAAATCACATTGTTATCGGGGTCGACCAAAAACACTTCCATTTCCCCTTCCAAGACAACAATATTGCCATGAAGGTAGAGTTTTTCAACGTGCCTATCAATATTTGCTATTACTAATCCCCGTGAATTCTTGTTTATGTGGGAGTCAAACCCGTAATTGATATCCAGGTTCTTTTCGCATCCAGACATAAGTATCATGCCCGCAGCAAGCATTGTAAGAAAGAGTTTATTCATAATTGTTTTTTTTTCATGGGATTACAGAGCCCACATATTTCAGAATAGGGTGCACTTGTGTTTGGATTCTAAGTAGATGAGCATTTCATCACGCCCTAATTTGATGAGACAAAAATAGGCATAGCCGATTCGCAC
Organism: Chitinophaga pinensis; assembly: GCA_945863035.1. Classification (GTDB taxonomy): domain Bacteria; phylum Bacteroidota; class Bacteroidia; order Bacteroidales; genus JACJXF01. The sequence continues at coordinate 31,858 of CAMAZH010000011.1, read as the reverse complement.
AGGAAATTAATCTGGCTGAAGGTGCATTCCGGAAGGTTGAAAGGGTATAATGGGTGTTTAGGCGACGATCCTTCGCTTGGGCAATTGCAAAAGAAACAGAAAACCAGCAATTTTTAGAAGGGCTGGTCCTCAAATCCCGCATTCTGCCCCAGGTCAAACGAATTGTCTCTTCCTTTCTTGAAATCCTCGTTCATTTTGGATCCGAAGGTAACGGCAGGTTTTCCCGACTCTTCCTCGAAAACAGGGCTCAGGTCCTCAAGATCGGAGAATTTGGCAAAGGTGTCCTGGAAGCGCAGATTTACCTCGCCGATAGCCCCGTTTCTGTGCTTGGCAATGATAATTTCAGCCATTCCTTTGGTGGAGTTTCCGTCGTCGTCAACATCTAGTCCGTATTTCTCGGGACGATGGATAAAGCAGACAATATCGGCATCCTGCTCAATAGCTCCCGATTCCCTGAGGTCGGAAAGTTGTGGTTTTTTGTTTCCGGAGCGCAGTTCAACGCTTCGGTTAAGCTGGGAAAGGGCGATGATGGGTACGTTAAGCTCTTTGGCAATCCCTTTGAGCGCGCGGGAAATTGTGCTAACCTCCTGTTCGCGGTTTCCTTTTGAGTCGCCCGGTCCGCTCATCAGCTGGAGGTAATCGATGATGATAATCTGTATGTCGTAAAGGTTTTTCAAGCGACGGCATTTTGCGCGGATTTCATAAATGGAAATTCCCGGGGTATCGTCGATAAATATAGGTGCCTCCACCAGTCCTTTTATCCTGTATTCCAGCTGTTCCCACTCGTACTGTTCAAGACGGCCATTGCGGATTCTGTCTGAAGGCAGTTCTGTTTCGGCAACAATAAGGCGGTTCACCAGCTGAATGGACGACATTTCGAGGGAGAACAGCGCAACAGCCCGTTTGTGCTCGACGGCCATGTTGCGGGCCATCGAAAGGACGAAGGCTGTTTTCCCCATAGAAGGTCGGGCGGCAATAATTATAAGGTCGGAACGCTGCCATCCTGAGGTCATTCGGTCGAGTTTCGTAAACCCTGATGGTACCCCGCTAAGCGCATCTTCACGCTTGGAGGCTTCCTCGATCTGGTGGATGGCTTCCTTGATGAGGATGTTCAGCTTGGCTGTTTCCTTGCGGATGTTTCCTTCAGCGATATTGAACAGCTGGCGCTCGGAAAAATCAAGAAGCTCGTCAACGTCGTTCGAATCGTCATAGGCCTTGGCCTGTATTTCTGAGGCCACGCGAATAAGCTCCCGCTGTATGAATTTTTGGGCAACGATACGGGCATGATATTCCAGATGCGCTGCCGAGGCTACGCGGCTGGTTAATTGAGTGATGTACAATGCACCCCCCACTTCATTGAGCAGTTCTGTTTTCTTGAGCTCCTCCGTAACAGTGAGGATGTCGATAGGCTGCTGACGGGTGGAAAGGTCGATAATAGCCCGGAACATTTTCTGATGGGCGTCTTTGTAAAAACTCTCGGGTTTGAGAATGTCGAGCACAGCGATAACCGCATCCCTCTCAAGCATGATGGCGCCTAAAACAGCTTCCTCCAGATCCATGGCCTGTGGCGGAATCCGGCCATATTCAGGAATTAGCTTTGCCGGACTTGATTCTTTTCTTGTGTTTTTAACCGCCATGGGAATTGCCTTATTTTTAAGATTTCAAAGTTAGAAAAAACGTGTCCCTTTTCTAATGTTTTCTTAGTTTACTTTTTTCAATTCGCGAGAATAATGATCAGACTCCCTCTGCAGCAATTCCCTGCTGATTTCTGTGCCGTTGCAATTATGCAGCTGCAAGATATGGCAGACCCCATTGGCTTTCCAACTTTTCAGAAGCTTGTTTCTCATTATCAAGTTCATAAAACCAAAATATAAAATACTTTCTTAAAAATCTCAGTGAAACGCTAAATTTGCACAAAAAAAATCTTCATGATTCTTTTTCCCAACGCAAAGATTAACCTTGGCCTTCACGTCCTTTCAAAACGCAGGGATAATTTCCACAATCTGGAAACACTTATGCACCCGGTAGGAATATGCGATATTCTTGAATTTATCCCTTCCCCCGAGAATGAAACGCATTTAAAAATTACAGGTATACCTGTTTCGGGGGATATGCAAAGTAACCTGGTTTATAGGGCATATGCTCTCTTGAGGGATTTGTTTAAACTGCCCCCGCTTCGAATTCATCTTCATAAAATAATTCCTGCCGGAGCAGGCTTGGGAGGGGGCTCTTCGGATGCCGCCTTTATGCTGAAGGGCTTGAATCAGTTTTTTGATCTTGGACTTTCATCGGAAGAGCTGAAAATCCATGCAGCATCGCTGGGAAGTGATTGCAGCTTTTTTGTTGAAAATGTTCCTGCCATTGCTTCCGGAAAAGGTGAAATCCTTGTTCCTGCAGCTAATTATTTGCACGGCTGTAAGCTGCTTCTTTTTTTTCCGGGATTCCCTGTTTCAACGGCAGAGGCATACAGTGGGATTCTTCCTGATCCGGATAAAGAAAGTCTCACTTCGATTTTGGAACAGGGTTTATCGTCTTGGAGGGGGGAGTTGATAAATGACTTCGAGAAGACTGTCTTTGAAAAGTATCCTGAACTGAGGACCTTGAAAGAAGCGCTCTACGGGAACGGAGCGCTGTATGCATCCATGAGCGGAAGCGGTTCAGCTTTGTATGGTTTGTTTGATGCGGAATATGCTATTTCACCGGAACTGAAGAAGGGACTTGTCTGGGAGGGGCTTCTCTGAGGATTTCTGAAGACTTTTTTTGCAAAGGGATTTAAAACAGAAAAGGACCACAGAGAAACAGTTTGCACTAATTCTCAGTGATCCTTTGTATTGGTAGACTTCTGATGGCAAGGAAGCGAAGTATACCTTGCCCTGAATTCTCAGTGAAAGGCTTCGCTCAAGCTGTTGGAATAGTCTAAGTTCCTTATTCCACCTCGGCAATCAGAAAATTCTTGGGAATGGTTTCTCCCTCTTTAACATAAATTTTCTTGAGTTTTCCTGCTACCGGGATGGTAACAATATTCCTCATTTTCATTGCTTCCAGGATCAGGATTGCTTCACCTTCCTCCATTTTTTTGCCTTCCTTGACAAGAATCTTCAAAATCGTACCGGGTATATAAGAAAGGATCATTTTGGGATCAGCAGGCTTATAAAACTTTCGGTTTTCGAATTTCTTTGTCAGAGTAGTCCTGTATTCAGTTTCACCGATCTGCAATACTTTGCAGTCGATACTGCCTAATTCGCAGGGGCTTTTAACATCCGCTTTCGAGGCTGTTTCCGACTTTGTTTTTTTTGTTGTAACCATGTAGGTAAGAGATTAAAATGGGGGTATACCGTGTTTTTTTCTTGGCATTGAGATATCTTTCCTCAGCGACACATCAATAGCATGAATGAGCATGGTACGCGTTTCGGCGGGTTCTATAACCGAGTCGATATAGCCTTTTGCTGCTGCAACGTATGGATTGGCGAATTTCTCTTTGTATTCTTCCACTTTTTGTTTTCGCATTTTCTCAGGATCTGCAGCGGTTGTGATTTCTTTTTTGAAGATGATATTTGCTGCACCTTCGGGACCCATAACCGCAATCTCTGCCGAGGGCCAGGCAAAAACAAAGTCAGCTCTGAGGTGGCGCGAGTTCATAGCAATGTAACCACCGCCATAAGCTTTACGGATAATAACCGTGATCTTCGGAACTGTAGCTTCGCTATAGGAATATAGGATTTTTGCACCGTGTCTGATAACCCCGGCGTGCTCCTGATCCACACCTGGCAGATAGCCTGGCAAGTCAACAAGCGTAACGATAGGAATATTGAACGCATCGCAGAAGCGAATGAAACGAGCTGCCTTATCCGATGAGTCCACGTCAAGTACGCCGGCCAGCACAAGCGGCTGGTTGCAAACGAAGCCTACGGTGCCGCCGTTTATTTTGCCAAACCCGATTACCATGTTTGCTGCCCACAATTCCTGGACTTCCAGAAAATCGGAATCATCAACAATACTTCTCACAACATCTCTGACATCATAAGGTTGACGTGCATCCTCGGGAACAATACTTGTAATCTTAAAGCTTTTCTTAGGGGCTCTGGCTGGTACATCAATCGACTTTTCAGTATTGCTCCAGGGGAGAAAGGTCAACAGCTTTTTAATCTGCTGGAAACATTCGTCCTCGCTTAATGCGAAGAAATGCGCATTTCCGGTAATTTCCGCGTGAACGCGGGCACCCCCAAGCTCTTCCATCGATATTTCCTCACCCAGCACAGTCTTGATTACCTCAGGGCCGGTAATAAACATTTTGGAAATTTTGTCAACCACAAAAACAAAGTCAGTGAGCGCAGGAGAATAAACCGCTCCACCGGCGCATGGGCCGAGGATAACGGATATCTGCGGGATAACTCCGGAAGCCAGAGTATTCCTGAAGAAGATTTCACCATATCCGGCCAAAGAATTTACTCCCTCCTGAATACGGGCACCTCCCGAATCGTTTATACCGATAAGGGGCATTCTCATTTTCAGGGAGTGATCCATGATCTTGGTGATCTTGCGTGCATGCATCGAACCGAGCGATCCACCGGCGACAGTGAAGTCCTGGGCGAAAATACAAACCGGCTTGCCATGAATGGTGCCGGTTCCGATAATTACTCCATCCCCGTGAAGGGTCTTCTTTTCCATGTCGAAGTCGCGGGCATCATGCTCCACAAAAAGATCATACTCGTTGAAGGACTCTTTGTCGAGCAAAGCCATAATCCTTTCACGGGCAGTAAGCTTGCCCATTGCATTTTGTTTTTGGATTGCTTGCTCCCCTCCACCCAAAAGAACCTGCTCACGCCTTTTCTTCAGTTCAAGAATTTTTTTATTAATTGCCATAAACTATTGTTTTTGTTAGACTTACAAATATTTTTAGTCCTAAATTTCGAATATTGCGAGTACAAGATTAGTAAATCCTGAGTATTTAAAAAAATGCCATCGGGATTCTGAGTCTGGTTTGTGTGATCAACGTATTCTATATGAATCAGATATCGCACAAAGATTTTTTTGGGAGTCAGGCTGGAGGATGTTTTCGAATTTCGGAATGAAAATGTCGAAAACGTCAGAATGATATTACTTCTACATTGACAGATAAGAAGAATAAACCTGTATTTTTACTTTAAACCCCTAAAGGGAACAGGATGAATCTTCTGCCTGCTCCCTTTAGGATGGGTTAAACGGACAGAAAATTCAGCGAAAGTGCCAATCTGTCAAAGATGAATTAAATAAAACATATGGAGAAATATTCAATGTATTTATTTAGGGATATTTTTTACATGCCAACAAATATTAATTGTTTGATAAATAGTATATTTTTGTAGATGTTGAAATGACCAATATGATAAAAAGATTTCTATTTTTTACTTTGGTGTTGCTAACCGGGTTAAACTGTGTTTACTCGCAGAACCCTGTTGCCGACAGTCTGAGGAGTCTTCTCGATGCGTCTGAGGGTGAGAAGAAGATCAATCTGTATATGGGGATTGCCGAAGCGTTATACCGTACGGATGCATTGAATGCAGTCGATAACAGCAACCAGGCTATTATTTATGCCAAAAACACAAGAAATAACGATCTGGTGGGCTTAGCCTACAAAAATCTGGGCACACTGTATTATAACTTTCTATCTGATGACCCTAAAGCGGGAGAAGCATTTCAGAATGCATTGACGTATTTTGAAAAATCAGGGAATAACATGGAGATTGGCCTGACACTGAATTTTCTGGCTGCAATTGAAAATTACCAGAATGAGATAGAGGCTTCTATTTCGTATAGTGAAAGAGCTATTCAAATATCGAAATCGAGTCAGAATCCCGAAGTTGAATCCGGAGCATATTACAATCTTGGCAATAGTTATTACAATCTCAACGATTTTGAGAAAGCTCTCGAGTATCACAGGAAATCTCTGGAGTTGCGGCAAGAGCTGGGAGATCTTAAATCGATAGCCAGTTCGCTTAACAGACTTGGAAATTTATCATTTGCCAAGCAAGATTTTAAACTCGCGGAAGAATATTACATTCAGGTTTTGCAAATCCGCAGGGAGGAAAACGATTCAAGAGGACAAGGCATTGCACTACTGAATATGGGGAATGCCAACAATCAGCTGGGAAACATGGATAAGGCCATTGGTTTCTATAAAGAGGCCTATGAAATATTCAAAGAGCTCGATTTTAAGCAGGGGATCGCATCCACCTTAAACGGCATGGGAGTCGTTTACAGCCATTGGAGGGCTTTTCCCAGCGCCCTGAAAGTTTATATGGAGACCCTTGATATTGTTGAAGAACTTGGAGACCAGAAGGAAATGGCCAATACAATGGCCAATATTGGAATTGCCTACAACAATATGATAACCGACACCTTGGAAAAGGTTTATGGAAATGACTTTCGGGATAGTGTTTATATTAAAAAAGCAAAGCCGGATTTTCCCGTTATTAATGAGGCGATCCGTTATCACACCCTTTCCCTTGAAATAAGGAGGCAATTAAATGATAAGCGAGGTATTGGCGCCTCCCTTGCGAACCTTGGAATTACCTATTCCTTTATTGGTCAGAGCAGCAAGGCCCGAAAGTATTTTGAAGAATGGCTTTCAATTTCCGAGCAGATCCAGGATGAAGACCAGCAAACAGCGATATACATTTCTCTGGGTCAGCTCTACCGATACGAAGGAAGGTATGATGCAGCAATTGATCAATACAACCGGGCGCTTGCAACAGCGGAGAAAATCAACATGAAAATGTATGTGCAGACAATTGCAGAAGAGTTATCCAAAGTATATGAACTTAAGGGGGATTATAAACAAGCCCTTGACAATTACAAGAAATTCAGGGAGACAAAAGACTCGATCATGACGGAGGAAGGTCAGAAACTGATCAGCGAGATGCAGGTGAAATACGAAACGGACGCTAAGGAGAAAGAGAACCAATTGCTGAGAAAAGATCAGGTGATTACTGAAGCAAGGTTAAAACAACAGAAATTTGTCATTCTCACTTTCGTGTTTGTCATTCTTGCTGTTGTAGCTTTTGTGATCATGCTGATACGACAGAATAACCAAAAGAAAAAGGCAAACTTTGAGCTGGCCAAAAAGAACATGCTTATTACCGAGCAGAAAAAGGAGATCACCGATAGCATCCAATATGCAAGTCGCATTCAGAACGCAATACTTCCCCCGGTAGAGTTTATCGAAAGCCTATTGCCTGATCATTTTATAATTTACCGTCCCCGGGATATCGTTAGTGGCGACTATTACTGGATAACAGAAAAAGGGTCGAAAATTTATATTATGGCTGCCGACTGTACAGGGCATGGAGTTCCCGGAGCCTTTATGAGTATGCTGGGCGTTGCATTTTTAAACGAGATTGTCAGCAAACACGCTGAGATTTCCGCAAACCAATTGCTTAACGAACTCAGGAAGCAGGTAATCAGCTCACTGCATCAGACAGGTCGTGAAGGGGAAAACCAGGATGGTATGGATGTGGCTCTTTATATTGTTGACAAGCATGAAATGAGCCTCGAGTATTCAGGAGCAAACAATTCCCTTTTTATCTACCGTGAAGAGGAATTTATCGAATTGAAGGCAGATAAAATGCCTATAGGGATTCACCGTCTCGCCGATACTTCCTTTACCAACTATAAGATTGATATCAGAAAAAATGATATGATTTATGCTTTCTCGGATGGCTATCCCGACCAGTTCGGCGGTCCTAACGGCAAAAAGCTGATGATAAAAAACCTGAGGAAGACCCTTCGCGATATCAACCGCAAGCCCATGAAGGATCAAAAGGCAATACTTGAGAAAACACTTGACGATTGGATGAACGGAACTCATCAGATCGATGACATCCTGGTAATGGGTGTTCGAATCTGATGGAATTCCCGCATTGTTTGGTTTTCCACACAATGCGGGAACTCTTTTTTACTTCTAATCCAGCAATTTCGCAACAAGAGCTCTGAGCTCATCACCGCGTAAATCTTTCGCAATTATGATCCCATCACGGTCGAGCAAAACGGTGTGGGGAATACCATTAACCCCATATAAACTGGCAGCCTTGCTTTTCCATCCCTTTAAATCCGACATGTGGTGCCAGGTCAGGTTGTCAGTCTGTATGGCTTTTTTCCAGCCGGTTTCATCTGTATCCAAAGAAACGCCAACAATGTCAAAGCCTTTGGCGTGATAATCCTGATAGAGTTTTACGACATTCGGGTTTTCCCTTCTGCAGGGTCCGCACCACGAAGCCCAGAAGTCGATCAATACGATGTTTTGGCCCACAAATGATGAGAGTTTCATCTCCTGGCCATCCTCTCCGGGAAGGACAATATCGGTGAATTTCCGGCCCACTTTAACTTTTTCAAGGATTGCAATCTTCTCATTCATATCAATTACATATTCCGATTGTCCGAGGTCCTTGTCCAATGTTGCAATGATACTTTTGAGTTCCTCAAGTCCGACCGAATTGAACATGGAACGGCGAATAACATACGGCGTCACAAAAGATGCCTTGTTTTGAAGAACAAAATTGCGGTTATAATCCAGCTCTGCTTTCTCGATCTCTTCGTATTTAAGAACAATTTCGTCAGCTTTTTTGCTGTCCTCAGCTTTATTGGCAGCCCTGTATTCCTTAAGGAGAGAATCTTTCTCTGCGCCCATGGATGATAATCCTGAGTTGTAGGCTTCAAGTTTTTTGTGAACCTGAGAACCTTCGACTTTTGTTAAAGTGGGATCATCAAAATCGGCAAAGATTTTAATTTCGGCATTTTCAATGAAAACAGGGATCAAGGAGTTGGAACCTGTTATTCTCAGATAAAGCAGTTCCGGTATGTCCAGTTTTCCCTTGAAAACAATTGGAAAAACCTTGACCTCTGAAGAATCGATATTCACCATTTCGGCGTTTTTTCTTTTCGATAGGTAAACCCAATCGCTTCCGGCATTCTCAGCGCTTAAGGTAAGCACAAAACCCGGGTTGATGTTATTGGTTTGCCCCTCTGCCGGGGGTGTGAAAAAATTCAAAGCGAGAAACAGGCTGAGGATTAGGAGGGTCTTTTTCATGAATGTTGAGTTTGTCGTGAAGGGTTTTTGGTATAAGCAAGCTTGGTAAAGGTTTTATTTCATTCGCTGGTTAAAAAGACTGATCAGCTCTCCGGCTGCAACAAAGGAGCTTACTCGGTTCGCCAGGACTTTTTTCTCAAAATTGGCTGCTGCCCGCTGTATTTCCGTATCACCGTAAAACTGCCTTTTAAGCTGGTCGTTTATCGTTTCGTACATCCAATATTTCGACTGTTCGTTTCGGCGTTGGTTGAAATAGCCGTTTACTCCCGTCATGCTTTTGAAATCGAGGATGTTTTTCCAAATATCCTCAATTCCCTGATTTTTCTGGGCGCTGCATGTGAGAACTTTAGGAATCCAACCGGAGGGTGAGGGAGGAAAGAGGTGAAGAGCATTCTGGTATTCGGCCCGGGCTATGTTTGCTTTTTCAATGTTGTTCCCGTCGGCTTTGTTGATGGCAATCATATCCGCCATTTCCATAATGCCTCTTTTTATGCCTTGCAACTCATCTCCGGCGCCAGCCAACATAAGAAGAAGGAAAAAATCGACCATCGAATGGACAGCCGTTTCGGATTGGCCTACGCCCACCGTTTCAATAAATACCGTATCGAAACCTGCAGCTTCGCATAAAATTATCGATTCTCTGGTTTTTCGGGCCACACCGCCTAATGAGCCGCCTGAGGGGGAGGGGCGGATAAAAGCGCTTGGGTCGGTTGAAAGCAGTTCCATCCGGGTTTTGTCGCCCATAATGCTTCCACCGGAACGTTCACTGCTGGGATCGATAGCAAGCACAGCAAGTTTTTTTCCGAGGGAGGTGAGATGACGGCCAAAAGACTCGATAAAGGTACTCTTTCCAACACCAGGTACACCGGTTATCCCTATTCTCATTGAATTTCCTGAAAAAGGAAGGCATTTCTCGATAATCTCCTGTGCAATACCCTGATGCGCATCCAGGGAACTTTCTATGAGGGTAATAGCCTGACTCAGTACGGTTCTGTTTCCAGCTAGTATTCCTTCTACATACGCTGCGGTGGAAGGGCTTTTTCGCGCCGACCGAATCCTCTCCGCGGCCCCCTTGTTAACGGATTCGGGCTGTTCTATGCCTTTGGAAACGCTAAGGGCCGAGTGGGGATTCTTGTCTTTGTTCATAGAAAATGTTTCCGGCTATTCGATAACTTCGCCTCTGACCCATAGAATAACTTTTGGATTCTCGGGTGAATTTGTAAGAACAGTTATCGTTTTATTTTGCTGTCCCGATTTACCTGCAGAGTTAAAAGTTGTTTTAATGGTTCCGGTTTTTCCTGCCGGGATCATATCTGCTGAAGTTATTACAGCTGTGCAACCGCAAGCTGCCGTAACTTTGCGGATTAAGAGGTTCGATTTACCGGTGTTTGTAAAACTGTATTCGAAAGATACTGACTCGCCCCTTTTTATTTTTCCGAAATCAAAAGTGTTCTGGGCAAAGCTGATATTGGGAGCTTTTGCTTTCTCATCGGCTGAAATTTTTGTGAAGTCCTCTTCCAGATTCGCACTGACAACCAATTTATATGTATTCTCGGTTTTCCCGTTTACATAAATGTCCATGCGGTCGATAATAAATCCCCAATCGTCCTTCTTCGTTGAATTGTAGCTAACCTCCACAATTCCTTTTTGATTGGGAGCAAGGGTTGCAGGACTAACTTTTACTGCCAAATGGGCAGGGATGTTTTCAAACTTTACCGATTGTGGTTGTGCAGTAGTGTTGATGACCTTAACTTGTTTTACCTGCAGCTGGCCCTTATAAACCGTGCCAAAACTCAGGTGATTCATATCCATTCGGATAGGTCCGAAAGGAAATTTGTACTGGTCTTCAATGGAAAGAGGCTTCGGAGCAACATTGCCATTGATGGTTAGCTTTACAATTGAAGGCTCTGCATTCGATTGAACTGTAATATACTTCTCAAAAGATCCGGGTCTTCCTACAGGATTGTATGCGGCACTTACAAAGCCTTTCTGTCCCGGTTTTACAGGTTCCTTTGTCCATTCCGGAGTGGTGCAACCACAGGATGTGCTTACATTCTGAATGATTAGCGCTTCTCCGCCGGTATTTGTAAACTCGAATTTGTGGGTCTGGAGTCCCCCCGACTCCTGCATCTCACCAAAATTAAAACTGGTTTCGTTAAATGATATGGAAGCCGTTTTCGACTGAGCGTTAAGGCTCAGTGAAACCAATGCCAGAGTAAGGCTCAACAGGAAGAAAATCTTTTTCATTGTTTTATTTATTGAAATTACAAGATATGAGCATCAAAATCCATGCAAAAAATTTATTCGTGCAAAATTACAAATTTTATGCCCTTATACCATTTTAAAAAGGGAAATGTTTCAGTCCTTTCAATTGGCTATGTTCATTTGCTATTGCTCACCCTTTATCGCTTTCCGCACGCTTCCTGAATTTTCCCTGAGTGCCGGGACTTCTCAGTTGAGGCTTGTGAAGTTCATCCTTTGGTTTTCGGGCGAATGCTTGGGAATTCTTTTATTATTTTTGATTCCGCAAACAATAAATCGTTTTTAAACCATCGTAAAGCATTAAAAATGAGTGTCATTAAGTAGTATCTCACATGTCTGTGACAGTATTGAAACACAATTGCGTAAAAATTGTTTAAGTAAGCATGTCCTGAATTTGCTTATAAAATCTCAGGAATAATTAACTTTATACCTTCGATTTAAAAAAGGCCGTTTTGAAAGCGAACAAATTCCAAACATATTTCCTTGCCCTGCTAATGCTCATGATTCCTCTGGTGGCGAGCACTCAGTTCTATAATGGCCATCAGATGAAATTTGGCAAGAACCGGGTTCAGTTCAACACGTTTTATTGGAAGTTTTATCGTTTTGAGAGGTTTGACGTGTATTCCTACGAAGACGGTACTGATCTTTCCTTGTTTGTGGCGGGCTATGTGGAAAAGGAACTCGAGCGAATTGAGCGTTTCTTTGATTATAATTTCGAAAAGCGTTTGATATTCATCACCTACAACAAAATGTCCGATTTCAGGCAAAGCAATATCGGGCAAGCTTTGGTGGAGGAGGATAATTCGAATATTGGCGGAGTAACCCGGATTATTCAGAATAAAATATTTATTTATTTCGAGGGAGATCACCTGAAACTTCAACGAGAAATAACGCAGACAATTTCAGAGGCCCTCATTCAGGAGATGCTGTACGGAAATGATTTTAAGGATAATTTCACGAATTCAACCCTTATTCAAATACCCGAATGGTATCTTAAAGGCCTTGTATCTTATGTAACCGAACCATGGAATTTCAACCTCGAAAACCGGGTCAAGGATGGCATTCTTACCGGAAAGTACGAGAAGTTTAACCGCCTTTCAGGGGCTGATGCTGTAATTGCAGGGCATTCATTCTGGAAGTACATCGCTGACACCTATGGGCAGTCGGTGATACCGAATATTTTATACCTTACCCGCGTCAACAAAAGCGCAAACTCCGGCTTTCTTTACGTGCTGGGGCTTCCCATAAAGGATCTGTCATACGAATGGCTGGGCTATTATTTGGATATGTACGAGCAAGCCGAGAACCTTGCGGATCTTCCTGCGGAAGGGAAACTTTTGAGGAAAACCAAAAAAGCCCGGGTATATCAGCAGGCAAAAATTAGCCCGGATGGCAGGAACATTGCCTTCGTAACCAATGAGTTAGGGCAGTTCAGAATTTTTCTTTATGATACAGAAGCCGAAAAAGTACGCAGGATTCTAAAAAAAGAACACAAGATCGATCAGATAACCGATTATTCCTATCCCATTCTGGCCTGGCATCCCTCGGGAAAAATCCTGGCGTTTGTCACAGAAGAAAAAGGCTTACTTAGTTTGAACTACTACAATCTTGAAGATCAGGAGATATCCAGCAGGATCTTGCTTTTGTACGAAAAAGTTCTGGATCTTTCCTATTCCGATGACGGACTGCGGTTTGTAATATCCGGCGTGGTAAATGGCCAGACTGATATCTATATTCACAATATTGTTTCAGCAACCAACGAGCAGATTACCAACGACCTGGCGGATGATTTCAATCCGCGCTTTATCGAAAAGTCCACCGGCATAGTTTTCAGCTCCAATCGCAACTACGATTCCCTTGAACCCGAAAACCCGGCTGACACTGACAACAACATTTCCGAGTTTTATTCCATATTTGCCTATAAACAAAGTGGTAACGGCGGTGAACTCAAACGAATCACCGAACAGAACTATTTCAACTACAAATCGCCATTTGCATTGGAAAACAACAAGTTTTCCTATTTGTCCGACGAGTCAGGGATCGTAAACCGCTATGCAGCCACCTACGACAGTACCATTAGTTTTATTGACACAACTACGCATTATCGGTATTTCAGCCGCTCGGTCCCCTTAACCAATTATCGCAGAAATATTGAGGAATACGATTATATTCCCTCCCTCGGAAAATATATTGAATTGATTTTTCACGACAGTCGGTATAATTTGTATTCAGGGTCTCTTGATCCCCAGGATTCCAAAAAACAGGAAATCCTGAATACTCCTTTCCGCGACAAATATCTTAAGCAGATACAGGAACGGGATAGCCTCAAAAACATTAAGAAAACCACAATTTTCATCAGGGATGTTATCGACAACAGCTTTATTTCGGGGGAGGATACCTTCCGCCTTGATTTTACAACTATCGATATCAACAACTATGTTTTTGAAAAAGAGAAGCTCAATTTGTACAACGAGCGTTTCCGGCAGAATGGCTTTAGCGTGGCGATGGATACTGCTACGGAAACCCGCAAGATGTATATTGATTATGAAACATCGTTTTACCCGGATTACCTGGTAAACAAAGTGGATTTCAGCTTCCTTAACGAATCGTACCAAACCTTTACCGGAGGGGCGGTTTACTACAACCCCGGTTTCAATATGTTGTTTAAAGTCGGGGCCACCGATCTTTTCGAGGATTACCGGCTTATCGGGGGGGTGAGGTTTGCAACCGACTTTGACAGTAATGAATATCTTATATCCATCGAAAATCTAAAGAGAAGATACGATCACCAGCTAATCCTTCACCGACAAGTCTTCAAAACAGCAACCGACTATTCCTATCTCAAGATTTTTACCCATGAGATGTTTTACTCGATAAAGTATCCCTTAAGTCAGGTAGCGGCTTTCAAAGGCACGGCTTCAGTGCGCAACGACCGTATTGTTTATCTTTCAACCGATTTGCAAAACCTCAACGAAAAGGACGACTTCCGTCCCTGGCTTGGTGTAAAGGGAGAGTTCATCTTTGATAACACAAGAACCCTTGGGAAAAATCTCTATACCGGTGCCAGATTCAAACTGTTTGCCGAGGCTTACAAGCGGATAAATGGCTCAAAATCCGGGCTTTATGTTCTCGGGGCCGATTTCCGTCACTATACAAAGGTCCATCGAACCCTAATCTGGGCAAACCGATTTGCCACAAGTACTTCGTTCGGCGGGAGTCCCTTGGTATATTACATGGGAAGTGTTGACAATTGGCTCAACCTTTTCGGGAAGGTGGCCACTTTCGATCAGTCCGTACCAATCGATTACACCAAGAATTACGCTTATCAGACCCTTGCGACCAACATGAGGGGGTTTACGCAGAATATAAGGAATGGGAACAATTTTGCTCTTATCAACACCGAACTGCGTTGGCCGGTATTCCGGTATTTTGCAAATCATCCCATAAGTTCTAATTTCTGGAACAATTTCCAGACCGTTGGTTTTTTCGATATCGGCACCGCCTGGACGGGACTCCATCCCTGGTCGGGAAAAAATGCCTACGATAAAGAGACCTACGAAAACGGCCCAATAACTGTAATTATTGATTCCAATCGGGAGCCAATTGTTGCCGGATATGGATTTGGAATCAGGAGTCAGCTGCTTGGCTATTTTATTCGGGCCGATTGGGCCTGGGGGATAGAGAACAGAACGGTTCTCCCCAGAGTTTTTTATTTGTCATTAAACCTTGATTTTTAATTTTTTTCGAACATGTCGCTTACACAAATACTGATTATTGTCCTTATCGGCCTTGTAGGCGGATTTGTAAGCGGCACATTCGGAATCGGCGGGGGAATCATAATTGTTCCGGCTTTGGTGTTTTTGGCCGGGCTCACCCAGCATGAAGCGCAGGGAACCAGTTTGGCCATGATGCTTGCGCCCATTGGGATATTGGGAGTGGTAAACTATTACAAATCGGGATATGTGAACATGAAGTTCGCAGTAATTTTAATGATTGCCTTTTTGTTGGGTTCGTACTTCGGGTCGAAACTTGCAGTTAATTTCGAGGGGAAGTTATTACGACAGTCGTTCGGGGTCTTAACAATTCTGATGGGCCTTAAACTTTTATTAGGAAAATAGTTATGGAAATACAAGATAAGATCAGGCAGCGGGCAGCAGAAATCTTTCCCGAAGTAGTTTCAATCCGAAGGCACATTCATTCCAACCCGGAGCTATCTTTTGAGGAATTCGAAACATCAGCCTATATCTGCAGAGTCCTTGACGAGTGGGGAGTGGCCTATATTAATGGTATAGCGGGAACCGGCATTGTTGCGGTTCTTAAGGGAAAACAGCCCGGCCGCACGATTGCTTTCCGGGCCGATATAGATGCTCTCCCTGTAAATGAGATTAATGACCTTCCTTTCAAGTCGGTAAATCCAGGCAAGATGCATGCCTGTGGACACGATGTCCATACCTCCTCACTTTTAGGTGCTGTAAGAATCCTCCGAGACTTAAGGGAGGAGTGGGCAGGCACCCTAAAATTTATTTTTCAGCCCGGTGAAGAGAAATTGCCGGGGGGTGCAAACATGATGCTTAAAGAGAATGCCCTTGCGCCGGATGAACCCGAACTAATTATTGCACAGCACGTTTTTCCTGATATGGAAGTTGGAAATGTGGGTTTTAAGTCGGGTCAGTATATGGCTTCGAGTGATGAGGTTTTTATCACTATAAAAGGAAAAGGCGGACACGCTGCTTTGCCCGACAAGCTCATTGATCCGGTTCTGATCACCGCCCACCTCATAACTTCCCTTCAGCAAATCGTCAGCCGGCATGCAAAACCGGGAGTTCCTACGGTCTTGTCTTTTGGTAAAGTTACAGCAGCAGGCGCCGTGAACGTTATTCCTGATTCCGTAAGAATCGAAGGTACGTTCCGAACCATGAATGAGGAGTGGAGAAGCCGGGCTCATGAGCTTATCCGGAAAATTGCCACCGATCTTGCTTCTGGAATGGGAGGGACTGCCGAGGTTGAAATTCGCAATGGGTACCCTGTGCTGACGAATAATCCCGATGTAACCCGGAAAGCAAGGTCTTTTGCGGAAGAATTCCTGGGGAGCGGCAAGGTTCACGAACTTGAAACCCGAATGACAGCGGAAGACTTCGCCTATTTCGCTCAGAAATATCCTGCCACCATGTTCCGCCTCGGAACCAGCGACCCGGGCATACCGGGTTCTGCATTGCATACTTCCACTTTTGTGGTTAATGAGGATGCTATTAAGCTGAGCATGGGACTGCTGGCGTATATGGCGGTGTCGTTTTTAGGAAATTTAAATCAATCGTAAGGTTTGTTTTTCAAAGGTCTTACTTGAGATAACAATTCGCACATAGCCTTATTTCCGGACGTGTTTTCCTATTTTATGGTTTAATCTTTTCAAATAATCCCAGCAATTTAGTCTGGTAAATTTCAGCTATTTGGGTCTGATGCTCACCGATTGGTTTTACAGGAATTAAATCGATTACCTGTTCTGGCGTTAGTCCGGAGTCGAAATATAGGTTCATCGCAGCTTGTAATGTTTTCTGTACGGCAACATAGCTTTCTTCTTTGGTAAGGCCCATTGGGTCACCAAGTCTGGTCAATTCATTCCATTGGAACCAGAAATAAGTAGGGAGCATTGCTGATAGCATTGCATAAGCTTCAAGTTTTGGTTCAGCTACTTCGAAATTGGTTCCTAAAGCTTCAAGTAATTCAATTGCTTCACTCTTTGCACTGAAGCTTTGCGCAAAACTCATCGGGTTAAACCCTTCGTTGATGTAGGAAGTTGCATTAGGAATCATCCGGGCAATGTTAGGAGTGTTCAGCTTTGATGCGATTTTGGCAATGGTAATTTTGGGAGCCAGCGAAATCACCACGGCATCCTTGGCTGTACTAATGGCAATTTTATCCAGCGTTTCCATGATCATTGGTGGATGCAATGCAATAAAAACGATCGGCTGACTAGCTGTTTCCTCCAAACTTCCGGTTGCGATACAAGGGAATTGTGCTTTTAAAGCAACCAGCACATCGGTATTGGTGTCAAACACCGCCACCGAATTAAGTTCAACTTTCTTGTTGGCAAATGCCTGAAGAATAATTTTGGTGATGCGCCCACCACCAATAAAACCTAATGATTTTGATTTCATAATAGATTGGTGTTTTTAAGGTTAACTATTTGAGGTATTTGAAGCTCCGATGCAACTTACAATGTGTGCGGTTTTATTTTCCAGTTTTGAAAATCAAGAACTATAATTTCAAATATATTTTTGTTTTTTAGATGGCACCGTAAATCAACCCGGAAATTGCGGCCATAACAATAACCAGAGTAATATAAACTATGGTTTTTTGATTACCAAGCACACCCCGTATTACCAGCATGTTGGGCAATGATAAGGATGGGCCAGCTAACAATAAAGCCAGTGCAGGTCCTTTACCCATACCAGAAGCAATCAATCCCTGTAGAATGGGGACTTCAGTAAGAGTGGCAAAATACATAAATGCCCCAACAATGGATGCAAAGAAATTTGAAGCTACAGAATTACCACCAACCAACCATTGAATCCATTCGTTGGGTATTACACCTGCAATGGTTTGCCCCTCGTGGGTGGAGCCTAAAAGGAAACCTGCTGTAACTACTCCTATTGCGAGCAAGGGTAAAATCTGTTTGGCAAATCCCCAGGTAGAATAAGTCCACTCTTTATTGTCCTCGTCATTTTTATCCAAAAGGGTTATAATGCTTAAAGCAGCGATGCCGACTATCATAGGCACAAGTGGGGCAAGCTTGGCGTTATCAATAAAATTTGATGATAGTAATGCTGATGCAACAATTGCCAGGGTTGAAAGAAGAACCCATTGCCATTTTATTTTCAGGATAAAGATTAATGAATAACCAAGCAAAAGAGAGAAAAATCCTGTGACATACCATTTATATGCCCACAGATAGTACCAGGTACTTGATGTATCACTACTTGCAGGGCTGCTCCAATTAGCAAAAACAAGGATTAATACCAATGTAAAAAAGTGAAATGAAGTTTGCCACATCGGTCGTTTTTCAGGAGGCAACTCAATATTCATTTGTTCTTCACGCTTTATTTTTTCTTCTTTCCGATAAATCAGCGACATGACAACTCCGATGATAACACTGAAAGAGACTGCACCAATTGTTCTTGCAAGTCCCATTTCAAAACCCAAAATACGGGCTGTAAGAATGATTGCAAGAATGTTTATTGCGGGTCCAGAATATAAAAAGGCTATAGCAGGGCCTAAACCAGCACCACGTTTGTGAATACTTGAGAATAGAGGTAGAATGGTACAACTGCACACGGCAAGAATAGTACCGGAAACAGCTGCAACAGTATACGCCAGCCATTTTTTCGCATTTGCACCAAAGTATCTGAGTACTGAACCCTGGCTTACAAATACAGAAATTACACCTGCAATAAAAAAGGCAGGTAATAAACATAAAATAACATGCTCGCGTGCATACCAATTTGCCAGATCGAACGTGGCTGCAATGGCTGTATTAAACCTTGCGCTTTCAACAGGCAGGAAAAAGGCTACGCCAAAAATAGCTGCAATCCAAAATAGAATTTTAAACTCTTTTCTTGTTTCCATTATTGCTATAAGATTATGTAGTGTTTCGTAAAATCCCGAAACGTTTAATTAAATTTTTTTAGAAAAACACCCTGATAATATAGTAAATACCTACCACAATGAACAATATAGAAACTACACGGCGAAACCATATTTCGAAGAGTTTTACCTTTTGGTAGACTTGCCCGATACCAGAAACAGCATAAGCTAAAACCCAGGCAAAAATGATAACAGGAATACCTGTAGCCAAAGCAAAAATTACAGGAAGATACAATCCGGAAGCACTGGCAACAGTCATGGGAACAAGCATTCCAAAGTATAAAACACCGCTGTAAGGGCAAAAAGCCATGGCAAATACGATACCCAGCAAAATGGTGTCGATAAAGTTCCAAGAACTTTTATTCTCCATCCGAGAGCTTAATTTACCCATTCCAGGGAAATTGATTTTAATAATACCAAGCATAAAAATGCCAATGATGATGAGTAGCGGCCCCAAAATTTTTTCACCATATCGCTGGAAGAATCCTGAGAACTGGAATTGATCGGCTCCAAGATAGATAATGAGGGCTATGCCTGTGTATGATATTGCCCTGCCGAGAGTGTAAAGTAAGCCATTCAGGAAAACACGGTTGCGGTTTTCAATATCCTTGCTTATAAAACCAATAGCTGTGATGTTCGTTGCCAAAGGACATGGGCTTATAGCAGTCATTAAGCCAAGCACCAATGCCGAAAGCCATGGCATGCTGTTACCCTCCAATAAGCTTGTTAAGAATTCGTTCATTTTTTACATTCCTAGCAACCCATCAACTTTTTCCTTAATAATAAGCTTAAATTTTTCCGGGTTATTGCGGGCGTACATAAAACCTTCGTTAGTGATGTTTATTTTAGTATCGCCTTTTACAATTAACAGGGATTGACCGGCAACCTGCAGTTTTTTTGCTAAAGCTTTGCTCGACTCATCATCGAGGTTTATAGACTGAAAACTGACTTTGTCCCCGTAAAGGCTTTTGATACTGGCAATTGCTTCTGATTCAACAGTATTGCAGGTAACGCATCTTGATGAGAAATGAAAATAGTAGGCCTCTACTTTTGCGGAAGCGTTAGTTGAGGGATCTTTTTTTTCGGTTTGTGCATTGCACGACCAAATGCCCATAAACATAATAAGGGCAATACTTAACATCATTGTTTTTCTCATGTTTTCTTGTTTTTAATTTTCAACCTCATTTTTCTTCTCACGCTCAAATGGTATTTTTTCTCAGATAAAAATCATGTTCATTAGCGTCTTTATAGACAATTTCCAACAAATCTTTCCCCTGAAATCCGATGAATTTCCATGCATATTCCAATAATATCATAAGATTCTTTCTGCAATGGATATTTATCTTCTGAATACTTTATTTCATTTAATCAATGAACTTAATGAAGCGATTTAATGAACACCCAATAAAAAATGTACTCAGCGAATAATCTGCGGCAACTAATTTTTGCTACGTATTTGTGGCAATTTATTAATACTTTGTCAGGATTTGTTTAATCTCCTCCGCCGAAGGCAGCCTCCCTTTAATTACAACTTTTTCATTTACCACCAAAGCAGGGGTAGACATGATATTGTATTTCATAATGTCAACAATATCTTCAACTTTAGTAATGTTAGCACTGAAGCCGTTTTGCTCCACAACTTCACGGGTAATTTTTTCAAGTGTCTTACACTTGGGGCATCCTGTACCTAAAATTTTTATTTCCATATTTCGATTTATTTGATTTTACATTTAGAAATTGAACTGGAAATATCCTCTTGTTTTTTAAAGAATGAAGCAAAAACTTGCCTGGCATCTTCCCAGTTCTCATGATTGATGCAGTATTTTATATAGGGAGGGTTTATTTCGCCTTGTATTAATCCAGCCTTTTTTAATTCTTTTAAATGCTCTGAAAGTGTTGAGCGGGCAATAGGTAGTTCTTCAGCCATGTCGCCGCTATAGCAGCATTTGTCGAGGTTGTTGACAAGGTAATCCAGAATAAAAACCCGCACAGGATGCGATAAGGCTTTAGCATAACCTGAAACCTTTTCCTGCTTTTCGGTATAGTATTTTTTTTCTGTCATGAAAATTTCATTTCGTATATTAACGAAACAAAAATAAACTATTATTCAATAGAAAAAGCAAAACAAAAAAGCTATTGGGCTTAATCTTCCATATATTTCATTTCTGACGTCTATTTAAATTCATTCAAAATAGCGATACAAATAAAGAAATACCTTTTGCAAATCGGTTTAAGAATTTAACTTTGCAGCAACTAATGTTTGGTTAAACAAAAGACAAAAAAAATGGCTTACGTAATTAGCAAAGATTGTACTGCTTGCGGTACTTGCATTGATGAATGTCCTGTTGAGGCAATTTCCGAGGGCAGTATCTATAAGATTGATCCGGAACTATGCACAGATTGCGGTGCATGCGCTGATGTTTGCCCGGTAGAGGCAATTTCACCAGCATAGTGATACCCGGTAAAATTTAATCTGGCCGCTCATTTTGATGCGGCCTTTTTTATGCCCGAAAGTTTTGGCTATTATAAATAAGGATTCGCAGGTAACTCTATGATTTTATAGCCTTGTTCCCTCATTTTCCTTACTGTAAATGCATCGGGATATTCCTTGAATATTACGCAACAAATATTATTGTACGGAATGATTCTCGTACGGCAGAGAAAATCCTGAAACCTGAATTTTTGTTGTATTTCCCGCAAAAGCTTGCGGTCGTGAGGTACAACTATTGAGTTCTCTTTACAGTTTGTGAGTATGTTGATTCCCTTAAAAGCAATCAGACGCAGCCCGATACCCATTGCCATTTTCTCGATTTCTCTTTCTGAAATTTTGAAAACATAATTACCCACCTTCTCAAATGAAAAACGGTTTTTCCATAGTTTATTAATTAACAATGGATTAAACCTGTCCAGAATGTTTTTAACCAGCAGCAACAGTGGCATTTTAGTTAAAATGTCGATAGGCTCAATAATTATTGCAGCTTTTTTGGAAACCCTCATCATTTCATACAGACCCAGATATGCCCGGGGAAAATGGTGAAACGCCTCCCTGCACGAAACGTAATCAAAGCTGTTGTCGGGGTAATCGATATGCTCAACATTGATTTTCTGATAATTCTCTATTAGTCCTTCGGATTTAGCATCTGCAAGAAACACATCCGAAATGTCTGAAGCCAATACCTTTTGAGATTTGTTCGCCAGAAAATTCGCCTCAAGCCCGTTGTAGTCGGCTATGGTCAGCCATGTGTTGGGTTTGCTCCAGAAGGGTTCGAGAATTAACAAAGTCCTGACATTAACCTTATAAAGCACACAATCCTGATTTTTGATGTGAAAAAGACGGGCATCCTTCTCTCCAATCAGATTTTTCATGTGAACTTCATGCGCCTCATGGCTCTTTGCAATGCCATCTTCGGATTTGATTTCCATATTGTCTGTTTTCCCTTTACAATCGTCAAAACTACTAATATTTCTTGTTCCTTGGTCAGGTAATGCTGAATACTTAATATCCGTAAATTATAAACATTATGCTCTATAAATTGTCTTATTATTGTATTTTTGAAAACTTATTTAAAATTTTATTCCCAAACAACGAAATTCCAGTAATATGAAGTACGACGTTTTAATCATTGGTACAGGCCCTGGCGGTTATGTTGCAGCCATACGCGCTGCTCAGCTTGGTTTGAAAACAGGAGTTGTTGAACGCGAATCGCTTGGCGGTATTTGCCTGAACTGGGGATGTATCCCTACCAAGTCCCTGCTAAAGTCCGCGCAGGTTTACGATTATTTTAAACATTCGGAAGATTACGGAATAAAAGTTGAAGGCACGGTAAAGCCTGATTTTTCTGCTGTTGTTGCGCGCAGCAGGGGCGTGGCCGAAGGCATGAGCAAAGGGGTTCAGTTCCTTCTTAAAAAAAATAAAGTTGAGGTCATCAGCGGAACAGGAAAGCTTGTCTCTGCTAGCAAAGTGGAAGTTGCTACAGCCGATGGCAAGAAGGATATTCATGAAGCCAGCCATATAATCCTTGCTACCGGTGCGCGCTCAAAAGAATTGCCCAACCTTAAACAGGATGGGAAAAAGATCATCGGGTACCGTGAGGCAATGACATTGCCCAAACAACCGGTTTCTATGATTGTTGTCGGATCCGGTGCAATTGGTAGCGAATTCGCGGGTTTTTTCAATAGTATGGGAACAAAGGTAACTCTCGTTGAGTTCCTTCCCAATGTGGTGCCTGTAGAAGATGAAGAAGTTTCAAAGCAACTGGAACGCTCTTTCAAAAAGGCAGGAATGACCGTCCTCACCAGCTCAAATGTAAAATCTGTTGATACCAGCGGCAAACTTTGCAAGGTGAAAATCGTCACTCCCAAAGGGGAGGAAGAACATGAAGCCGAGATTGTGCTTTCTGCTGTTGGCGTAACTCCAAATATCGAGAATATCGGTCTCGAAGCTTTGGGCATCGAAATGGAAAAAGGTAAAATAAAGGTTAACGATTTCTACCAAACCAATGTTAAAGGCATTTATGCTATTGGCGATATCGTTCATGGTCCGGCTCTGGCCCATGTAGCATCCGCCGAAGGCATTGTTTGCGTTGAAAAAATCGCAGGGAAGAATCCCGAACCTGTCGACTACAAGAACATTCCGGGTTGTACTTATACCAACCCTGAAGTTGCTTCCGTAGGCATGACCGAAAAAGCAGCAAAAGAGGCTGGTTACGAAATCAAAGTTGGCAAGTTTCCATTTTCAGCCTCAGGAAAAGCAAGTGCTGCCGGGGCTAAAGATGGGTTTGTTAAGCTGATTTTCGATTCCAAATATGGCGAATTATTGGGAGCCCATCTTATCGGCTTTAACGTTACCGAGATGATTGCCGAACTTGTTGTGGCCAGAAAACTTGAAACAACCGGGCACGAGCTGATTAAGGCTATTCACCCGCATCCTACAATGTCGGAGGCTATTATGGAAGCTGCTGCGGCTGCTTACGGTGAAGTGATACATTTATAAAAGCGCATTAAGCGCTCTTATAGGTATTCAGGGTTACTTACCCTACCGATAAAAAGTATAGCATTACTTGTTTTTTCACGGATTACGAAAACAAAGGGGTGATCGGCGTTAAAGTAAAAAACGCCATCTTCAGGTCCTACACTTGTGTATCTTATTTCCACAACTGTAACCGCAGCCGCCTCGGTACCTTTTTCGTTTACATCGATGAATGACTGGTGAATAACCCTTGAAATCGAGAGGTTTCCACTCGGATTGATGTCTGTAAAATCTGCCATATCATTAAATGCTATACCTAATCCCATGTCTATCAGTGGTTTGTTCAAAAGCTCCTTATATCCGAACTTGAACTTGGGAAGCGTTACAATAACTTCTTGTTCTGAAAATCCCGAAGTCCAGTTTGTAAAGTTTGACAGGCTTAATTGTTCGACGATGTCGTTTGTAGTTTTGCCCTGCTTGGGCAGAAGCACGCTCATGCTGAATTTTCCGTTGCCATAAGGCAAATCAACGGCCGAAAAAAGCTCGTTGGACAGATATGCAATATCAGTCTGCATTTTCATAAAACGGGCATCCGTCGACGAGTTGTCTTCTTTTGTGAAAGTCCCTGAATACGAATCCTTTTCGTCGAACTGGTATGTCCAGGTGCCGTTAAAGTATATTGCATTGATGAGATACATAACAGCTTCAGGCGAAATAGCATCCAGCACGTCCTTGATCTTGTCATGGGTTTTTAAAGCACACCAGTTGTTGATAATATCTTTTGAAGCAGGGTCCCCAAAATTCAAACCGGCAACTTCAGCATTATAATACAAGGTGTTGGTGTCAATGAACGATTCAAGCACATTAAACCCTTGTCTGTACCAAATCGAATTGGCAATTTCCATGACAACCTTCGGGTCGGCCTTTAAGATATGATTTATCAATGCCTGGTGAATGGTATTTATTTCCTCACGGGAATATCCGCTGAAGCGGAGCGTTTCCTCAAATGCGGTTTTTGTATCCCCCACTGCCCCATTGTAGGTCATTCCAAGTGCAACGGCCACGCTTACAGGGGATATCATAATATTTTCAGGAGCATCATCCATTGAAACCACCTCGCTAAAAAGATCCAGTCCAAAGCGGGTGTCGGCTTCCACCAACCCGGCAGCCTTCTTGTTGTTAACGAAGTCCACTGAGGGAGTATCGATAGTCTGCTCTTCCTTGCATGAAAAAAGCAGCAGGCTGAACGCTATGAAAAGAATTGTGTTTTTCATTTTTAACGGGGGATTTATTGTTTTGCGTAAAATTACGATTTATCCCTAAGATGAAAAAATGCCTCAGAGGGTTGCGTTGCAGTATTAAATTGGAAAACCGGAAATTAAATTAAATCGGAAGATTACCCTGGATTTATTTTCCAAAGTTGCCTCATTTGAAAAATGTTCACGCAACCCTTTCCCCAAAACTTTCATCTTAATTGAAAATAATTTGGAATGGGTAGTGGTCCAGCCTGTTCAATGTTATACTTTTAGATAAAATTTACTGAGAGTTGGCGGACATACCTGAAAAAATATTGCAAGGCTGTAAAAAGGGGAAACAACGGTACCAGGAAGAACTGTACCATTTGCTTGCTCCGAGGATGTATGGCCTTTGTCTGAAGTACGCCAACAACCGAGACGATGCAAAGGATATTATGCAGGATGGTTTTGTAAAAGTGTTTGGGAAAATAGATCAGTTTGGAGAGAAAGGTTCTTTTGAAGGTTGGGTTCGGAGAATAATGATTAACACAGCCCTGGAGAAATACCGCAGTCAGGTGACGATGTATTCGCTTGATGAGCGGATGCCCTTGTCGGACGAGGGCGTTCAGAGCACGGTGATAGACCATCTTTCGGCCGAGGACCTGCTGGCTTTGATTGGACAGCTTACGCCCAAGTACCGGATGGTATTCAATCTTTATGCAATCGATGGATACAGCCATAAGGAAATTGGTGAGATGTTGGGAATATCGGAAGGCACTTCCAAATCGAATCTTTCAAGGGCCAGACTGATATTGCAGGAAAAAGTCAGGGAGCTATATACTGTTTCAAGGGATGCAAAATAAGATGAGCGATAAGATTAGCCATATGGACAAGGTTTTCAAGGACAAGCTGGGCGATTACCAGGCCGATCCCCCTGAGGGGATATGGACCGGCATCAAAGCCGGGTTGGGCAACAAACCCCGTCGCAAAATCCTTATTCCCCTCTGGCAGGCTGCTGCCGGAATGGCATTGGTCATCACTGCCGGAAGCCTGTTGTATTTCCTGAACCGCCCCTTTGAAAACAAGCTTGCCGATGAGTTTCTTGTGGTTCCTCACAATATTAAGGTTCCTTCGCCGATTGAGAAAAATGTTCCCCGAAAAAGTCCAATTCTATCGTCTGAAGCAGGAACAATCGAAAAGGAGCAGACTCTCTCCCCGGTTGAGGAAGACGTTTTGCCCGGAACACGAATCCCTCAGAGTCCTGCGAGCCATGAGGTGTTTGACATAACCCAAAATAGTCAGGATGTTCTGCTGGTAAATGAAAGTTCAGGCCTTGGTTTTTCAAACAGGTTTTCAGGGGAGTCGATGCCTGACGCATATCTCCCATTTGTGCGAGCGGATGCAATCCCCCGAAACAAAAAAACAGTTGTTGCAAACTGGGAAATGCTTACGGCTGCCAGCGATTTGCCGCTTGAAGAAACCGGTTCCGGCGATCATTTGCTACTTACAGCCCAAGTCTCACCCACCTATTCGTACCGCGATATCGGAACCCTAGGTACAGGAGACCCCAGCCAGTTTAATGAATTTGAATCGGGCAGGATTAGCTACTCCGGAGGATTGCAGTTTGGCTTTAAAACCTCCGACCGCTTAAGCATACATACAGGAATTATGTATTCGAAAATGGGTTACAATATTAACCAGGTCGGCAGTTACAACATCAGCAAGGCATCCAATTCTGATGAAATCCTATCCGGACCGGTAAAGCAAAGCACCGTTTATGAAGTTAGGAACTCTATTGGAACCATAACGCAGGCTTCCGCCTCTGGCGATTTTATTGGAAGCAATGAGGCCCGGACAGAGGATTATGCTATGTATGCCGACGCAGCCATAGGCGCTTCCCCGAACATGCAGACTCAGGTAGTTGGGAAAATCGAACAGTTTTTCCAATACCTTGAAATACCTTTTCTCCTGAGATATAAGGTTTACGACCATAAGTTGGGTATTAACCTTCTCGGGGGAGTGAGCACCAATATACTTGTGGGAAACAAAGCAACCTTCATCACCGAGGATCGGGGCAGTACATCAGGCTCTTCGGAAAATGTACGCAGTTTCAACTATATGGGAAACATGGGTCTTGGCTTCGATTATAAGCTCAATAAAAACCTGGTTTTCACGATGGAGCCACAGTTTAAGTACTTTTTGAATTCCATCAACCAAAGCAGTCTTATCTCCAACCACCCGTATATGTTTGGGATGTTTACAGGGGTAAGGTTCGTTTGGTAGGGTTCCATTTCTTGAAAACATCCCATCCAAGGGCTTCTTCTAAAGCATAATGTAAAAGCAGTTAAACTATCCGGCTGGCCTTTTATAGCAGAAAGCGGCCTGTTAGCCCGATTCGGTAAAGATTTCTTGATTAGCCTCGTAACCGTAAAAGAGTAAACTGGATATGGCCATCCAAATCTTCTTTTATTTCGGCTTGTGAAACAGCATTGAAATTAAAAATGTTGCATTATCTTTGTTCGTTACTTAACGAACAAGGTGAATACAAACAAATTATTTTCCGAAGAGCAGAAAAAAGCTGCCCGCTATGCTAAAGCCATGGCTCATCCGGTGCGCATGTACGTTCTTGAACTTCTTTCGAAACAGTCGTGCTGCTACAGCGGCGACCTTTCAGAAGTTCTCCCGATTGCAAAATCCACCCTCTCCCAACATCTGAAAGAATTAAAGGATGCCGGCTTAATTCAGGGTGAAATCGAATCCCCCAAAATAAAATATTGCCTGAATAAGGAAAATTGGGAAGAGGCCAAACAATTATTTAAAAACAGGTTCAATCTTTAGCGTTTTTTACAAATTTAGTTCGTAAGTTTGCGAACTACGAACATTAAATATATTAATATGAACATCAAAGTATTAGGTACGGGCTGTGCCAGATGCAAATCGCTCGAACAGGCAACGCGAAGTGCAGTTAAAGAAATGGGTATCGAGGTTGAAATTGAAAAGGAAGAGGATATTGTAAAAATAATGGGCTATGGAGTAATGCATACCCCTGCTCTGGTTATTAACGAAAAAATCGCCCTCAGCGGGAGAGTGCCTTCAGTTGCGGAATTAAAAGAAGTCATTACCAAATACCTTTCATAAGATATGGCAACAGTTAAATATTTCTTAGGGATGCTCTTGCTTTTAACAGTTTATGCTTGCAGTGCCCAAACGAGTAAAGAAACCTCAGCAACCGTGTCAAAAAATTCAATTGAAGCCTACTATTTTCATTTTAATTCGAGGTGTACAACATGTAGGACCGTTGAGACACAAACACAGGTTGATATAGACATTCTTTATCCTGAACTCGTGAAATCCGGTGCAATACGTTTCACTTCGGTAAATCTCGATGAGGCGGAAGGTAAGGCAATTGGCAAAGATCTCGGTGTAAGCGGTCAGACGCTTTTATTGGTTAAGGGAGACAAAAAGATTAATATTACCAATGAAGGATTCATGTATGCGGTAAAGCAACCGGAGAAATTTAAGGCAGTTATTAAAGAAAAGGTTGATAGCTTGCTAGGCATTTAAAAAATTGAAAACATAATAATTTGAAAAATTGAAAATGAATTAGGTTGAAAATGTTGGACCAGGGTAGTCCAGAGCATTATTCAATTATTTGAGCTATTATCATATTGCCAAATTTTCAAATTGTCACATTGCCCCATTTTCTAATTTTCTAATTTTCAAATTGTCACATTGCCCTATTTTCAAATTAAGCATGAACGAATTCTTAACCAGCTTATTGGAGGCTAACAACACACCCTGGATTTCAGCATTTGTGCTGGGTTTGATGACAGCAATAAGCCCTTGTCCGCTTGCCACGAATATTACAGCCATTGGGTTTATAAGCAAAGATATTGAAAACAGAAACCGGGTTTTTATAAATGGTTTATTATATACTCTGGGTCGCGCGATAACCTATACGACTATTGCCTTTATCATTTTTTTAGGCGCCGACCAATTTAAGTTTGGCGGTTTTTTTCAGCAATATGGGGAGAAATTCCTTGGACCGTTGCTGATAGTTATCGGACTTTTTATGCTCGATCTGATAAAAATTAATTTTCCGGGGATGGACAGCCTGACTTCCAGAATGCAGAACAAAAAACAATGGAGGTATATTGATGCTATTTTATTGGGATCAGTATTTGCATTGGCGTTCTGTCCATACAGCGGGGTGTTGTATTTTGGAATGCTGGTTCCAATGACCGTAGCAAGTGCATCGGGGCTATTTTTGCCGGTTGTTTTTGCCCTTGCAACAGGAATACCGGTCATACTGTTTGCCTGGGTAATTGCCTATGCTGTTTCAGGTATCGGAGGGATATACCAAAAGGTAAAAACCTTTGAAATCTGGTTCAGACGAATTATTGCAGCATTGTTTATTCTAGTGGGAATATATTATATCATCAGGGTTTATTTCTGATTTTTTTGATTGGTCAGTTCGGTAAATTACGAATAATAAACCAGGCGAAATTCATCAGCCCGATCTAAAGCCTGATAAGAGGAGATGGTTTAAAGTTAACAACATTGTAAAATGGACAAATCCCTAAATCTCAAAAGAAATATTTGGCTTCCCTTGCTAATACTGCCATTGTGGTACCTGGTTTACCGGTATTTACAGACAATGAGTGATTGGCTCATCGATACTGCCTTTAATATGAAACCAGGCCAACACCTTACAGAGGCACTTAGGTTCTTTATTTTTGAAGTTCCAAAAGTACTCATGCTGCTGGCTTTGATTATTTTCTTCGTTGGCATTATCCGTTCCTATTTTTCAGCTGAAAACACCCGTAAAATGCTCGAAGGCAAGTCGACTTTTGCGGGCAATGTTTTAGCATCCCTACTTGGAATCGTAACACCATTTTGTTCCTGTTCCGCAATACCCTTATTTCTTGGATTTGTTGAATCAGGTGTTCCCTTGGGCGTCACCTTTTCGTTTTTAATTGCAGCTCCCATGATAAATGAGGTTGCGGTTGTGCTGTTATTTGGATTGTTTGGATGGAAGGTTGCCTTGATTTACGTGGTTACCGGTCTACTTATTGCCATCATAGCCGGATATATAATTGGAAGGTTAAAACTGGAACACTGGGTTCAGGATTGGGTTTACAAAACCAAACTCGGCAAATCCGCTGAGGAGGAAGAAAAGCTTAAAATTTCTGAAAGGCTTCGTTTTGGGTATGAGGCAGTGAGAGAGATCGTCGGTAAGGTCTGGATATATGTAATCATTGGAATTGCTGTGGGTGCCGGGGCGCACGGGTATATCCCGCAAGATTTTATGGCTTCGCTCATGGGTAGCTCCAACTGGTATAGCGTGCCCTTATCTATTCTGATCGGGGTACCTCTATATTCAAATGCGGCAGGAATCGTTCCTATTGTATCGGTTCTGATTGAAAAAGGGGCGTCACTGGGCACTTCACTTGCTTTTATGATGGCCGTTATCGGTTTATCCCTTCCTGAGATGATAATTCTGAAAAAGGTTCTGAAACTCCCTCTGATATTAACATTCATAGGGATTGTGGCTTCGGGGATAATGATCGTGGGATACTTGTTCAATTTTATTTTTTAGGAAAAGGCAATCAAGAAATTTTACTTGTAACTATCATTTTAATAAACAGAGATAATTTTCTAACCTGTTAAATATGAATATCATGAAAACAAAATCTCTTGGTTTTATCGGAGGAGGCAGAATTACCAAAATCATCCTTACGGCTTTTGGAAAAAGCGGAACAAAATTCGATACGATAGTTGTTTCCGAGGTCAGCATTGAAGTGCAGGCAGCCTTAAAAGCGAAATTCCCTGAAGTAATTGTTGGAGCGGATAATTTGAAGGAAGTTGTTGCATGCGATGTCCTGATTGTAGCACTTCATCCTCCCATGATAATGGAAACTCTTTCCAAAATCAAAGGCCTTCTATCTGAAAAAACTGTGCTTATCTCCCTTGCACCTAAACTTACAATTGAAAAGATAAGTTCTGCCCTGGGTGGATTTGCGAATATTGCCCGAATGAATCCTAGCGCTTCAACCATTGTGAATAAAGGTGTGAATCCGGTTACATTCTCCCCGAAAATGGAAGGGAAAACGAAAGAAACAATTTTAAATCTTCTTAAGCCCCTTGGGACTTCACCTGTGGTTGTCGAGCCCAAAATCGAGGCCTATGCAATGATAGCCGCAATGGGACACACCTATTATTTTTTTCAGCTGCAAAAACTTAAAGAATTGGCGGTTTCCTATGGAATGGACGAGGACGAAGCCCGCAATGCCATAACTGAAATGCTTTGGGGAACTACAGATACTCTTTTTAAATCGGGCTTAAGCTATCCTGAGGTAATCGATCTGGTTCCTTTAAAGCCATTGGCTGATGTGGAAGAGACTATTAACGGATATTATGATCAGTATCTCAACGGATTATATAATAAGATTAAGCCATAAAGAGTTAATTTTCAAATTGTCTTAAACTCCGAGCTGGTATGAAAAGTCAATGCAGGAAAAGTCTCCATAGCCGTGCGTAATGTCCATTCGCTATCGGCAAAAAATACGGGGTTATTTTCCTTATCGTAAGCCATGTGATCCGATTTCCTGAGGATGAAATTCTCAAGGGAGGCTTTGTCTTTCGTGGTTATCCAACAAGCCTTGTGGTAATTCAGGGGTGAGAATG
>CAMAZH010000010.1 GCA_945863035.1 Chitinophaga pinensis | reverse complement strand
GGTAATAAATATGTTCAAACAGGCAGGCCTGCTCAGGTGGGTGTAAACCTGTCGTTAAAATTTTAGTAAATGAAAGAAAGGGCCTGGCATAAGTTTCCGGTGTTATTTAGTCTGTACATTGCTCAATCGATCCCGATGAGCTTTTTCTCCACCGTAATTCCGGTTATTATGCGGCAGGAGAATTATTCACTCGAATCGATTGGCTTGCTTCAGCTGATTAAGTTACCCTGGATCTTCAAATTTCTCTGGGCTCCGCTTGTCGATAACAACGCAAGAACCACAAAGCAACTCAGAAGCCTAATTATCGTTTCTGAGATCTTCTATGCGCTGGTTATTCTCAGCATTGGGGTTTTTGATCTGCAGACCGATTTCAAACTGATAATTATTCTTATGGTAGTTGCTTTCACAGCATCGGCTACCCAGGATATCGCGGTTGACATTTATGCTATTTTACAGCTTAAGCCTGAGGAACGAAGCCTCGGCAACAGCATGCAATCGGCGGGAAGTTTTGTAGGCAGCCTTGTGGGAACCGGATTGTTGTTGATTGCTTACCATTATTTCGGCTGGACGAACTTGCTGGTCCTTTTGGCGGCCTTCGTGGTTTTTGCTGTTTTGCCGCTATTGTTATATCGGAAACCCATTCAAAACGAGGGCGAAGTCCGGCCCCGGGTTAGCCTTACGGATATTTACAGGTTTTTCGCCGAGAGAGGAAAACACAAACGGGTTTTAATACTTGTTTTCTACTATTCAGGTATCATAGGCATCCTTACAATGCTCAAGCCATACATGGTCGATCTTGGATACAATGTAAAACAGATAGGCCTGATGTCGGGGGTTTTCGGAACTTCTATCGGTGCACTTTCCGCTCTGGCAGGAGGATTGATTGTGAAGAAAGTTGGCAGGACACTTTCCATGCATATCTTTTTGCTTGTAAGTTTGTCTGCTGCCTCATGGTTTTATTTTATGACCCTGGCCGTTCCAACCTTGCTTATGGTATATGTTGGCATTGGTTTGCTCTGGGGAGCCTATGGTTTATCAACGGTTGCGATTTTTACTACCTCTATGGATATTGTGCGAAAGGGCAGGGAGGGAACCGATTTTACGGTTCAGATCGTGATTACGCACCTCAGTAGTCTAATTATCGCCGTTTTTAGCGGCAAAATTGGGGATGCTGTGGGTTACAACGGGCTTTTTACCATCGAAATATTTCTCTGTCTGTTAACCTTCGCCATCCTTTTTTATTCACTTCCAAAAGAAAAAGAGTATGCAAATCTCTGATGAGTTATTAAATAAATACAATGTGCCGGTGCCGAGATATACCAGTTATCCCCCGGCAAACCAGTTTACCGAAGCTTTTACCGAAGCCGACTATCTCGGTATGCTAAAAGAATCGAACCACCGACAACCCGAGAATATTGCACTTTACATACATATCCCTTTTTGTAAAAAGATATGTCACTATTGCGGGTGCAATGCCTGCTCCATTGGTAAGGGGGATTTGGTTAAGCCCTACATGGATGCCTTGCGTAAGGAAATCGAAATGGTTTCCAAACATATCGATAAAAACCGGAAAGTAACCCAGATTCATTACGGGGGAGGAACCCCAAATTCGTTGGATGTACGATATATCGCTGGTTTGAACGAGTACCTGTTCTCGGAGTTCTCCTTTGTCGACAAGCCGGAGATTGCCATCGAATGCAATCCGGCTTACCTCGATTACAACTATATCGATGCGCTGTTGGCTGCAGGGTTCAACCGCTTTAGTCTGGGGATACAGGATTTTGACAATGCAATTCTTAAACTCGTTAACCGCGAACCTTCGGCAATTCCCGCAGCAGAGTTGTTCAGTTACCTTAAGAAATCAGGAGGTGACATTAATGTGAATTTCGATTTTATTTTTGGACTCCCCGGACAAACGGTAGACTCCTTTTCAAAAACAATCGCGCAGGCCATCGCGATCCGGCCCGACCGACTCGTAACATTCTCCTACGCGCACGTCCCCTGGGTGAAAAAGCATCAGATAATACTTGAAAAGAGAGGACTCCCATCCCCCGAAGATAAAATGCAAATGTTCCTCACGGGATACCAAATGCTTAAAGATGCGGGTTACCAGCCCATCGGTCTCGACCACTTTGTTTTGCCCAGCGATGATCTGTACCTCGCCGAAAAAGCAGGAAGTTTGCACAGGAATTTCCAGGGTTACTGCACCCGTCGTACAACCGGACAGGTTTATGCTTTCGGGGTTTCTGCGATCAGTCAGTTGGAGCAGGGGTATTGCCAGAACATGAAGGAGAACAACGATTACATCGCCTGCGTTGAACAGGGAAATCTGCCTGTGGAGAGAGGATACGTCCTTTCCACCGAACAGATCAATACCCGCGAACTTATTACCGAGTTAATGTGCAACAAAAGAATCAGCTTTTCGCAAATCGCAGGATCGATGAACTTATCAGCCGAAGAGCTGAAAAATTCGGTTAAATTCGACGAGGCTGTTTTAAACGGATTTGTCGATGACGGTCTTATTGCTTATACACCTGATGGCATCGAGGTTACCGAGACAGGCACGCTTTTCATTCGTAATATCGCCGCTTCCCTCGATAAAGAGTACCAGATAAAGACACAAACCTATTCCAAAACAGTTTAGTAAAATGGATACCCGAAAAGTTGATGTTATAATTATTGGAGCAGGACTTACCGGATTAACGATGGCTTTTTACCTGAAGAAAAGCGGGAAGAAAGTACTTGTAATTGAAAAGGCGGATAAGGTTGGAGGTGTAATTGAAACCGTTTCGGAGCAAGGCTTTATTTATGAGACAGGTCCTAACACCGGTGTGCTTTCTACTCCCGAGTTGGTGGAACTCTTCGCCGATATGGATGACCATTGCACCCTGGAAACAGCTAATCCCAAAGCTCACAAGCGTTACATTCTTAAAAACGGGAAATGGCATGCCTTACCTGCAGGATTGGTTTCAGCCGTGAAAACTCCGCTTTTCAGCCTCAAAGACAAGTTCAGGATTTTGGCAGAGCCTTTGCGCAAGCCCGGCAATAATCCTGACGAATCAATTGCGGGTTTGGTTATGCGAAGGATGGGTCGCAGTTTTCTCGATTATGCCGTGGATCCCTTTATTTCTGGCATTTATGCGGGAAATCCCGAGAAACTGGTAACCCGTTATGCCCTTCCTAAACTCTATGCTCTGGAACAGAACTATGGCAGTTTTATAAAAGGCTCCATCAAAAAAAAGGGCGAGGTGAAAACAGAGTTGGAGAAAAAAGCTACCCGTGAAGTG
Source organism: Chitinophaga pinensis (assembly GCA_945863035.1). Lineage (GTDB taxonomy): Bacteria > Bacteroidota > Bacteroidia > Bacteroidales > JACJXF01. Next base: position 48,278 of record CAMAZH010000010.1, on the reverse strand, counting down.
TTCTCGGTTAAAGATGGGCTTGGAAATCTTACGAATGCTATTGCTGAAAAGATTGGTTCGGAGAATATCATTCTAGATGCGCTTGAAACACGCGTGGAAATAGCGAACTCTGAATTTGTGGTATCCTATGCGGGCTCAAATGGGAGCAGACTCCGTGCAAATGCGCCCGTGGTAGTATCAACCATCGGCAGTTATGAATTGCCTACGCTTTTGCCCTTTATTTCTGAAAATTCGTTAAAGCCGATTACGTGTCTCGAGTATGCCGGTGTGGTTCAGGTTGCCTTGGGATACAAAAATTGGGAGGGCTCGGATCTCGATGCCTTCGGTGGACTGGTTCCCTCGAAAGAAAAACGGGGCGTGCTTGGCATTCTGTTCCTTTCTGCGATTTTTACCGGAAGAGCACCTGAAAAAGGAGCGCTTCTTTCTGTTTTTCTCGGGGGAGTAAAAAATCCCGGCGCGATTTCTAAGAGCGACGATGAGATTAAAGCCCTGGTTTTAAATGAAGTTGAAGACACACTCTTCCAAAAAAGCCAGCCCGATCTGTTTCGGGTTTTCCGATACTCGAAAGCCATACCCCAGTACGAAAAATCTACCGGAGAAAGACTCGAATGCATCAAATCCCTTGAAGCAAAGTATCCCGGGCTTGTTCTGGCCGGGAATATAAGAGATGGCATTGGAATGGCTGACCGGGTAAAACAGGCTAAACAAATAGCTGACTTTCTGATTCAGGGGAAATAGGGTTTAAACCAGTTTTAAGAAATGGCGAAGAAAATACTTCTACTCATAAACACCGGTACTCCCGACAAAGCCGAAGTCCCGGAGGTACGTCGCTATTTGTCGGAATTTCTTAACGACAAGCGCGTTATCGATCTGCCCTGGTTGTTACGTAAAATTCTTGTGAATCTGATAATTGTTCCTTTCCGGGCTCCTAAATCAACAAAGTTGTATAAAAAGCTATGGACAAGCAAAGGCTCGCCATTGCTTTACAACCTTATTAACCTTGCTAATAAGGTTCAATCCAGGCTAAGTAAGGATTACCAGGTTGCTGGAGCAATGCGGTACGGAAATCCATCCCTGCAATCGGTATTAGCCGGGATAAAAGCCCAGAACCCTGAGCAGATTGTCGTTTTCCCGCTATTCCCACATTTCGCCTCGGCAACCACAGGCTCTATTCACGAATATGTACTGAACGAGGTTAAAAGCTGGAATATAATTCCTGAGATTCGGTTTGTCGGACAGTTTTATTCAAATCCGGCATTCATCGATGCTTTTGTGAAACAGATCCGGAAATATGAGCCACAAAAGTACGACCATATCATATTTTCTTACCATGGACTTCCGATGAGGCAGATTCAAAAGGTTCACCCCGACCAGGATTGTTACCAATGCAAATGTTCGGAGGAATTTCCCCTACACGGTGATTTTTGTTACAAAGCCACCTGCTATGAGACAAGCCGGTTACTGGCGGTACAGCTTGAGCTGTCGGCTGAAAAATACTCCACATCTTTTCAGTCACGACTTTCGAAAAACTGGCTGACACCCTTTACCGACAGCACGTTGAGAAAGCTTGCACATTCTGACAGCAAAAGGGTTTTAGTTGTGGCACCGGCTTTTGTGGCAGATTGCCTTGAAACCCTTGTTGAAATTGGCGATGAATACCAACACCTCTTTAAGGAAGAGGGTGGGGCTGAGTTACTATTGGTTGAAAGCCTGAACGACAATGATGATTGGGCTGATGCAATTATTAAAATACTAATCCCCCCTTACCTGTAATCGTAAATCGAAACCTTTTGAATCGAAACTTTATGTTCCGGAAGAATAACTCCGGTTCCCGCCCAGGTACTGGCATGCACCTCATCGCCGTTAAGCCTCCTCTGATGAACCCATGAGCCGTTTTCAAAGATTCCCTCATCGGCAGCATTCACACCAATGCGCATAGAGTCATTTTTTGAAATGAAAAATATGTCAAGCGCGCTGCCTGCACAAATATATTCCTTCTCACCTGTTTGTATGATAATTCCACCGGCAACATCCGTCTTTTCGCCGGCTCTTAATCTGGCTTCAATCCAGTAATCGCCTAATTCAAATTGCTGAACCGGGGAGTTGAGATCCACCAATATTCCTCTCATAGTTCCTTTGCCCTGATTTTCAAGGATAATTGGCGTCATATTTCTTAAAACCCCGTAGGTTTCAGTAAAAGGATCATTTTCCGAATAGCGCTCGTTGTCAATGCCGAAAGGCGAGAAGCAAATCGCATCATGTTCTCCGAAGGCAAAGAATGCCCTGGGTCCGCTGTGCTTTCCTCCCTGAATTTCAGGGATAAATAGAGGATTGTTGCTGCGGGTGTATTCCTCGCAAACCCATTTGAATTCGTCGGTATAAATATCGGGAGCAATGAAATCGATTGAAGGTGCTGCAGCTCTCCATACATCGATTACCTGAGGTAATGGTCCTCCTGATGGATATTTTCCGGGCAGGTAGGTGAATGGCTGCTTCAGCCAGGCGTTTGCGTACATCGGCAAAGGGTAAATTTCCTTCCCTGCAGCAGCCACCTTACCGATGAAGCTCGCATAGTTCCATGCCATAAAAAGCTCTTCAGTATAGAAGGAGTAGAATTTCCAATCTTCGGGTCCTGCTTTCAGTTTACTTTTGCCAAAAACTTCCTCCCAGGTTCCTGAAGTTTTGTTTCCGTTTTCCGACCATACTTTTAAGAGCTCGGGGAACAGATCGGATTTATTTTCAACAATATATTGCACGAGCTTATCGGGAACAGGTCCATAGTACGCATCATTAGCCGCTTCGGAGAAATCCCTGCGCGCGTTGCCGGGAGTTTTCCCCAGATGATCGAGAATCCCAACCTCATTCTGAACCTGCATCATAATTACGGTTTGTTCCTGGCTATCGACTTCTCTGATATGTCGCATAAGCGCAGCAAACGCAGCGGCGTCTTTTTCGGCGGTTTCGGTTCCAAAAGTTGAGACAATTTCCAGGGGAATCCCATTTTCATCTTTTACCCGGGGATATTTTTCATAGTCTTTCTTAACCCATGAGGGGATATATACCGAACTGGCATTTTTCCAGCTCCCGAACCAGATCAATACCAGTTTGAGACCCGCTTCGCGCGCTCCGGCAAGGGTGCTGTCGACCAGGGTGAAATCGAATTTACCCTCTTCGGGTTCGATAAGTTCCCAGGAAACAGTTGCTATAACCGTGTTCAGATTTTTGTCCGCCAGTTTCTTCCATACCGGCCTCATCGACTCAAACCCTCCTGCGGTGGAATTGTGGAGCTCCCCGGAGATCAGAAGAAAGGGTTTGCCGTTTACCAAAAGTCTGGTGGTTTCACCTTCCTTTACCAATTGGGGTATTTGCTGCGAATACGCCTGCACCAGCTGATCTGATGGAGTATTGTCTTTTTGGGCGCATCCGGAAAACGCACATAGTACAATTGTTAGAAGGATGGGTAGGATGGAACTTTTCATCAGGGGAACTTTAGTGTTTTTGCATTTTATTGCAAAAAAATAGATTGCGCAACGATTACCAGCTGATCTTCTTAATCCGCACTGGAGTTTCCTGATTATTTTCATAAATTTCAAAAGAGGCGCTTCCATGTCCGCTAAGATGGAACTCCGCGTCAATCGTTCTTTCATCGGCGGCCAGGCTATATAACGTCATCATGCGATGGGTGTAATAGGAACTGTCAGTTTTTGAGTTCCATCCTGAGGAGGGGTAGGTTCCAACCGCATAGTCGGAGTATAATTCAGGAATGATTTCTTTTTCGGGGTCATACGATCCGGGATCGATCACAGTCAAATCAGGGCGAATCACAACTTTAAGGGACGTGCCTCTGGGTAAATTTGCCGAAAAGGAGCAAATGGAGCCATCGTCTGTGCGGTTAGGATACCCAATGCGTTCTTCGGATAAAACATTTGGACCATATTTGCCTTCCTCAGGATAGCTAATATTATTGCTTATTTCAAAACTTGTGTTGGAAATAAAGCCTGCCACATATTTCTCAAAATCGGGAACCAGGCTTCCGGTATTGAGTTCGGAAAAGCGCTTACTTATGTTCTCCCTGACATCGGCTAAATCGATAAGCCTGATATCATTGATCAGTTTGGCTCCCAAGGCTTGGTTGTTCAAGACTCCGTCCGACTTCATATCCGAGCTGATTTCAGCGATCAGCTCCGAGAGTTCGGCCTCGGTTCTCAAGCCTTGCATAATAAGTGAAACGGTCAGCAGAATAGTGTTGTCTTCTCCGTCTTTCGTAATATCGAGGTATTCGGAAGTCTTAATATCCGGTTTTTCGATTTCGAAGAGATCCAGGAGTTCTTTCTGAGCCTGGATTTTAGCCGACATGAATGCCATTCCCCCGGAAACCAGGCTTTTCACCCTGTTTTTTTCCAGTTCAGTTAAGATGTTTACATTGGCATTCGACGAATCGGACAGATCGGTCAGAGCATGCAAGCTTAGCTGTGAAGATGATATTTTCCCCGAATTTTCATTGAAGTAATACCCGTTCGCAATGATCTCTACGTAGTTGGAGCTGAGTTCAATGTCCCTGATCTCAAAGGATCCATTGTTATCGTTAATTTGGGTATTGAAGACTTTTCCGGTAGGGTTCATCTTCAGATCGAGTTCGGAAACAACTATAGATGTTCCGTTGATAAACGGCCCTTTTTGGATATAGCCGGAGATTATCTCCTTTTTTAGGGAAATGCTTTCGTTTTCGCTTCTTTCACAAGAAGTAAAAAGCAAGGTAAAAACACATGCTGTCAGAACACTGATTGTTTTCATTTTTTTAACTGTTTGTCAGGTATTGAAATTGTCATTGTAAATGTCAAATTACCGCAAAACGTTTCTGTGGTTTGAAAAGCACAGGCCCGTTATTTTAAATTCAATTAAAGGTAATACAATTATTTATTGACTTCAAGGCAAGGCAAACTTTTTTTTACAGGGAGATATTTTGGTCAGTTATGAACGAAACGGTACCGGGAAATGTCTTTGAAACCGTTTAAAAAACTGGTCGCATCAACTTTATTCTTTCCGGGAAGCTGCAGGGAATGGATTGAAATATAACCATCTTTAACCGCCACATTGAACGTTTTCTTATCTGGGATAACGATGGTTCCCGGAGCATGCGTATGGATTTCTGGAAAAAAGGAGGTAGAGAAAATCTTAACATTCATGAGGTCGCCATCGTCGGATTTGAGCCAGCTAAAGGCGGTGGGCACGGGGCTTAATCCCCTGATAAAATTGTGAATCTGCACTCCCCCGAGCTTCCAGTTTACCTGGCAGTCTTCCTTGAAAATCTTCGGGGCTTCATGAAGAATTTCCCCAGGCATTACAAGAGCATCCTGAGCTGTTTCTTTCCAATCCCCCGAGATAATAGCAGCAACGGTTTTGACAACGAGTTTTGCCCCGGTTTCCATGAGTTTGTCGTGCAGGTCACCGGCAGTATAATTTAGGGGGATTTCAACTTTTTCCCGGAATAGGATTTTACCCGTATCGATTTTGTCATCGATAAAAAAGCTTGTTACGCCTGATACAGTTTCGCCGTTTATGATGGCGTGGTTTATGGGTGCTGCACCTCTATACTGGGGCAGGAGCGAGGCGTGCAGGTTAAAGGTGCCGAGGGAGGGCATTTTCCATACGCTTTCGGGGAGCATCCTGAAGGCGACAACCACCTGCAAATCGGGTTTGAGCTGTTGTAAGTGCTCGAGAAACCCAGGGTCTTTAAGTTTTTCAGGCTGAAGGACTTTAATGCCACGGTCCGCAGCAAAATTTTTAACGGCCGACGACTGCAGCTTCTTTCCCCTTCCGGCAGGTTTATCGGGAGCGGTGATCACAGCCACGATATTGAATCCTTCATCGAGCAGGGCTCGCAAAGGTTCGACAGCGAACTCGGGGGTTCCCATGTATACAATTCTGGGAAGCGGGTAGCGAGGCTCAGAGGCTATGGGGTAGTTGCTCATTAGGTTGGTATGATTATCACTAAACGAATCGGTTTCAGTCAAAGTATTTTTCCTCAACTTTGGAATGCTTTTGTGTCAAACCCTTGCTCTTTCCTCAGTCCTTTCCGCCTTTATCATATCTTGCAATATTCAGGAAATGCCCCATCCTGTCCCTTTTCGTTTCGAGGTAGAATTTGTTGTGCTCGTTGGGTTCGATAATAAGGGGTATGTTTTCCAGGATTTCGATACCGTAACCCTGGATTCCGGCGCGTTTCACGGGGTTGTTGCTAAGGAGCCTGATTTTGCCCAGACCCAGAGCGTGCATCATGCTGGCGCCCACGCCATAGTCGCGTTCGTCTTCGTTAAACCCCAGCTGGAGGTTGGCATCGACGGTATCGACACCGTTTTCCTGAAGCTTATAGGCTTTAATTTTATTAAACAGGCCAATACCGCGACCTTCCTGGTTAAGATAGATGATAACGCCTTTGCCGAGTTCATCAACCATTTTCATGGCTTTGTGAAGCTGGGGGCCGCAGTCGCACCGACTGGATCCGAAGATATCGCCTGTAACGCATGAGGAGTGTACGCGCACAAGCACAGACTCATCTTTGGTCCATGTGCCTTTTATCAGGGCTACATGCTCCATTCCGTTTGATTTTTGTATGAAGGGAATAAGTCTGAAATGCCCGTATTCGGTTGGCAGGTCCACTTCGGTTCCTTTGATGATGATGCTTTGGAATTTCAGGCGGTAGGCGATAAGGTCTTTGATAGTGACAATTTTAAGCCCGTATTTCTTTGCAATAACTGCCAATTGGGGAAGACGCGCCATGGAGCCGTCGTCGTTCATGATTTCCACGAGCACGCCACCCGGGTTGAGGCCTGCCAGCCGGGTAAGGTCAACCGCAGCCTCGGTATGTCCTGATCTGCGAAGTACCCCGTTTCGCTTGGCTTTTAGCGGGAAGATATGTCCTGGCCGGGCAAGGTCGTCGGGTTGGGTTTTCGGGTCCACCAGAGCTTTCACGGTTAAGGCACGGTCGCCGGCTGAAATCCCGGTGGTGCAGCCATGACCCTGAAGGTCAACCGATACTGTGAAGGCGGTGTGGTGCAGGCTGGTGTTGCGGCCCACCATCATTTCAAGTTCCAGATCCTCGCAGCGTTCTTCGGTGAGGGCAGCACAAATGAGACCCCGACCTTCCTTAGCCATGAAATTAATGGTTTCGGAGGTAACGAGATCGGCCGCTGCTATGAAATCGCCTTCGTTTTCGCGGTCTTCATCATCAACCACGATGATGATTTTCCCTTTTTTTATCTCTTCAATAGCCTCTTCAATACTGTTTAATTTAATATCTTCCACTTTGTTATCTCCTTGTTGGTTGCCAGATGTTAGTTTTAATTCCGAAGGCATTTTTAAAAAAGCCTACAAGTAACGCCAGATTCATTGCGAAAAAGTGCGTAACGAACCGTAAAATTATAATATGTACGTTAAATTTCCTTAGAATAAGGTCGAATATCGGAATAGCGCTTAAAATGATTTGAATAGCAAGCAGGATTATGTAAAAATCCGATTGAAATGCCAGCACCATATTCATTGTAAAAGCCAGGATCAGCAGAAACGGTCCAATCCAGCGAATTACCTTATGTGATGCGAAAACAAAGGCGAGCGCAGAATAGGGAGGCCAGAGGCAAGAGCAGAAGTGAATGAGGTTCTGGAAATTACCTGCGGAAATTCTCACCTTTCTTCTGAACTCAGCCGATAGCTCATCAGGTACATTTTCCATAGCAATGGCAGAAAGATTAAGGATTGCTTTCCTTTTACTTTTTAGCACATTCATGGTGATGAAGAAGTCATCGACGGAGAAATCCACTGGAACCCTCATGTAGGCTTTGCTGCGGATGGCATAGATTGCACCGTAAATACCCATGGTATTACCCCAAATCAGGCCTTCCATGTATTTCATTCTGATTTCCCGGTTCATAAAAGCTTTTTCCTGTATTGAAATGCCTGCGGGTGTTGTTTTTTCATTCAGGATATTCCCTCCCACGATGTCGATATCGGGATTTTTAAAGTGTTTAACCAGCTCGTGTATGGTGTTAATCTCAAAGAACACCTTTGCATCAGTAAGAATAAGAATGTCACCCCGGGCCTCACTCACCAGCCGGTTAACCACGGTGGGTTTCCCCTGCCGTTCCTTAAAGGGGAAAAAGCGGAAATGTTCATAGTTTTCCGAGTATACTTTGCAGATCAGGTTAGTTCCGTCGCTTGAGTTGTCTGAGCCTACCAGTACCTCGAATTTGGAAAGGGGATACAGTGTGTAATAAATGCTTCGGATTTTCTCGGTAATCACCATTTCCTCATTGTGAACCGACATGATAATGGAGACAAAAGGCAGATCATCCCCAGCCTCGTAGCACACAGAGTTTTCTTTCTTGTTGCGCGACAAGATCTTAAGTACCCAAGGGTAAAGCAAATAGGAATGAAAGATTAAGGCCACTGAAAGCCAAAATACAATTTCGAAAATCATTTCAGGTTGTGTCTGTAAAATTCACTCAGGTTTTTGCAGAATACAAGGTTATTGAAGTTTTCCAAAACGAAAATTCTGCCACTGCTTGCAACTTTGTCGTATTTCTTTCGATTTGATGAGTAATCTCTAATAAATCGCGCAAAGGTAGAAGGGTCGTCGGCCAGCATGATGTTTTCACCATGGGTGTAGGAGATCCCTTCAGAGCCGATGCGGGTTGAAATAACGGCTTTTCCCATCATCATAGCTTCCAGTATCTTTATTCGAATGCCACTTCCCGAAAACACGGGTGAAACCATGATGGCGTAATGGTTCATGAATGAGTACGCATCATCAACCTCGCCGTGGAAGTCGATGTCGTTCATGATAAGTTTTTTCTCAAGCCATGCCGGAGCATTTCTACCCCCGACATGAAAGCGTATTTTTTCGTCCTTATGCACTTCGGGCCAAACATTGTCGATAAACCAGATTAGTCCTTCCTGATTCGGCATCCAGTCGAGCGAACCGATAAAAAAAAGCGAGGGGTATTCAGGGTCCATCGGAGGCGGGTAGTTCTCCGCGTCAACTCCCGCGGGAGTAACAGCGGAACGCAAGCTTGGATTAAGCTTAAGCAGGAGTTTCTGGTCCCTTTCTGAGATGGGGACCAGCAGATCGATGCTGTTAAGGATTTTCGCCTCGTGTTTCTTAATGCGCTCGGCCAAAACCTTCAAATAGTATTTGCGAAAAGGATTCGTCTCGTTCAACGATTTCCTTAGCCATATCTCATGCTCTACGTTATGGGCTCTGAGGGCTATGCGAGCGCTGCTGTTCTTTTTAATGGCCGGTATGTAATACCCCATGTAAGGACCTTCGATCTGGATAATGTCGAAGGTTTCGCTTTTCAAAAGGCGAACAAGGCCAGCTTCATAGAGGGGCGAGATAAAACGGATGCCATTGTACGGCTCCCCCGAGAAAAGAAGGTTGTAAAAGGCCCTGAAAAACCTGATTTCCGTGTTGTGAAATACAGTTATGATTCTCATTTTTGAGGTCAGACGCTCGGGGAGGTCGTCGTTTGAGATAAAATGCTTGCTCGTATTCAGGCAAAGCATGGTGATGTCGTTACCGTTACCGGCAAGCCCGTTTGCCAGACCCAGAGTGGCAATAGCGCCACCATCTCGGGGAGGGAAAGGGACTTTGGAGCTTAGGATAAGAATTTTCATGGTTGCAAAGTTACTCTGCCGTTTGTTTAATTTTAAATAATTTCTTGAAAAAGTTGAGATAGGTTTCGGTATTCATTATGATACTGTCTTTGGACGCTTTATAGGTGAGGAATGCACCCAAAGGAACAATAATAAACGTGGAAATCCACATGCCTGTAAAAGGCGACAGAACGCTTTCCCTCGAAAATTTCTCTCCCGTGAGAGAGATGATATAATAAATTATGAAAAACAACACGGAAATTACTACGGGCATTCCCAAACCGCCCTTTCGAATGATGGCGCCGAGAGGTGCCCCGATGAAAAAAAACAGCATACAAGCCAGTGAAAGTGTATACTTGCGATGCGTTTCAATCTGGTATTTTCTGAGCCTGCGTACTTTGTTGTCCTGAGTGATGTAAGAGTTGTTCAGGAAGTTGGTGGTGTTGCGCACTGAACCGATGGCCTGGGTAAGGGTTCTGATTTGCTCTTCCCTGTTCTGAGCAAGGATTGCCGTGTCGAGATTAAAACTCAGAAGTTTCTTTTCCTGGATTATCGTGTCGGACTTTTCGGGTTTGTAAAGGAAGGTTTTGTTCTTATAATAGCTGGTTGTATTTATAACCGTTTTTAGTTCGACCTGGTTTGCAAGGATCTCATTAATCAGTGAGTCGGTAACATTTTCAAGCTGGGATAGATTCATCATCTGGTACGACGACTTAAAAAGGTTTTCATCTGTGCGCTGGAGGCCGAAATCGACCAATTGGACGAGCATTTCCTGAATCTCAAACTTGTCGCGGCGGGCGGGGTACGTTTTTTGTCTTTTGTTCCGCGATTTTTTCTGCATCTCGGTATAGGTGTAGCCGTTATATAGCGTGAACAGCAAGTGTCGTTCGTCGCTTGTCATTCGGATATACCCGGAATCGGCAATCGTGACAACGATGTTCCCCAGATGTTCGGAATGGTCGTATATCTGTATTCCTTTCAGGAGGCTTGTACGCGAGTCTTTGTCCTCGACACGAATGCTATAGCCTTCGATGGTGTTGTCGAAAAGACCGGGTTTGATTTGTAATTCGGGGTTTTGTTTTTGGATGTCGTATAACAGAGACCTCATTTTAAGGTTTGTGTAGGGCAAGACATTGTTGTTGAACAAAAAAGCTCCGACGGTGATCAGTCCGACCATAACAATTACCGGGGCCATAATTTTCTGAAGGGAAATGCCAGCCGATTTGAATGCAAGAAGTTCGTTGTGTTCACCTAAATTACCGAAACACATTATGGAGGCAAGCAGCACAGCAAGGGGCAGTGCCATCGGGACCAGACTGGCCGATGTGTACATCAGGAGCTCTGCAATAACATGCGTGTCAAGGCCTTTGCCCACAAGGTCGTCGATGTATTTCCAGAGGAATTGCATCAGGAGCACGAACACTACAATAACAAACGTAAGGACAAACGGTCCGAGAAAGGATTGCAGTATTAGCTTATGTAATTTTTTCAACCGTAAAAACATAATGTGACCGATGCTAGGAAACGGGGTCAAAGTTAAGTTTTTTTTCCGGATTTGGGCTTAGAGTCCAAGCACATGTTTGAGTTCTGATACTTGAGAGTCCCACAAGTCGACTGCGTCGATTTTCTCGCCGTCTTCCGTGAAATCGGTAATGGTAAGGTAGGAGTCTCCGGTAAGCTCATCCTGATCGATCCGAAATTCGAAATAGGCCTTTGGGTCCTCGTCGTTGACCCAGCGAAAGCGGATGGATTTGTTCTCTTTTATTTGGATCATTTCAGCCTGCTGATCAGAGCCTTCCCAGAAGAATGTGTACGTGTTTCCGTCGATGTTTACATTATCAGCAAACCACTCCGATAATCCACTTGCGGAGCTAAGTCGGCTAAATAACACACCGGGTGTTGTATTCAATGAGTACTCCAATTCGAATTTTTGCTTCATCAGGGTCCTTTCAGGTATAACTACGTGTATTGCAAGATAAGAAAAAACATCAGAAACAAAAATATTTGGGGTAAAGGTTTTTTTTTGACGAGTGAAAATACAAAGCTCAAATTGCATGGATTAAAAGACAAATGCCAGCAGATTCCTTTTCTCTGTCAATCAATTATTATAAGCTCTTTGAGTAAAATAGTTTCTGTAATTTGAATGCTCTCGATGCCCTCGTCTGTTGCAGATTCGATATTCGCTCTTTCATAGATGATCTGTCTTTTAACAAGGCCGTCTTTCGATATCCAGTCAAGAATTTCAGTGCCGTCAAACAGGCTGTTTTTTAAATAGATCCACGAAACGATGTAGCAAGGATAGGAGACGTTGTTAATCTTAAGGAACTCATAGCCTACAACTTCCTTGTCGATCTGAAGATTCAGTGGCTCATAAGGCTGAGCATAAGTCCATTCGGAATTTATTTCCAGAGGGAATTTCAGATTTAGCCGTGGCGCGGGCTGAATTACAATAATCGAAGGTTCGGTTTGAGCGGCCGACAGGAATTCACCAAAGGGCAGTATATCGGTAGGGTCAAAGCTTCGGGCATTTTTCCTGGCGAAGGAATGACTTGTGGAATGCGAGTAAGCATAGGCCTTTAGCCCTGAAGAGTCGCCATAATAGTATTGCTTTGAGGTATATCCGTATTTATCGATCGTTGAGACGAATTGCGTAACACTCATGGTGTCGTTGAGTAGGGTGTCTTTTTCTATTTTCACCCTTACCGAAAACTTCAACGTGTCGACATCGATAACTTTGTTGGATGTGGCTGATTCAAATATTTTCATCAGCGATTCCGAGGTGTAGGTCCATTGGCGACCGGGTGACATGGGGTAGGTGTCGATGGGATCGAATACCTCGGCCTTCTTTTCGCAGGAAAGCAGCAGGATAATTCCCGCAAAGGCTAGTGGTGGGATTTTCATTTTTTGGTATTTGAGGGTTTGTCTTTATCAAATCCTTATCCCCATAAGGCAAATGTCATCAACCTGATCATATAACTCAGCTTTTTCGGGAGATCGAGAATCCATCCAATTGTCGATACGCTGTTCCATTTCGCGTTGCTGATTTTCCATTTCGGTTGTGCAGGATTCCATTAAAACGTTCTTAAAGTTTTTATACATGAATTTTTTTCCTGCCGGACCACCAAACTGATCGGCAATTCCATCTGAAAAAAGATAAAGTCGATCATCCTTAAATAATTGTATCGTGTTTCTTTTAAAGGGTGCCATATGAACGTGAATGGCAATTGGCATCGCATCTCCTTTGACCTCATATAAAATGTGGTTGTTAAAATCCTGCTGCTTTTCGCATGCAACAGGCAGTCGGTCTTTGCTTCTAATGATGTAAAGCGGATTGTTTGCTCCCGAATGCTGCAGCAACAGAGTTTGGGTGTTTAAAATGCACATTGTAATATCCATCCCATCTTTTTGCTCACCGGAAATGCCTTTTTGTTTGAGGGACTCGATAATCATCGTTCTTAGCCTGTTGCAGATTTCATCCGACTGTGTGATACGCTCTTTGAGAATCACTTCATTTAAAAACGATATGCATAACATGCTCATAAATGCGCCAGGTACTCCGTGCCCGGTACAATCGGCCACGCAGAAAAACACGTTCTCATTGATCCTCGTTGCCCAGTAGAAATCGCCACTAACGATATCTTTTGGCCTGAACAGAATGAAATGTTCCCCAAGCCATTCTTTTGTCAAATCGTTATCGGGAAGAACCGCTTTCTGGATGCGGAGGGCATAATTAATGGAATCGAGAATCTCTTGCTTCTGGTGCTCCAGTACAATGTTCTTTTGTTTTATTTCCTGTGTGCGCTCTAAAATTATTCCCTCCAGCTTTTTATTCTTTTCAATTAGCCTTCTGGAGTTGATTCTTATCCCGGTATACACAAAAACGATAAGCGCAAGAATATACAGGATGTATGCCAAAATTGTTCGATACCATGGGGCTGAAATTGTGAAGCTGAAGTTGCTCTCAGAACTGATGTGTCCATAGGCATTTTTGGCTCTTACAACAAATGTATAATCCCCTTCGCGAAGGTTGTTGATTAACACTTTATTCTCAGGCAGCCAGGGACCATAGATCTTGTCGTGTCCGAGTAACATTGAAGAGTAAACAATTTTTTCCTGCCCTTCAAAAAAGGGAGCGGCAAAATAAAAGCCTACTGTATTAAGGGAGAAATCAAGAATTAATCCGTCTTTTTGAAGATTCCCCTCCGCAATGGTTGTATTGTTTCCTCCATATCCGGAGTATAAAATTGAATCATCAGAGCAGGTTACTTTTGTGAGAAGAGTCCTGAATTCAAGTTTGTAATCTTTGCTTTTTTGCTCATCAAACCTTATAAGCCCATCATCACCACCTATCCAGCATATCCCATTTTCCTCATAAAAAAACACATTGGATTTACCAATGTCGGCAAGACAAAACGGCTGAGATATCCATGAATTGGAGTTCGATTTGTCAAAATAGCCCAAATCCCCGTCCAGGTTAGCGTAAATTCTGTCTTTTGTATCTTTCAATGTGTACAGGGGAATTCCCTGGTGATTCTCCAAACTGTCAATATGGAAAAAGTCGAAATATCCCCTGTTGAATTCCGGGAGGTTTTTAAGCGAATCGGGCAAGTGGACCTTAAGTACCTCTTCATCGACAAATTGCATTAATCCTGAATACTGTGAAAAAACAATCTGTTCGTTAATTTTAAAGGGGAGAACCCAGCTATTGTTTGTTAGTCCATCACTTGCATAATACTTGTCGACAACATATTCAAAAGGAAGTTTAAATTTCAATCGGATAACTCCCTCCAGAGCGGTTCCCATCCAGATTGTGCTGCCGTGAGGGCTTGTGCTTTCCTCGAATCGTATGATTTTCTCTTCGATTTCCGGTATTCCCCCAATTTTCCTCCAGCTTGAATTATCCCTGTAAAGTTCCAAACCATCTTTCCGGGCCACAAATAGTAATTCCAGATTTTCGGAATAGTAAATGGCTGTTATAAGCCCATCGGCTAATAATTTCAGCTGATTATTGTGAATTTCAAAAAGGCCATCCTGAGTCCCGGCAAGAAGCGAATTCCCGGCAATACAAAAATTTCTTATTTCTTTTGTGAAACCGGGAGCGGGCGCAAAGGCAGTTGATGAGAAGCCGTATCCCTCCTTTTCAATAAAAAGACCTTCTGTGGTGCCAACATACAACTTCCCCTTATGCCGCTCAATTGCACTGATATTGCCGCTGATCCCAGCTTCCGCACCAAAAATGGAAAAAGGTGAAGAGTACCGGAGTTGTGCGATTCCATTATCAAGTCCGGCCCAGATATTTCCCTGGTAATCCTGCATCAACGATAAAGCCCCATTAACTTTCAAACCATTGTTCTTATTGATATGCTCTGAAATATTAAAATTTTCATCCGTAATAATAATTCCGTTTGAAAGAGTATTTAAAGCAATTTTCCCATCTGTCAAGTTGATGGCTCCGTATATCTCCGACTGCATGAAAAAATCTTCGTCCGGGGTAACGATTTTTGTAGCAAGGAAGGAGTCTTTATCAATAGACCAGAATCCATCTTCCCGGGTAATTACAAGTAATTTTTGCGGGTCAGAACTCTCAATAATTGAAGAGATTCCGATATTTTTAAAAAAAACGCTTCCTTCAGCAAGTTGGAATTCATTGCCTGTCAGCTTCATTAACCCTACATCCCTTTGTCGAACGTACAACTCACCATATACCAGGAAAGACAGATGAAAGGATGTTTGGGGCAGTATTGTAGTCAGTTGATTGTCGTGATAAAGAAAAACAGCCTCCTCCGACTGGAACAATACCTTATCTTCCCATGTCCAGACTCGAATTATATTGCTGAAAATTTTCTGATGATCCTCCAGTTTGTTGGACAGTGAATTATAAGATAGTACGCCCGCATTATTTGGGGCGAGGTATCCAAATTCGTTTTGAGCCCCGATATAAATGATGTTTTTATCGCTGATTGCCAAAGTCTTAACCCAAACGCTTTTTTGTTTTACAGAGATGAAATTCCAGTTAGCCCCATCATATTGTAACAATCCACCTGCATTCCCGAAATAGAGTACCCCGTTTTTGTCCTGCACGCAGGCCCAATTAGCCGCCTCATGACCTTTACCATATTCTCTTGTGGAAAAGTATGATATATCGTGTTTTAGAGCTTGAGAAAAGCCGGAAAGAAAGAAGGGAAAACAAAGAAATGCGAGCAATTTTCTTTTCATGGTCAGCAGATAATTATTCATAAAAACTCATATTAAACCTGAGCCATTCTTTCAGATTATCCTGGTCGGGCTTCCCATAAAAATCGTTAATAAATGAGGTTATCTCGAGCAGCTTTTCGTTATAGCTTTTATTTTTCATCTGATCCATAATAATCTGCACTTCCTGTTTCAACTGTTCAAAATCAGGGAATACAGGAGTAAAGACACAAATTGGTGTTGAAACATAATTCAGACCTTCCTCCATGTACATTAATTTCATTTCTGAAATCTCCGGATTTGGGAGCTGTTTGCCATCAATGGCTAGCAATTCGGTTTTTGTTATAAAAAGAGTATCGGAAGAGAAAGCAAGTTTTTTGTTGATGGTTTCGTTTTTATACATGTACCGGATGTAAAAATATTTCTTGTCGTTCATAGGAAACACCTCCGGATTCAACTTGATCTTAACCTGATCCAAAATCACATAATTCCCCTCAAAATAATTTTTAAGATCATTGGGGTTTAGAATGACTCCGGCTCCTCTCGCGCTGATTTTTTCAGAGGACGGCAAAAAATTGGATTTGGAATTCATGAACTCCGCATTATTATCAGCTGTAAGAAGGTACCTTCCCCTTTGGGGATTAATCACGGCTGCTCTGGAAACTACACTTTTAAATAGCAGATCTTCATTTTGGGCAAAAGCAGTTCCTATGTTCAATTCAGAGCCGGTTCTTTGGATAACGATACTCCCGCTTACTTTTATAACGGTAAATTTATCTTGCGAATAAGAAGATAGATTGGACAAGAAAAACACTAAACCTGCCAGACCGAAAAAAAAATGTGATTTTTTCATTTCATTAATATTTAATTACTTAGCCGCGCTGAACACGAAATTGTGTAAGTTGCCAAATTGTGATTGTTTTACTGCAAACGTACCATATCCACTATTGTTTGACAACTAAATTTGTTGAAAAACACGGTGTGTTAATTTATTTACCAGCAATTACCATGCGAATAATATGCAATGAAACCATCAATTACTCGATCAAACCAAAAGCTGCCCAAAAATAGGGGTCATATTTTTGCCTCATTTCATTTTGTGTATCGGTAAAAGCCTTTCTGATCTCTTTTTCCTGAAGGAGTTTTGTGTAAAATGTTTCCATAAACTCAACCGTTTCCTTATCCGGCACCTGCCAGAGACTCATAATCAGATATTTCACTCCTGCCATTTTAAAAGCCCGCTGCAAGCCGTAAACCCCTTCACTGTCTTTTATATCTCCAAGACCGGTTTCACAAGCTGATAAAACAACAAGGTTATTTTTGCGCATGTCAATCTGGGTAACCTCCTGGGCAGTCAATACGCCATCGTCTTCATTATCCATTTCGGAATTATTCCAGACATCGTTTGCTCCGGCAAAAACCAGACCCGACCGCATAAAGGGATTTTGGTTATTAACAAAACTGTTTACTCCAAATCCCCGCATTCCACCCCGAAATTCAACGAGACCGAATTCTGTTTGCTGATCTTTTTCCTCGAACCTGATTTCATTGGGATCGGGGAAGAAAAATCCGTGCGTGGCTACGTGTAAAACGTTATAATCGCTGACATGAAGCTTAAGGTATGTTTCCGTAGCTCTCATGTCAGTAAGGTATTGCACTTCAACAAGCTCTTTCTCAAGGATGCCACGAACCGCTTCTCCTTCGTCTTTGGACCCTTGAAGGTAAGCCCAAACCTGAGAGCCTGAATTATCGGAGCTGTATTTAATTCCCCCGAAAACCAGCGCGGAAAGATTATTAGCCGTGGAAATTACATCCTGATAGTCAACAGCGCCTGTACTGCCTTTTACCTGAATCCGGAAATTATCGCAGAGGTACACATTCCTCCCGTTGCTTATGGCAGGAAAGGAAACTTTAAGCAGTAATCCGGAAGGCGATAAAATCACTTTTTTGACTCCACTGAGATATTCCTCCAAAGGTTGCCAAATTAGTCGGTATAACCTATCGTCGGGTCTATTCCCTGTTCCGTACAGATTATTTATGTAATTGATATCTGTTTCCCCGCTGGTTCCTATCACATCCAACAAATCCTTTTCTTCGAAAAGCCTGATCATTTCAGGGTATTGCGAGTTTGGCCTCAGGATCATCGCGCAATAAACAACCACATCCCCAAGGTCCCGGCCCTTAAAACGAAAGTCTGTGAACTCAATTGCTGCCTCATCCGGTTTCAGATTGTCGCGGACGTCTTCCCATGTAACCTGCATACCTTTCCGTAAGTCGCTGAATTCCTGAGAACTCTGAACAAGGGCCTTTTCCAATAAATTTGCCTTACCCTCCAAATCAGAAACGTCTTGGGTTCGCATCTCCACAGGGGTTGCATAAAGAGTCGATATTTCCCTTTGGTAGGACAACCACTGGTCGTATTTTTTAAGCAGAACAGTATCTCCGCTGTTTAGAATAGCAAGCCGCATGGCAGTGCTCGATTTTAACATCAATCCTTTGTTCTGCAAAACAAAATCGTAGGCATTGCCCGCAATAGCAGGGTTGGTCTCTTTCCTGGCAAGGGTGTAGGCAATAAAAGCGTTTATATCAGGCAAGCGGGTTTGAAAATACATCTCCTTTTCACTGTCGGACAAAAAAGAAAAATCCTGCAGGATATTATGGTTCAGAATATTGATATAATTAAGAGTCAATTCCTCCTCAATATTCCCTGATCCAATTGATTTGTAAAGGGGGATAAGACTTTTTATCAGGCCTGCATATCCAGGGTGATATGGGCCTAAAACCCTTTTAACCTTTTCGGCTTTTCCAATAATCATATTAATTATTAATCGTGTGGAAGCCGATTGGTTTAAGGTATTCTCTTTCAAGCCTTGTTCATCTACCATATGATCGGTCTGCTTCATCCTTATAGAAATCATCACAGGCTCTAGTATTGATTTCGCATCCCCGTTTTGATTTACGGGTATCAGGGTCGGTATACCCATCTTGTTTATCATTGAAATGGGCTTCAGTGAAAGACTGGATTGAGCTGCCTGGTCGGTCATTATTTGCAGAGACTTCTTGGAATCGCCAGTCAATTTGTACCATAACGCGATATTGTTTTTGATGTTAATTCCATCAGGCTGTGGCGCTTTGCAATTAAGTTGGTGTATGGAGTCTGCTGCCAGAAGGATGTTCCCGCACACGAGCAGTTTTCCCCTGTTCTTATTTTCAGAACTGGCATAATACTCTTTGGCCAATAAAACCGCAGCCTGATTATTTAATGCCACGGAATAGTATGGACTTGTTTTCTGAAATCCATTATCCAAAATCCCCCTCGACTCAAGCAGCAGTTTTTCGGCAATAGTATAATTCCCGATTTCATAATACAAAGAGCCCAGATTATTTATGCAGTTTCCTGATTGTATGCTCCCTGAAGCCGTACTTTTTTTATAGATTTCAAGAGCCTTAATAAAGTGTTTTTCCGCCTGCTTGTAAAGTCCCTGGTTATAGTAAAAAACTCCAAGGTTATTTAATGCGGCTGCATAAAAAGGACTTGAATCCCCATATTCATCCAGGCAGAGCGAGATAACCTCAAGAAACAATAATTCCGCCATTGGGGAGTACCCGCAATTATTGTAATACGCTGCCTCATTCGACTTATTGACAATATATGCACGCTGGGCTTCCCGGGTGTTTTTCTTGAGGATAGCTTCGGCCTTTAAAAAGTATGATTTGGCTTTATTAAGAAAAACCATATCATTTGATGCGCTCCCCATATCAATGTAAACACCGGCATGACAACTCAGAGTATAGGCATATTCTGTATTTTCAGAGCCGAGAATCTTTAAGGCTTTTCTTTCTGCTTTTTCGACAAAAACAAGGGCTTCGTCATAGCAGCCTGATCGCCTGCAAATAATCGATGCGTTTATGAGAGCTTGTATATATTTTGAATTGCCGGTAACTTTTAGAACTTCTCTGAGTTCAATTTCTTTCAATGTGTAATATTTTGCTTTGGAAAGATTTCCCAGATAAAAATGTGATACTGCAAGCTTGTTTAAAGCATCAGCAAACTCAACAGTTTTTTCCCCGTTGCTACCCCTTTGGATTGCAGCCACCTCCTCGGCATAATAAAGGGCGGAATCATAATTGCATTGATCCAGAAATGTTATCCGGAGATTATCCGCCTTAATCCAGGATTGAGAGTTACAAACCGAAATTGAAATCCCCCATACAAAAAATAAAGTTGCAAAAGTCTTCATAATACAATTGATTTCTATTGAAGCATAAAGTAAATTTAAATTTTGTCTGTTATAAAATGTAATAATATTAATTTTGAAGATGATAATCAACTAATATTCACTTTATGAAAGCATATGTTTCTTGCATATTCCTTCTGTTTATCACAAATATCATTTATCCCCAGGACACAATATTCATGAAGAGCGGTGCGAGAATCCTCTCTGAAATCATCGAAACAGGCGACATTCAAATAAAGTACAAAAAGTTAAATTCTACCGAATCAGCAGGGATCTACACTGTTTTCATACATGATGTGGGAAGTCTTCATTATGGGAGTGGCAAGGTAATTAATTATGACTGGCCGGAATTGTATGCTCCCGGCAGCGAGAAAAACCTTTCTTCAAACACAGCCAGTTCGGACCTGTTCATGAAATTCGGTATAGGTTTAAGCGGAAATTATTTTAACCGTAATGCATCTGACAACCTGAGGGATTTCTGGAGATATCACAACCAGAATGACAAGCTGGAAGTTGGCGGAAATTCGCGATACATGTCAGTCAACTTAAGCATGATGGCACCCCTTGGAGCGACTAAGAGAAACTGGTTAGGGGCACAACTTCAACTCATTATGAGCCCGGAAGATGCTATTTCGGCTGCAAACGAATATATCGGCTTAAACGAATTGAAGCTTAGGACATACCATTACAATATTTCAATGTTTTATGGTCATTCCATAAATTTCAAAAAAAACCTGATAGTATTCTTTGAACCAAGCCTGAACATTGCAATGATGACAGGATTTATTAAAATTCCTATGGGTGATTTTAAGGTTTCAGCAGGCCCCGGAGTAAGCTCTCATTTTGCCGTTGGCCTCGATTATAATATCTCCAAGCGGTTCACAACGAATTTTAGGATAGGCCAGCGGTTCTTGAAAATTGAAGAGCGTCATGTAAACCCAAACAACGCAACGGTCTATTCAAGGTTCTATGCCAATCCCACTGTTAACAACGATTTATTATTTGTTAACTGGGGAGGGACGTATGCCAGCATTGGTTTTACCTATTCTCTTTATGCGAAAATTCCCTCTGGAAGGAAATAACATTTTAGAAACTTATGTCAAATAATAATGTGCTGAATCCCATGAAAAAAATACTCATATTTGCTTGTTGTCTCTTTTTTTCGTTTACTGCAAATGCACAGGTCAGTTATCTAAAGTATCCACAATATCAGGTTGTTGTTAAGAAATTCTTTGATACATATACCTTAAGTCCGGAAATCAATCCCGAACAGCTTAGATTTGAAAAGCGTCCTACCGGTTGGCACGTATGTCTTTTGGAATACACCGTGGATGCCGACATCCTAAGTGAAGAGTTGTTTTGGGACAGG
This sequence comes from Chitinophaga pinensis, assembly GCA_945863035.1. GTDB lineage: Bacteria > Bacteroidota > Bacteroidia > Bacteroidales > JACJXF01. The sequence goes on along the minus strand of CAMAZH010000010.1, from coordinate 26,831 downwards.
AATAAAAACAAGTTTAAAAAATTAGCCTTCGGTAAAACAACAAGCAAAGGAGAAAACCAGGAGCATCTGGATCGGTTTAAAAACAGCTGGGATAAGGAACTTTATAGTATTTGCCCGTTTTATGGTTACACGGGTTGGGACGGTGATGTTATCTCCGAATTTAAAGATGTTGCCAATCTTCCTGATTCCACTCTGTATGCATTGGGTCGCGCCTATTCATCTTATGCTGCAAACCTGGTAAACAACAACAGCGGACTGGCAGATAAAAAAGTCTTATTCGACCTGCCCGCAGGGAAAAACTGCATGACACCTGAGCAACTCGAGAAATTCAGGTTCTACAGCCACAAGGCTATTGAAAAATATAATCAGGTAGCGGAAATGAATCCGGATTATCAGACAATCGTCGGATCAATTGGTATCAAGGCTTCCAATGAGTATCTGACATCCTTCCTTACCTTGAGAATTCTTCAGAATGAACAGGAAGCACAAAATGAGTTGGTTGACGGGCTCTATAATGAACTTTATATTGCTCTTGCAAAAAATTATCTTGCTTCATGCGAACCTGATGCGATTCTTTTTACAAATGGGGATAATGATACCTATCCCTTGCTGTACGTCCAATCAAAATACGGTTTCAGAAGCGATGTGCTTGTTGTGAATGTTAGCTTGCTCCAAACCGAAAGATATATTAACAGCCTCCGCGAACAAATACTCGATGCGAAAGCCCTTCCCATCTCACTCACTCCTGAACATCTTAGTGGAGAGAAACGATCATTCATTGTGCTGAATAATAGTGATGAAAGTCCTGCTGATCTGGGAGTGCTTATGGATTTTGTTAAAGACGATGAAAATATAATGTCTATTCAGGATGCCGATTATTATAATTTACCCACCAATAAATTCCGTTTAAATCATGGCGCAAACTCGGTTGAATGGGAAATTGATAAGAATTACATTTATCGAAACCACCTTGTAATTCTTGATATGCTTGCGACGAACCAGTGGGAGAGACCTGTGTGTTTCGCATTCACCTTAGACCCGGATGCATATGTCGGACTGGCAGACTACCTGCAATTGGAAGGTCTTGCTTACAGACTCAGCTCTCTAAAGAAAAACACAACGGATGAACAATTAGGTTCCGTAAATTCAAAGGTGATGTTCGAAAATCTCATGACATCATTTGACTGGAGTGGACTGGATGCACTATCTTCCAATGAGTTTTTTCTTTGTGGGAATTACCGGTTTATTTTCCAGCGGCTGGCAGATGCCCTGATTCGAGAGAATAAGACCGATTCTGCAAAATTAGTCCTTAACAGGAGTCTTGAGATTTTTCCAAATGAGATACTTCCCTTTGACTTCTCCATGCTTTTACTTATTAAAAGTTATTATGAATTACAGGAATTCGGAATCGCAAATGAGATGATAAAGCAGATATTGCTTAACCTCAAGGCCGATCTGATAAGCCAAAAGGGACTTTCAGCCAACGAACTTGAGGATTATAAAGAAGCCGGGAGAAATTGGATCAGGGAACTGGCAATCCGTTATGACCAGGATGAAATTGTTAGGGAATTGGATGAAAAATAGCTCAGCTCACAAATTTTCGGCGAGGATTATCTGGGGAGTTGCAGAGTTTATTTGGAGTTGAAAGTGCAATATTTTGATCAATCCATTTCTAAGCTTGAGTTGAAAAGGATAACCGATTTTTTTATTTTTTTTCTACCTGTTACGGTTGTGACGATACTCCCGGTAAGCGCCCCGGATGTAATAATTATGGCAGCCATAGAGGTCGTAAATGAAGGGTTTCTGATCAAAAGCCCAACTCCTAATGAAGTAGCAAGCCCGACACCTGACATCAAGCTTCCTGCTTTAAGCAGCTTCACTCCGGAATTGTATGATTCCAGAGCATCCGGTATTTTTGAAAGGATGGTTCGGCTTTCCTCTCTGCTGAGAGCCATGGCATTCTGCAATATTGCTCCTCCTTTTCTGTATTCCAGACTTGATTTATTTGTGGGGTTGGAAGAACTTCCTTTTACATCCTTACCCTTTGTTATCGATTCTGCCTCAAACACTTCCTTGATCCCGTTTTCATACTTGATCATAAATACCTTATCTTTTTCAAGGGAGTAAAGTGGACCTGTGGGATTCTCGAATTTTTTATAGCGTATTAAATCAATTTCAATAGTATTTATAATAGCTTTCACCTCATCACCTGTTCGCAAAGTGATAATGTCCTGTGAAAAAACAATTGCACTGAATCCAAAAAGCATCAAAAAAATTCCGATTATCTTTGATATTGATTTCATAATTCCCGATTTATTTTGAGTTCTTTTACTATGCTATTTTTAAATGAATGTCGTCCAACAGTGTTTCGACGTTATGTAAAAAGGTCTGCCAAAATGGGCTTTAATCCGCTGAAGAAGAACTCAACAGCAATTACCATCACGATTAGTCCCATAAGTCGCATCAAAACCTTGTTTCCGGTATCGCCGATTCTTTTTGAGATACGGGCCGAACTGACAAGAATAATATAGGTGGCAAGCAGAACCAGTGCAACCGAAAGGATCAGGACCAGCTTTTTAGGCAGGGAATTGGCATCCTCCATCAATACAATACCATTTGTTATCGCCCCTGGTCCGCAGATCATGGGTATTCCAAGGGGTGTCACAGAAATGTCGTCCACATAGGCATTGATCTCGGATTCTTTTCCGCTGAATTTGATTGCTCCCAGTCGTGCATGAAGCATATCCTGTCCGATTACAAAGAATATTATTCCCCCTACAACCCGTAAACTATTTACCGATATCCCGAAAAACTTAAAAAGAATTTGTCCGGTAAAAGCAAAAAACAATACGGTGAAGAAGGCAACAATCACCGCTTTGCGAGCTGTCCTTTTTTTCCGGATTGGATCCAGTTCAGAGGTCATCGACATAAATACCGGCATGGTGCCGATTGGATTCATAATGGTAAAAAAGGAGGTGATTGCCAGTAATGCGAAAGAATAAACAGCTTCCATGAGGGTGATTTTTTTATCGGATGTAAACTTAGTGATTTCCGCGCAATATAACTTATCCGGTTTAGTCTGCCTACAAACCTGGCGGTTTTCAGTGGCAAGTAATATTTTTACTTATATTTATCCCAACAATAAAAAAATCTCATTGATGCATAAGATCAACGAATTCATTCTGTGGCTCGATCAATTTATTGGCGGACACCCCTGGTTTGTTTATTTTCTTTTGGGAACAGGTCTTTTTTTTACAATTTACCTGGGCTTTCCGCAAATCCGGTATTTCAGGCACGCTCTCAGAGTAGTTTTGGGGAAATTCGACAAGAAATCCGACATTGGTGACACCTCTCATTTTCAAGCTCTGGCTACAGCATTATCAGGTACCGTAGGCACAGGTAACATAGCGGGAGTCGCGCTGGCAATTCATCTCGGGGGCCCTGCTGCTTTATTTTGGATGTTGGTCACTGCGCTGTTGGGTATGTGCACGAAATTCGTTGAAGTACTTATCTCTCATAAGTACCGGGATATCCTGCCCGATGGCTCTATCTCGGGTGGCCCGATGTATTACATGAAAAAAAGGTTGAATATAAAAACCCGGAGCGGAAAAGTTATCAAAACCGGGGTTTGGTTGGGAGCTTTTTTTGCTTTTGCAACTATCCTGTCCTCTTTTGGAACCGGCAGTTTGCCTCAGATTAACAGTATTTCCGACGCAATGTTCGCTACTTTTAATATCAACAAAATGCTTACGGGCGGGATACTGGCGATTCTTCTGGGCCTGATAATTATCGGAGGAATCAAGCGGATTGCAAAAGTAACTTCTGCCATGGTTCCTGCAATGGCAATAATTTATTTTTTGGGGGCATTCCTCGTTATTGCCACCAATTACCAGAATATTATCCCATCTTTTATTTCTGTCTTCAGCGATGCATTTACCGGAAGTGCAGCTGTAGGTGGGTTTTTAGGAGCAAGCTTTGCTTTTTCTTTTAACAGGGGAGTAAACCGCGGTCTCTTTTCAAATGAAGCTGGCCAGGGTTCAGCGCCAATTGCCCACTCAGCCGCAAGAGCTCATGAGCCTGTGTCGGAGGGAGTAGTCGCAATCCTGGAGCCTTTTATTGATACAGTTGTTATTTGTATGCTTACAGGCATGGTCCTTTTATCCTCGGGAGTATGGAACGAAAAACTCCCTAACCGTTTTGAGGATGCCGATATGTTTGTCGTACAGGGAGTTTACACAGAATCTTCTCCGGCCGATGCTGAGGTGCTCCGCACTTTTATTAGCAAAGGCAAAGGTGAGGTTCAACTTTTTTCAGGAACACTCGACATTGTTGAAGGAAAGGTCAGGAATGAAGTGACCTTTATCCATGCTCAATCAATCGGAGATGAAATTGTTGTTAAAACCGACAATATGCTTTTTTCCGGAGGCCTTGCTGTTCAGAACGGAAGATTTGTCCGCGATTTGACAACCAATTCGGTCTACTTTTATGGGAATTCGCTTTTACACAGTGCCGCTCTGACAACCGAAGCCTTTAACCGCAGCATACTTGGCGATTACGGGAAGTATATTGTAGCAATTGGTCTGCTTCTTTTTGCTTTCTCAACAGCAATCTCCTGGTCATACTATGGGAGCCGTGCTGTAACCTATCTCTGGGGTCCCAGGTACGATATTCATTTTAAAATCGTCTATGTCCTGGCGTTTTTTCTGGCTTCCTTTACCGACACAACCATAATCTGGAATCTTTCCTATATCACCATTGCAATTATGACCATTCCCAACCTTCTTGGACTTTGGATACTGCACAAGGATATCAAAACTACAATCAAGGATTATTGGGTCGATTTTAAACTAAACTGGCCCGATGCGAAATTGCCTATGGGGGAAAAGTAGTCTTTTTGTTGCAACTGCTGTAATCCGAGTTATTGAAAGAAGCCATTTTGTTTGATATTTGTATATTTGTCATCGACTAACTAAACATAAAATGACAAGCAGGCTACTTACCCTTTTATCCATCCTGTTAATCACCGCCGGATGTTCGAGAAAAACATGGGAAACAACTCCGAACGGAGTTGTTCTGCACCCCAGGCTTCATGGGGTAAACAGCGCAAAAATCATAAAGCTTGAGGTTGTGAATGAGCGTATCATTCGTGTGTTAGCTTCGCCAACCGGAGCGTTTTCGAACGAAGAGAGCCTTTGCGCACTTTTGCCCGACACTACAAAACCTGTATTCGATGCTCAGGAAATCAACGATACCCTGATCCTTGCAACTGCTAAGATTGTTGCCAGAGTATGCCTTAACACAGGAGCGTTGTCTTTCCTTGATAAAGACGGTTCTCTTTTACTTCAGGAACGTTCGTTGGGGGGCAAGTCTTTTGTTCCTGTAACAGTCGACAGCACCCATGGATACAATCTGACACAGATATTCGAATCCCCCGAGAACGAAGCCTTTTATGGACTGGGACAGCACCAGTCGGATGAGTTTAATTACAAGGGTCGAAATGAGGAGCTATACCAATACAACACAAAAGTATCGGTTCCCTTTATCGTGTCGAATAAAAACTACGGGCTTCTGTGGGACAACTATTCGCTTACAAGGTTTGGCGATCCCCGCGATTATTCGGAAATGGATCTTTTCAAACTGTTTGATTCAAAGGGTGAAGAAGGTGGACTGTCTGCCATTTATTTCCGGAATTCCGACACAAGTCAGGTATTTGTCGACCGGAAAGAAACCTCCATAGATTATGAGAACCTTACCACAATTGCCAATTTCCCTCAGAACTTCCCGTTCAATAATTCAACCATTGTATGGAAGGGGCAATTCGAGCCTGTGGAAACAGGGAATTTTCATTTTAAGCTTTATTATGCCGGGTATGTGAAACTCTATATCAACGACGAGCTGGTGGTGCCCGAGCGCTGGAGAACGGCATGGAACCCGAACACGTACAAATTTGCAAAAGAGTTGGTTCAGGGGGAGAGGTATTCTCTTCGGCTGGAATGGAAACCCGATGGCGGCGTATCTTACATCGGCCTCAAGGCACTGAGTCCACGAAGCAAAGAGGATCAGGAGGCCCTCACGCTGAGTTCTGAAATGGGGGATCAGATTGATTATTATTTTATTTCGGGGGATGATATCGATGAGGTTATCAGCGGTTATCGCACAATCACCGGCAAAGCCCAAATAATGCCCAAATGGGCAATGGGTTATTGGCAAAGCCGCGAGCGTTACAAAACCGATGAAGAGCTTCTTTCGGTAATCAAAGAATACCGCAAACAGCATATCCCGCTCGACAATATCGTTCTTGACTGGTTCTACTGGCCGGAAGACAAATGGGGATCGCATGAGTTTGATCCGGTTCGTTTTCCCGACCCGGCCGGCATGGTGAAAAAAGTTCATGGGATGAACGCCCGGATTATGATCTCGGTATGGCCGAAATTCTATCACACTACCGGGCATTTCAAGGAATTCGAGGACAAAGGCTGGATGTATATGCAAGCCGTGAAAGACAGTGTCAGAGACTGGGTCGGCAAGGGATACATCGGCTCGTTCTATGATGCTTACAACCCTGATGCCCGCAAACTATTCTGGAGTCAGATGCAGGAACACCTTTACACCAAAGGCTTTGATGCCTGGTGGATGGATGCTTCCGAACCGGATATCAATTCCAATGCAAGCCTTGAATACAGGAAAAAACTAAGCGGACCTACAGCTTTGGGTTCATCCACAAAATATTTGAATGCCTATGCGCTGATGAATGCTGAAGCCATCTATAACGGTCAGCGAAGCGTAGATCCCGATAAGCGGGTATTCCTCCTTACACGTTCGGGTTTTGCCGGCTTGCAGCGATATTCAACAGCTACCTGGAGCGGCGATATAGGCACACGATGGGAGGATATGAAATCCCAGATTTCGGCCGGTTTGAATTTTGCCATTTCCGGAATTCCCTATTGGACAATGGATATTGGCGGTTTCTGCGTTGAAAACCGCTACGCCAATGCAAAAGAGGGCTCGGAAGACATGAACGAGTGGCGTGAGTTAAACTCGCGCTGGTACCAGTTTGGAGCTTTCTGCCCCTTGTTCCGAAGCCACGGTCAATTTCCCTACCGCGAAATTTATAATATTGCTCCCCCGAATCATCCAGCCTACAAAAGTATGGTGTATGCAAACAAGCTGCGCTATCGGCTTATGCCCTATGTTTATTCGCTGGCTTCGAAAACCTATTTCGACGATTACACCATCATGCGACCTCTGGTAATGGACTTTAACGGTGATGCTCAAGTGCTCAATATCGGCGACCAGTATATGTTTGGTCCTTCGATTATGGTTGCTCCTGTTTACGAATATAAAGCCCGGGTTCGGGAAATGTATTTCCCATCCCAAACCGGTTGGTACAATATCTATTCCGGCGAATTTGTTGAAGGCGGTCAGAAAATTGTTGTTGACGCGCCCTATGAACGCATGCCCTTGTTTGTAAGGGAAGGCACGATTCTTCCCTTCGGGCCTGAAATCGAATACACATCACAGAAACCTGCCGATGTGATTACCCTGTATGTTTATACCGGAAGGGATGCCGAGTTTACCCTTTACGAGGACGAGGGAGTAAATTACAATTATGAGAAGGGAGCGTTTTCAACGATTACCTTCAGCTATAACGAGGAATCCGGCAAGCTTACCATTGGCGAAACCCAAGGAGCATATGATGGAATGCTCGAGGCACGAACCTTCGGGATTATCTGGGTTGGAAAAGATTCACCTGTTGGGTACAACCCGGATAATAAGGTCGATGCTACATTGAATTATGAAGGCAAGCAACTTGAGGCAGTAAGAAACTAAGGTATTCTTACCTTAGTTCCAATAATACAACATTCTCAACATGGTGGGTATGGGGAAACATATCCACAGCTTGGGCTTTTGTTACCTTATATATACCCGACAGTAATTCCAGATCTCTTGCCTGTGTGGCAGGATTACAGCTTACATAAACAATCTTCTTAGGGGCGGCTTCCAGTAGCGTCATAACAACCGATTCGTGCATCCCTATCCTTGGGGGATCCGTTATCACAACATCGGGTCTTCCGTGTATACCGAGAAACTCATTGCTGAGCAGGTCTTTCATATCCCCCGAGAAAAAAGCGGTATTGTCGATCCCGTTGATCTCCGAGTTGATCCATGCATCAGCGATGGCTTCGGGTACCGACTCGATCCCGATTACTTTGCGGGCAGTTCTGGCAACGAAATTTGCAATGGTTCCGGTACCGGTATAAAGATCGTATACCAACTCATTGCCCGTGAGTCCGGCGAAATCTCTTGCAATCTTATATAATTCAAGCGATTGGTGCGTGTTGGTCTGGAAAAACGATTTGGGGCCGATTCTGAATTTCAGGCCTTCCATTTCTTCAACAATATGATCCCTTCCCTTGAAGACAATAATTTCCTGATCGTAAAGAGTATCGTTGGCTTTGGGATTTACGGTGTACATTAATGAAGTAATCTGGGGGAATTCGTTCGCGAGCGATTCGAGCAGTGCTTCCCTGTTTTCCTTCTCCTCTCTGAAAAAAGCAAGGATTACCATCAGTTCTCCGGTAGTACTGGTTCTGATAATGAGGTTCCTCAGGAACCCGCCCGAGTCGCGGGTATCGAAGAACTGAAGCTCGTGCACTTCGGCGTACTTTCTGATGAAATTGCGGATGGCATTGCTGGGTTCGGGTTGCAACCAGCATTTGTTGATGTCCACAACCTTGTCGAACATCCCCGGAACATGAAATCCCAGAGCATTCCAGTTTTTGAAATCGCCCGTTGAGTCGAGCTCCTCACGGGTATACCAGCGCCGGTTCGAAAAGGTGAACTCAAGCTTGTTACGGTAAAAATATTCCTCCTTTGAGCCCAGGATGGGAGTTACCTCGGGCAGTTCCAGTTTACCGATCCGCACGAGAGCGTCAATCACCTGTTTCTCTTTGAATTTCAGTTGTTCCTTATAAGGAATGTGCTGCCATTTGCATCCCCCGCAAACACCGAAATGCTCGCATGAAGGCTCAACGCGCATCTCCGACAGCTTATGGATGTGGGTTACCCTTGCCTCGGCAAACCGCTTACGCTTTCGGGTAACCTGCAAATCCACGATGTCGCCCGGAGCCACCATGCTCACAAAGGTCACCATGTCGTTCACGCGCGCAATAGCTTTTCCCTCTGCGCCAATATCCGTAATCTCAACCTTTTCGAAGAAAGGCAACTTTCTTTTTCCCAAAACTTTAACGTTTAAACCGATTCTACAATTTTTACGAACTTTACGAACTTTATAATTTTTGCAAACTTAAAAAGTTACCTTTGCGGATTATTTGCCAAAGATAGGAAAATACCTTATTATATATTCAATAGCAGGAGAGCAGAATGATTTCAATGGACAATATTAGCGTGCGTTTTGGCGGATTTACCCTCCTTGACGGAATTTCTTTTATGGTAAATCCCCGTGACCGCGTGGGACTCGTAGGGAAGAACGGCGCAGGAAAGACAACAATGCTGAGACTTATTGCAGGAATGCAGCATCCTTCGGAGGGTAAAGTTATTATTTCCGATGGAGAAGTGGTGGGCTATCTTCCTCAGCAGATGATTCACCCTGAGGGGAATACGGTTTATGAGGAAGCCATGACCGCATTTGCGGAAGTTCTGGAGATGGAGAAGCGCATGGATTTTATCGGGCATGAACTTGCCACCCGCACCGATTACCATTCACAGTCGTACCTCGATATGATCGATGAGCTATCGGTAATAAATGAGAATTACGACATGCAGGGAGGAGGGAGTCTTCATGCGGATGTCGAAAAAACCCTTACCGGTCTGGGATTCTCATCCTCCGATCTTGGCCGCAAGACATCCGAATTCAGCGGAGGCTGGAGAATGCGCCTGGAGCTGGCTAAAATTATTCTTCGCCGGCCGGATTTCATCCTTTTGGATGAGCCCACCAACCACCTCGACATCGAGTCAATCCAATGGCTCGAGGAGTTCATGGCTTCTTATCCCGGGGGAGTGGTACTGATTTCGCACGACAGGGCCTTTCTCGACAATGTTACCAACCGCACATCCGAAATCAGCCTCACAAAGCTTATCGAATATAAGGTTCCTTATTCCAGGTATGTGATTTTGCGGGCCGAAAGACGGCAGCAGCAGACTGCGGCTTTCCAGAACCAGCAGAAGATGATTAAGGAAACCGAGGATTTTATCGACAGGTTTCGCTACAAGGCCACCAAAGCTGTGCAGGTGCAGTCGAGGATCAAGCAACTTGACAAGATCGACCGTCTCGAAGTGGATGAGGAAGACAAGGCCGCTATGCATATTAAATTCCCGCCGGCACCCAGGTCCGGTACTATCGTTGTGGAGGCCGTTGGACTCACAAAGAAATACGGCGATAAAACCATTCTCGACAAGATCGACCTGATTATCGAAAGGGGCGAGCGAGTTGCTTTTGTGGGTCGTAACGGGGAAGGGAAGACCACCCTTTCAAAGATTATTGTAGGTGAGATCGATTACACCGGAAATCTCAAACAAGGACACAATGTGGAGTTGGGATATTTCGCGCAGAACCAGGACGAGCTGTTGGACGGCAATATGACAGTTCTTGAAACCATTGACATGGTGGCGGTAGGCGATATCCGGGTTAAAATCCGCGACATCCTGGGCGCCTTTCTGTTTCGTGGCGAAGATGTTGATAAAAAGGTAAAGGTTCTTTCCGGGGGAGAACGTTCCAGACTATCGATGGCCCGTTTACTCCTGCAACCTTACAACCTGTTGGTTCTCGATGAGCCCACAAACCATCTTGACATGCGCTCGAAAGACATTCTGAAGAACGCACTGCTTGCATATGATGGCACGCTTATACTGGTTTCGCACGACAGGGAATTTCTCGATGGATTGGTCGATAAGGTTTATGAATTCAAGGATCAGAAAATCAAGGAGCATCTGGGTGGGATCTATGACTTCCTCCATCGGAAAAAAATCAGCTCCTTTAAGGAACTTGAAATGAAGGCTCAGGCTACTGTGGAAGTTAAGATCGAGAAGGTAACCGATAATAAGCAGCTCTACGAAAAGCGGAAGGAATATGACAAACAGATTCGGAAAGCAAAAAATGAACTAAGCCGGATAGAGAAGAAAATAAGCGAGTTGGAAGAATCGGTAAAAAAAGCTGATTTGTTATTCGCCATACCTGAAAACCTTTCCGATCAGAAATTGTTCGACAAGTACACCCTTGAAAAGAAGGAACTCGATAGTTTGTTGTCGGAATGGGAAGTGCAGCAGAATGAAATTGAAAGGCTCAATTCTGATCGTATCTAGCTATTTTTTTGTAATTTTAGCCTCATGATCACTGGTTTTCGGAAAATATCAGGTTTGTTGATGCTCGTCTCCATTTTTGTGTTCGGCTGTTCAAAGCCTGCAACCAAAACGGTAGCGCAGAGAAATCTTGCTGATATTTACAATCCCGGCAAAAGCAGTATTCATCCCGATTTCTTTATACACCACATAAACGATTCGAGTTCTGTGCTTTATATACGGATTTTTCCTTCCGAGCTTTTATTCAGCCAGGCCAACGAGGAGGGGAAATCCCTCGCGCGGCTTAGAATATATTATGAACTCAACGAACTGAATCCCGGAAAAGAGGGTGGAGTTTTCATCGACAGTATTTCCATCCGCAAGTCTTTGAATAAAGCAGAAGTGCGAAATTCCTTCTTTTCAGGTCTGCCGGTTAAGGCGGTCCTTGGGAAGAAGTATTCCTTGAAAATCGAGGTTAGCGACGAGGTTCGGGGAATCTCCACCCAGACGATCCTTATTGCTGATAAGTCGACCAAATACGGAGCACAGAATTTCAAAGTGATTACCGCCAGAAACGGCTATCCTTCCTTTACCCGCTATTTTGCTGAAGGGGAAGCTTTTCGGCTTCAAACCAATCAGATTGGTATAGACAGTTTGTTCATTGACTATTTCAGTTTGGGCCGCACCCTTCCGCGACCCTCGTTTTCTGCGGCTCCGGAAATTCCCATGAAGACAATACCCGACACCTCCTTTAGCTATTATTTTAGCGATACTGTTCATTATTCGCTTCCAGGCCCGGGGATTTATCATTTTCGGATGAATCGCGACACAAAAGAAGGTCTCACCCTTTTTAATTTTGGGGAAAGTTTCCCGAACGTTAAGACTCCGGATGACCTTTTGGGTCCCCTTGTTTACCTGACTTCCACAGCAGAATTCAGGGATATCCGTATGGAACCGAACCGCAAACTGGCAATTGATAATTTCTGGCTCAAACTTAATCCCGATATCTCCTCTGCCAGAGAGCTTATCCGGGTATACTACAAGCGGGTGTATTTTGCGAACATTTATTTTTCAAGTTATAAAGAGGGTTGGAAAACCGACCGGGGGATGATTTATATTATTTTTGGTCCGCCACGCATGCTCGAAAAAGATTCAGATATGGAGAAATGGACTTATTTCACAAAAAAAGGCGGTCCTACAGCGGTTTTTGTGTTTAAGAGAAACGAAAACCAGTTTACAAATCTGGATTATCAACTGGAAAGAAGCGCAGGCTCAAATGCATTCTGGCGGGAGGCCGTGGATTCCTGGCGAAAAGGCAAAGTTTATACAATTGATTTTTAATTCTGATCCCTAAGCTACTATCGGCAGCAATAAGTATCTCCGAAAGATTAATTAATACTCATGATTGCATATTAATCAGCATCTTTATGCAAATTTTGAGATAGTATTGCACCAGCTGATATAAAAATATAAAACAATTTAAATTTTAAAAGTGGAAGATTTTATTTTTGGAACCCGTGCAGTGATGGAAGCCATTTCGGCGGGAAAAGACATTGAGCGCGTGCTTCTTCAGAAAAAGGCCGATAGTGCCAGTGCCCAGGAGCTGTTTTTCCTGTTACGGCAAAAAGATATTGAGATTCAGTTTGTTCCTGTTGAGAAACTCAATCGGGTAACCCGCAAAAACCATCAGGGAGTGATCGCTTATATTTCCCAGATAAGCTATACCCCGTTGGAGGAAATCGTTAGTCGGGCTTACGAATCAGGAAAGGACCCCTTTATTTTGGTGCTTGATCATATTTCGGATGTTCGGAATTTCGGGGCCATTGCGCGCACATGCGAATGCGCTGGCATCGATGGGATCGTAATTCCCGAGAAGGGAAGTGTGAGAGTTACTTCTGACGCAATTAAAACATCTGCCGGAGCACTGATGACACTGCCTGTGGCAAGGGTGAATTCCTTGCGCGAAACAGTTAATTATCTGAGTATGGCCGGACTTGCCATTGTGTCGGCCACTGAGAAGTCCGACACCGACCTGTATCAGGCCGAACTGGGAGGACCTGTGGCAGTGATAATGGGATCCGAAGAGGTTGGGGTTTCTTCTTCATTGTTGGAAATGAGCAACAAACGAGTGAAAATCCCCCTTTTGGGAGAAATAGGCTCACTGAACGTTTCTGTTGCAGCAGGAGTTGTTATTTATGAAATTCTAAGGCAGAGAAGGAAAGCGTAAAAGTACCGAGGGATACGATTCCCGCAGACGTAAACCTTTAATAATCGGTATCTCTGAAGGCTTGGCAGGTTTGCCGAACCTCTTAAGCCTGAAATTTAAGTCAAAGGCAATTGCCTGCTGAAGGATTCCTCAAGGGAAATGAATGTCTCGGTTCTTGCAATTCCAGGGATGGCCTGAAGCTTATCTACCAAGACATGCTTGAGGTCTTCATTGTTTTTAGTGTAAACCTTAACAAATATGGAGTAATTACCGGTAGTGTAATGACATTGGGTTATTTCATGGATATCCCTGAGCTTTTTAACCACATCGTGGTACATATGAGCACTTTCAAGAAAAATCCCAATGTAGGCACAAGTGAAGTAGCCAATTTTCTTGGGATTTAGTACAAACTCCGATCCCGTTATCACTCCAAGACGGGTAAGTCTTTGAATTCTTTGATGAATAGCAGCACCAGACACGTTGCATTCTCTTGCCACCTCGAGATAAGGAATACGAGCATTTCCGGTTATCAGAGAAAGGATCTTACGATCTAAACTGTCAATCTGCAAACTTTCTTCCATAGCTATTTTTATTGATTCTGATGAAACGACTTTCCTTGTTTCGAATTTGAAACTGTAAGGAAAACTTGAGTTTTTGTTTTAAAATGTAAATTTAACCAATAAAAGCAAAAATCAAACCCGGTTTTGAAAAAAGTCCTCTCCCTTTACACTTTGAAAAACCCGAAGGTCAAATTCTGAAATAACCGCCAGCAAATGATCAAATATATCCGATTGAATGCTCTCATAATTGACAAATCCTTTATCGCTGCTGAAGCAATAGATCTCCAGAGGGATTCCTTTATCCGTAGGGTCTTTTTGCCTTACCATAAGTGTGAGCTCCTTATTAATCTGGGGCATTTGGGTAATGTAAGCCTCCAGATATTTTCTGAAAGTTCCGAGATTTGTCATCCTCCGGCCATTTACAGGACTTGAGGGATCTACCTGATGATCTTCATTGTATTTTCTGATTTCTTCAAGGCGCTCGTCCATATAGGGTTTCAGTATCATTATTTTCGAAAGCCTTTGTATCATTTCGTCATCTAGAAATTTCACGCTTTTCATGTCAATGTTTACCGAGCGTTTGATCCTTCTGCCTGCCGACTCCTGCATTCCTCTCCAGTTGGTGAACGATTCCGAAACAAGCGCATAGGTGGGAACCGTTGATATGGTGTTGTCGAAGTTCTGTACCTTAACGGTGTTGAGGGTTATTTCCAGAACATTTCCATCCGCTTGCCGCGCAGGCATTTCGATCCAATCGCCCGGCTTAACCATATCGTTGACAGAGATTTGAATGGATGCAACCAAGCCCAGTATAGTGTCTTTGAAAATTAACAGTATAACCGCTGCCAAGGCGCCTAAACCGGCCAAAAGGGTGTAAGGCTTTGTGCCTGTCATGTAAGAAATTAAAACAATTGCAGTTGCCATATAAATGAACAACTTTAAAACCTGAACATATCCCTTTATAGGCTTATCCTGTGAAATAGGAAAGCGCAAATAAATATCATGCAGGGAATTGATAAAGGAATTGGTTACCAGTAAACTTATTATAATTATGTAAATAACCGAGATCTTTTTAATAATGGCCACCAGGATCGGCATATCCAACGAATAGTGAATAGTATAATATATCAGCAGTGCAGGGGCAATGTGCGCCAACCTGTTGAACACCCTGTTTTCAAGGAAAATGTCGTCCCACTCGTTTTCACTCCTGTGAACATAGCTCCGGATAGACGCCACAATAGTTTTCTTGAGGGCAATATCTATCACAATCGATAGCACGAGTATTGCAACAATGACTATTAGTGAGTGAAGTTGTGCTGCCTGCGTAGGGGAAATCCCCATACTTTCCAAAAAGACCTGCAAAGCATCCAGATATTTGGTAATCATAAGTTGTTACTTTTGTTTTTATTTTAAACGCGAAAGTATAATTTTACAATTCAGGAAAAAAATTTAAATTGAAATCATTGACAGATACAGTTGCGGAATATTTGAATCTTTATAATACGGAGCAATTTTTCCATTAACTTTAACTTTCTAAAATATTAAAACCCTTCCTATGAAAAGTCTTCTGCTTGTTGCCCTGCTCAATGTCTTGGCTTCATTAGCTTTATGTCAGGCACAGTATTCCAAATGGTTCTCAGAAGGTAGTCTTCGCGTCGATTATATTTTAGCTGGAAACCATGACAATTCTGAGATTTATCTCCAGACGCTCAAAAAAGAAGCTTTTTGGGGAGGATCAAGGTCAAACCTCACAGATAACAACGGCTTTGGGGAGTACCTTTGTAAGGTTTTTACAGCCGACAGTCATGAATTGATTTACAGCCAAGGGTTTTCAACCCTTTTCCAGGAATGGCAGACAACCACCGAGGCTACTTTAATTAGCAAAGGATTTTTCCAGAGCACAAATATCCCTTTTCCTAATATTCCGGTTCGGTTTGAGATTTATGAGAGGGACGATAAAGCTGAATTTTCCCTTAAGTTTTCCGTCAGAATAGACCCTTCCGATTATTTTATCCAGCCCTCACCGGAACTGGATTACATGGTTGAAAAGCTCAAAAATTCAGGCGATCCAGGCAAATGCGTGGATATTGTTTTTCTTCCGGAGGGATATACTCTCGAACAAATGGGGAAGTTCAAGGAAGATGTTTTGAGGCTTACCGATTCCCTTTTTGCCATTGAACCCTTTTCCAGATACAAGGATAAGTTCAACCTGTATGCGGTTCTTGCACCTTCATCCGAGTCGGGAGTTGACATCCCCGGAGAAAACATCTGGAAAAACACCCAATTGAATTCCAATTTCTACACTTTTGATAGCGAGCGTTACCTAACAACATCCGATTTCTGGGGAGTAAGGGATTTGGCAGCTCTTGCACCATATGACCAGATTTATATTTTGGCAAACTCCCCAAAATACGGAGGGGGTGGTATTTACAACCATTACAGTCTTACCACGGTTGACAATGAGCTTTCCCCTCATGTTTTTGTTCATGAATTCGGACATGGGTTTGCCGGACTGGGTGACGAGTACTACACTTCTGACGTTGCGTACAGCGATTTCTATTCCACAAAAACAGAGCCTTGGGAACCTAATCTTACCACATTGGTAAATTTCCAGTCCAAATGGGAACTTATGCTTAAACCCGGAACTCCGGTACCTACACCACCGACACCCGAATTTATTAATTCCATTGGCGTATTCGAAGGGGGAGGTTATGTTGCAAAAGGAGTCTACCGACCAGCCTATAATTGTCGGATGAAAAGTAATACTACAGACAGATTCTGCGATGTTTGTGAGAAAGCTATTGAAAAGATGATCTTGCAACTGACTCAATAGCCGGAAGGGACTGTCTTTTTTGACTAAAGTAACAATTCGTATTTCAAATTCGTTTTTTACATAGATTTGGAACTGATATTTTAATACAAAATACTTGTGAACCGCTATTCATCAAATGAATTGGTTAAAGGGATAAGAAAACGCGACAATAGGGTTTTAAGATATATTTATAAAAAATACTATCAATCTGTTCTGCATTTTGTTACGAATAACAGCGGAACCGGTGATGATGCTCAGGATGTTTTCCAGGAAGCGATGATTGTTGTGTTTGAAACCATTCGCAAGGATAAGAGTTTTATACTTGTGAGCAGCATGCAGACTTACTTGTTTTCTGTTGCGCGCCTGATCTGGATAAAACATCTGAATAAGGTGAACTCAAATATTGTAAAGCTTAGTGAGAGTCATGAATACATTCAGTTTGAAGAACCTCAGCCTTTCTTTGAGCATGATTTTAAATATGCTTTGTACCAAAGGGTTTTTCTGGACTTACCGGAAGACTGCCAGCTAATCCTTACAATGGCAAATAATGGATTATGTAATAAAACTATCACAGAAAATATGGGCCTGAAAAGTGAGGGTTATATTGCAAAACGCAAGCACTTTTGCAAGGAATATCTTATCAAGCTTGTAAAACAAGACCCTGATTATCATTCCGACAAACTTTAAATTCTCAGTCAGTTTTTCCCTTCCTGCTTTTTTCGTCTTTCTTGAAATTCCTGTAGTATACGCTGAGAAACCCTAGTGGCAAGAGCAAGAGAAATGCATTAAAAGCTGCCAAATTCGTTTTAGGCGGGAAAAGTGGAGACGGATCCCCAATAATAACATACGAGGCCCAGAAGTAAGGATGGGCTCTCAATTCGTCTGCATGAGCCAGAAAATCAAGCTTTGATTCTCGTAAAGACAAGGGCTTGTTTTTTTGCTCCAGAAGATATTTGTAAAATTTAGTAATTATGGAAACCGATGACAAATCAGCTACCGACCATAACGTCATTAAAATAGATGGACATCCCGCAAAGGCGAAGCCCCGGGCAAGACTCTGCACTCCTTCTCCGGGTTGCATTTTCCCATAACCGCTGGAGCATGACGACAGAACAATAAGGCTTGCATTGAGCTTTAAATTGTAAATTTCGTAGGTGTACAACATGGCATCATCGTCCCCGTCGGGAATCTGAGTGAAGATTAGTCTGGAAAGCATGGGATTGGCGTTGTCGATTTTAGTATGCATGGCCAGATGCAGAACCCGGTATCGGCCAGAAAGCTCCTTGAAAATCGACTCTTTCGCGCTAATGTGATAGTAAGCATCCGTACTGTAGAGTTCTGAAACGTTGTTTACTTCGATGGTAACTCCCGGCAGGAAATTAAGATCAAGATAATCCTGATTGCGCATCAGGAAAACCTGGGAAGTGTCATCCGAGGCTTTGGCATAAGCCGGTGCGAAGGCCAGAATCTTCTCACTAGGTATTTTAACATGCTTCAGCGGATTGAAATGTATGGTGGAAGAGTAAGAGTAACCAATCGAATAATCTTTTAACAGATAAGGTGCGTTTCGGTAATTGGCCTTCCCACACGGCACTTTGGATGTTAACAGTGCATCGAAAGGAAGATGTGCGATAGCCCCGTCGGGGATCACAATCAGGTTGAGTCCGTTCAACTCTTCTTTTACCGGCTCAATTAGGATTGAGTAAAGTTCATAGGCCAGACCTGAATAGCTGCAGTAGGTTTCATTTGCAAAATCCGAAAAACTCTTGTTGGTTATCAGGTCTAACAACTCAATGCACTTATCTTCAAACCCGGGTTCCAGATATACTTTCTTAGCAGATAATTTATCACGGCTAACAGTATAAATGATGAGCAAGGAATCCAAAAACGAGTATTCAACCAAAACGGTATTCTCTTCGAGCTTTTTCTGAATTTCGAACATATCGGTAACCTTGTCATCAAATTTTAAGCGATAGTATTCGGGATATTGTCGTTCCAGTTTTCGCAGGAGCAATGAATAGTCTTGTGATGCTTTAAATAGCAGGTCTTCCCAGTTGGAAACTTTTACCGGATCGGGATCAGGGCTCATCCTTTCCTTGTACAGAAGTTCATCATAAAGGGAGATTTGTCTGTTTAACTCACTCTCCTGATTTCTTATTTTTGAGGGGATATTGCCAAAGTCCATTGCTTTTTGATTTCTCATGGACGAAAGCAGGGTAAATGCGCGTCCTTTTTCATTTGCCACAAAGGCCATGTTCAAGTATTTGTCGTCGTTTGTAAGTTTGTATTTTTCGAGGGCTACAATTTGGGTGAGACCATATGCTAAGCGCTCGTTTTTCGAAATCAGGAACTGGCTCTCTTCCGAAGTTACCCTGAAACGCGATTTTTGGATAATATCAAGACTCCTAAAACAGTTCCTTAAACTGGCACTCAGATAGGAGGTATCGTTAGTGGATTTAGAATACTTGTACAAAACCTCGGCCTTATTCTTAATAAGCACTACATTCTGAGCATCTTTAAGGTCAGAAACGGGGGGGTCTGATTTGAAGTCGGGATCGGTAAATCCCGGATAACGGAATTGCAGTGTTTTTTGGTAATATTCAAGAGTTTCTTTGTACATTTTTTTGGACTCGTAGCAATTCCCAAGATTTGTAAGAACCTGATAGGCTTCGAAGCGATGTCGGTTTGATGCTGTGTAGGTCTTTTCCAATTCCTTGAAAATTACAATGGCTTCATCAATCTTTTTTAAGTTGTAATAAAGAAAGGTGGCATATTGTAAAGCAAAATAGTCCCTCTGCTCTTTTGTCAAAACGAAGTTCTTTGATGCATCAAACATTTTTGAAGCTTTCTCATTGTTCTGTTGAGCGAAATAAATGGTGAACTTTTTTAGATAAATTTCAACCTTTTCTTTTGGTGTTAGGTTAAGGGACGATTCGATAATATCGAGGCACTCCAAACTTTCGTCGTATCTGCCTAGGTCATAATATGCAGCACCTTTGCCTAAATAAACTGTACTTAAAACCTTATTATCCAAAGGTAAATTCCATTGTATGTTTTTTTCAGCCTGTTCAAAGTATTCTAAGGCAGAGGCTCCATCATTTAATTTTAGCAACATGAGTCCTCTATCACATAGAAATTTTGTTTTGGTTTGTATATCAGATAATCTAGATATTATTTCAATCCTGTCCCAATAAAAATCTGCTAAATCATATTTCCAGATTAAATTCAGGATACTTATGTAGTTTGAATAAACATTTATAAGCAATTCTGTTTGGTCAGACGCATAGGTTTCCTTTAAGCGCACAACATCACGGTAGAGTATTTCGGCATTTTCGTACCTTCCAAGTTTTCTTTCCTCCATTGCTTTTCTATGTATTGCCTTCACTAGGGAATTCGCTTCGTCACGGGAAGTATCGGAATCAACCTTCAAATGCTGGCAAAAAGCATTCGACCCGGCAAAAAACAGGAGAAGAAGGATAAGATATGAAATAGTTTTTTTCATAGAAGTATCAAAAATCGAAAAAAAAGACAAGTTTTAGAGGGAAATCCGCTGTTTTTTTAAATTTTTAACACATTGATTAGCAGGCGTATAAAAATTATTTTCAAGAAAGTTGAAAAATAATTGATTTTTTTGGGTAATAAATATGCCTTTTCGGGTATTAAGAGATAGGAACCCATTCCTATAACCCCCAAAAAAAACAATTATGAAAACCTTAACCAATCTGTTCGGAAACTCTTCAAGTGTAAAAAACATTGCTGATTTTAATCATTATTCGCTAAACAAAGTTCAGATGAGTGCAATTAAAGGAGGCGTTTCTCCGGTTTTACCTGGTGGGCTTACACCAGGACAAGAATATCAACCGACCGATGATGTCTAATTTCATACCTTTTTTGTATAAAAGTATGATCCTGAATATTGAATACCTGATGCCTAAAGCATCAGCAGGTTGATAAAGAAAGTATTTCTTACAGTTATTCTGTAAGTAAAGTTTCACACTCTTATAATTCTCTCCGACCAATATGTTGGTCGTGTAAGGAATTGATTACATGATATATAAATAAATAAAGTTATGAATAAGAACAGGCACCTTATTTCGAAATACCTGAGTGGAGAGTTGGATGCTCTCACGGCTTCCAGGTTTGAGCAGGAACTTAAAAACGATCCGATACTGCAGCAGGAGCTGGAGTTATACAAGGATGTCGATGAGGCACTTCAAGATGCAGATGTAATGGAATTGAGAAGATCGCTCAAGTTTATACATTTCATGAATGAAGCATCCACGGAAATGAACAAAAGGCCGCGTGTCAGGCGTATTACGCTCGTTGCATTAGCAGCATCCATAGCTATTGTACTTGGGTTTACTGCGTTTAACCTTGTGCGTCCGAACAAGCAGAAGGTTTTTGACAAGTACTACCAGGCCTACGAGTTAACATCGGTAACCCGTTCTGAAACAGGTGATAATGATCGAGTCATTCGGATAGCCCTTGAAAAATATTATAATAAAGAATACAGGGAAGCTGTCACTCTCTTCGAGAAGGTTTTGGAAAAAGATCCGGGACAGATGGCAACCCAACTGTATTCAGGTATTTCGTACTACGAAATTGCTGAGTATCAGAAGGCAGGGAAATCTTTTTCCAGAGTTATTGAACACGATAACAATCTTTACATTGAGCAGGCAAAATGGTATTTGGGATTTTGTTACATTAAGACTGAGGAATATGACAAAGCCCTGAAGCATTTTACTGAAATCGCTGAATCAGACAGCTATTATCGCGAAAAGGCGAAAACCGTTATTAAGAAATTACGGTAATCCCGACTTTAAAAAATCCGCCATCATGACAGGAAAACCCACATACGAGGAGTTATTGAGATACGCAGCTGAACTGGAATCCAAAGTGCAAATCCTTGAATTGAAGCTTGAGGAAAACAAGCTGAAAACGGAACGGATAAAAGCAAAGTTCCTCTCAAGCGTGTCGCATGAACTTCGCACTCCAATGAATGCCATATTAGGATTCTCGAACCTCCTGATCGACAAAAATATCACCAGTGATAAGAAGGAAGAGTACATGGAGCACATAAACCAGAATGGGAACAGTCTGCTTACCATCGTTGATTCCATGATCGATGCATCACTTCTTGAAGTCAATGAACTCAAGGTGAACAAGGAGCGTGTTAACCTTAACATGCTGATGCAGCAGGTGTATCACTATTTCAACATCGACAAGCACAAATTGGGCAAAGATCACCTTGCAATTTTGCTGAATAAGGGAACCCGAAGAGAGGATTTTATAATTACTACCGACAAATACAGGTTAACGCAGGTATTGTCGAGTCTGTTGAGCAATGCTTTAAAATTCACCAACAAGGGAATCATAGAATTTGGCTATTTTCTGAGAGAAGACCAGAAAATTCAATTTTTTGTAAAGGATAGCGGAAAGGGTATTTCGGCAGACAAAGCCGGGATAATATTCAATAAATTTGAAAAGCAGGACGATGATTACGGAACCACTGAAGGTGGTGTAGGTTTGGGTTTAACACTTGCAAAAGGGATCATCGAGCTTTTAGGTGGGGATATTTGGATTGAATCGAATATTTTTAAAGGTTCCACATTCAATTTCACAATTGATTATCTGGAAAAGTACACACAACTTGAACCGAATAAGCAATCTATCCGGTCCATCCTTGTATAGTTTTCGTTCTTTATTTTTTTGGGGGGCCAGCGGGAGTCGTTTTCATACGGATTGAAAATCCGATATGCAAGTCAAATCGCAGGAGTGAGGGTTTTATCGAATAGTACCGACGAAAGCCTGATTGATTTTAAGGGGTTAGAATCAAAAAGGCAAGTCGTCAAGTTCTTCGGCAGAGGTCGAGAATTCTTTGTTGTCGGTTAGGGGTGCGGTTGACACATCCGGAAAGCCAGTATTGTCTGAAACGGTTGGTTTGGATGATGATGTGCTCTCCAGTTTCCATGCCTCAAGGTTGGTAAAGTAGTTTACAGTACCGTCTTTTTCCCACTTGCGGCCACGAAGGTTGAAACTTACTTTAACCGTGTCGCCAACTTTTACCTGGTCGGGGAGGGAGCATTTATCCTGTGTTACCTGAAATTTAACATAGTCTTTGAAATCAAAGCCGTTTTTTGTTTCAGCCTGCTCAATAACGAATTCTCTTTTTTTGAATTTATCGCTTATTTCAGTTACCGGGTATACCGCGATAAGTTTTCCTGTTGTTTCAAAGCTCATTTGATATTTTTTAAAAGTGATTAAATGCTGTTTTCCTGGAAAGAAAAAGGTTAGAGATTGCTCTAACCTTTTTCTATTAATGTAACAAGTAGTAAAATATCGGTTAGATGAACCAATTAATTTTTCGTTACCTTAAGTAATTCTACTTCGAAGATCAAGGTAGAGTTAGGCTCAATAGAACGCGATCCGCTTGGTCCATAAGCAATGTCTGAAGGGATAAACAGTTTGAATTTGTCACCTTCCTTCATCAGTTGCAAACCTTCGGTCCAACCTGGTATTACCTGGTCGAGTTTGAAAGTAACAGGTTCTCCACGTTCAACCGAACTGTCGAACACAGTACCGTCGAGAAGGGTGCCTGTGTAATGAACGGTAACACTGTCGGTGGCAATGGGTGATTTTCCATTTCCTTTAACAAGTACTTCATACTGAAGTCCGGATGCAGTTTCGGTAACCCCTTCGCGACCTTTATTGGTTTCAAGGAATTGTGCACCTTCTTCAATATTCGATTGCGCTTTCACATTCGACTGTGCCATCATTTTCTCCTGTTGCTTCATGGCAAATCCCTGAAGAAATCCCTGAGCTAACATAGGATCCATAACGTCATTGTTTTCATAAAGGCCGTCCTTAACACCTTTTACAAAACCATCTTTCGGGAATTCCTCATCTACCAGAATCTGACTTAGGCTCGAAAGAGTACCTCCCCCGGTATAAATACCATAAGCATAAGCAAAGGAATCAAGCTCGGTTTTCAATTTGGCCGAACTTCCGATTTTGAAGGTTTCCATCATTGGGAAAAAACTTCCTGCAAGATAACCACCAATCAAAACTACAATTCCGACTACAATGGCTATTAATTTTTGATTTTTCATGAGTTTATTTACGTTTATAATTGAATGGGTGCGAAGTTATAGAATAATCTTAAATCAGACATAAGAAATCAGAATTATTTTATTGCCCTCAAGATATGGATTTTTCCAGGGGGGCCGGTCAGCTTTTCAACACGGAAGCCACATGAGATCAATCTTCTTCTTACTTCGCCCTTTGCCGAATAGGTCACGAAAACGCCTCCGGCATTCATGGAATCGTAGATTTTTCTGAATATTTCTTCCGACCATAAAAGAGGGTCCTTATCAGGGGAGAAAGCATCAAAGTAAACAAGGTCGTTTCCCGAGGGTATTTGGGAGGTAAGAATGTCTCCGTGGATTTTGTGCAAAACAAATTGACCAATAGGAATATCCACATCCCACGCCGATTGGTGAATGTTCTCGAAAATTGCTGATGATCCGGGTTCCAGGATCGAGGGGTAATTTAGTTGGTTTGTAAGCTCGGGCGAAAGCGGGTATTTTTCAATACTGAAGTATTTCACTTCTTTCTGCTCCTCCATTGCCTTTAAAAAGCTTAGCAATGCATTTAAGCCGGTTCCAAATCCCACTTCAAAAACCTGAAGCTTTTTCGTAGGGATAGCATCATATCCGCATTTGATAAAGACATGCATGGATTCCTGAATGGCCCCGAAGGCAGAATGATATTGTTCATCGAGGTCGGGGCGGTAAAGACTGTGCGATCCGTCGCGGGTAGTTACAAGTTCAATTTGCATCGTAGGCTTTTGTTTGCAGATAAAATGTAAAGGTAGAAGTTTGCTGCCAAAATGAGCATGTCAAACCGTTTTCCTATGATCTAAGATTCCTCGCTTTGCTCGGAATGACAGTCTGTTCCATGACACATAATTGACTGTCATTCTGAACGAAACGAAGTGAAGAACCGAGTACGCTAGTGAACGAGCTCACCGAAGGCAATCTGTTCATCATTATTGTTTTTTACCGGACAACAATAGATCAAGATAATGAATTATATTTTTGGAATAGATTGAACATAGGGAAACTTACGATATTTTATTAAGTTCTTACAAAATCATATTTCGAATTGATAAAAATATAGTAGAGTAAAAAATATTATGTAAGTATATATAAAAAACTATAAAACAATTGAATAAATAAAATATAATTCATAATATTGTGTGATTAATGTGTGATATGATAAAAATTCATTTTTATTTGGAGTCCAGAATTGCAAAGACAGAAGCCGCCGTCAACCGTGAGTGCCCGCTTATTTTGTCGGTCTCCTATTCATCCCATCGCATAAAAACCTATACCGGTAGAAAAGTAAGGGAGACGGAATGGGATAAAACCACGGAGCGTGTAAAGTCGGTATATTCAACCTCCGAAGGAATCAACACCTATCTCGTTTTGCTTGCTCAGCGCGTGGATCTGCGTTTTCGGGAAATCATGGCTGGAGGATTTGTCCCAGACCCTTTCATGCTTAAGCAAGAACTTAAGATAATGGTGAAATCCGAAACACCTCAGCTTTTTGATCTGCTTCTGCGCTTTATGGAGTTGAATTCCATTTCGTGGAGCCCCTCCACCCTTAAAAAGATGAAGACGTTTTATTCCCAGCTTAAGGAGTTTTCCCTGACGCGACACCATACAATTCTGCCAGGGTCAGTAAATAATTCTTTTGGGGAGGCACTTGTATTGTTTTACCGGGGGAAAGGACTGAAAGACACTAGCATAAAAAAGAATCTTGATTTGCTGAAGTGGTTCATGAACTGGTGTCTCCGAACGGGACTGGTTTTTAATCGCGACTTTCAACTGATCCGTTTTACTCCCCCGAAAAGCAATTCAATCCAAACAGACACTTATTTGAGATGGGAAGAACTCGCTGCTTTTTTTGAATTAGAGGGGCTCACCAAAAAAGAAGCCTGGTGCCGCGACATCTTCTGCTTTATCTCCTTTACCGGCATTCGATTTGCATCGATAGGAAAGTTGACAAGGGGAAGCCTTGCCGAAAATTCCATACAGTCGGGCAACAAACAAAATGACAGGGTTCTGTTGAATGGTTTTGCCCTTGAGATTGTCGCGAAATACCAAAGCAAGTATTATCGCGGTAACTCTTTGTTCCCTCCGGTCTCACTGATTACATTTCATAAACACTTGAAATCCGCTGCAGCTAAAGCCGATTTGAACCGTCTCCCTCCACACGTTCCGGGTCGATTGTCGCCCGTTCCGTTACATTCCTTGATGAGCGCGCAAACGGCCATTAATTCCTTTTTTGCAAATGCCGTACGGATGGGTGTTCAAAGCAGCACTTACTTAAAGGGGGATTCGCCAAAATCAAGGATATTGGCAGCTTCAGGAGCCTTACTGCTGGCTGAAGAAAAACAATTAACCACAGCAAATTTATTATATGAATCCTTCCGAAGTACTGGGCCTCGCCCTTAGTGCCTATTTTGCAGGCGATCAGGCAGCCACCCTGATTGTTCACAGTCCGGATTTTGACCCCGATACTCAGGCCGTTTCCCACTATTTCCGAGTTTTGTCGGAAATGCCGGATATTGAACATGAAGCGCTTGAACAGGTGCGGGGGGCAATTCTTGATGTAGGAGCTGCTGCCGGCTCTCACAGCCTTGAGTTACAGCTGCGGGGTTTCGATGTTACAGCTTTGGAACTTTCAGGAGAAGCTTGCCGAATTATGCGAAGCAGAGGAGTTGACAAGGTTCTGAATGCTGATATCTTCGACGAAGCACCTGGTAAATTCGATACTGTGCTTATGCTCATGAATGGAATAGGACTGGTTCAAACAGTCGACGGGCTGATACATTTCCTGCAACACATTAAAAGTTTTCTGAATCCCGGGGGACAATTACTTTTCGATTCGG
>CAMAZH010000009.1 GCA_945863035.1 Chitinophaga pinensis | reverse complement strand
GCAAGTTGATTTACATGGCGGGAGGTGTCGTTCAAACCTTTGAACATTATGTATTCAATTGAAACCCTTCTTTGTTTGGCCCAATCAAACTGTTTCACAAATTGAATCACATCTTCAATAGGGTAAACATTTTGTACCGGCATCAGTTTTTTTCTCTCCTCGTCGAAAGGAGTGTGCAAACTAATTGCAAGGTGGCATTCCGAGCGCTTGAGGAAACTATCCAACGCGGGAATAATGCCAATTGTCGAGACCGTTATTCTTTTTGGACTCATTCCAAACCCCCATGTGGAGGTGAATATTTCAAGACTTTTAAGCACTTCTTCGGTATTGTCGAGGGGCTCGCCCATCCCCATATAAACAATATTCGTAAGTTTTTTTCTTTCCGGAAGGGCTTTTACCTGATTTAAGATTTCGCCCGCGGTCAGATTCCCCTGAAAACCTTGCTTGCCGGTCATACAGAACAAACAACCCATCTTGCAGCCAATCTGTGATGAAACGCAAAGCGTGGCCCTGTCGGCTTCGGGAATATAGGCTGCTTCAATGAATTTATTTGTTTTGGTAGGGAAGAGGTATTTTTTCGTCCCGTCAACCGATTCCTGAACTTTTGAGTGTAGGGTAATTCCAAGAGTAAAGTGCTCTTTAAGAATTGTCCGGTTTTTAATTGACAGATTTGTCATACCGTCAATATCCCATAAGTCTTTTTGATAAAGCCATTCGGTAATCTGCCGGGCAGAAAAGCCTGGCAAACCGAGCCGGGAACAGATTTCCTGAAGTTCGGTAAGCGTTTTGCCGAACAGATTCTCTTTTTCCATTTAAAAATATATCTCTGCTATTATGTTCTCGTAAGGAATACCTTTACTGATAAGAATGTCACGCGTGTCCACCACCATATCCGCACTCCCGCAAAGGTAGTATTTCTTATCTGTAGGCAGGTCTTCCCGTTCCTTTAAATACCGGGTAAGACGTCCGGAATAAATCCCAACTCCCGATTCAGCCGAACAGCAGCGTATATAGCTAGCCTTCATAATGGGGGCAATCTCGTTTTGGAAATAGAAATTCGAAAGAAACCGACTTCCATGAATCAGGGTTTTTCCTGCCGCTGTTCCACTGGATATCATCGAAGCAAAGGGTGCTATGCCGGTTCCGGAAGCAATCCACCAGGCTTCTTTCTCGTTACAGACAAAGTTGCCGAAGGGAGGGGAGATTTGTATTGAATTACCAGGTTTGCTGCTTGCTAAAAGGGGAGTAAGGTAACCGTCATCTTTTAGGTTAAAAAGAATTTTAATCTCTTCTTCGCTGCTCCCGCTGGCAATACTGTATAATCGGGCAGGCTGCACCACTCCGATATTAATGCCAATCACCTGTCCGGCAACAAACTCAAAATCCCGCAAAAAACTCAATAAGAATGAGTCCTTTGCAACTTCAACTATCTTGGTGATTTTTACACTTCTCATTTTTAATCACTTTATGACTCTGCGTGAATTTTTTTTGTTATTTTTATTTAATGCCAAAATAACCACGGTAGTGCACCCAAATTGTTAAGGACTTTTATGTTGGAACCTCAATCTGGGGTAGGCTACCTATTCCTGAAATCCCAAAGCATAAGTTTGCAGTCCTTCCAACCCCTAAGCCCAATCAGTTTAAAAGCATGTTTTAAGCCGAAGTAAATTTATGTATTTTAGTCCAATCAAAAACAAAAAATGAACATAGCTATTCTCCGAGAGACCAAAATCCCACGCGATCGCAGGGTTCCATTCACACCGCTGCAATGCAGGCAATTGATGGATCGATATTCAGGCTTGTGGATTTGTATTCAACCCGACGAAAATCGTTGTTTTTCAGATCACGAATACCAGCAACAAGGCATAAGTGTGCAGGAAAACATTGATCATTGCAGTCTTTTAATGGGAGTAAAGGAAGTTAAACCGGAATACCTTATCCATGACAAAGCCTATATGTTTTTTTCCCATACGGCAAAAAAGCAAAAGCATAATCTAGAATTACTGCGGACGATTGTTAAAAAGAATATACAGCTTATTGATTACGAATATCTCACCGATAGCAGCAATATCAGGATTGTAGCATTCGGTCGCTGGGCAGGATTTGTTGGGGCTTATAATGCCTTGCGTGCATACGGTAAACGATACAATAGATATGAACTAAAGCCAGCGTGGCAATGCAAGGATAAAGCTGAATTAATGGAACATTTGTCGGAAATACGTGTAGAGAATCAGAAAATTGTTCTTACCGGGGGAGGCAGGGTTGCTGGCGGTGCAATGGAAATTCTTGATACTGCAGGATTTGAAAAGGTAAGCCCCGAGGATTTTCTAAGGGATGAAGGAGGGAATATTTATACCCAATTGGATCCGGTTCATTATGCTAAGCACCAAAAAAACATTCCATTCGAACTGAAGCATTTTTTCAGCAATCCACAGGAATATGTGAATTCATTTCTGCCTTTTGCTCATGCGGCGGATATATTTATAGCCTGTCATTTTTGGGATCCTCGCTCACCTGTATTAATGACCCGGAGCGACATGCAGCAGTCCGGATTTCGTTTGCGGATTATTGCCGATGTATCTTGCGATATTGACGGCCCGATACCCTCAACATTGCGCGCATCCACTATACTGGATCCCTTTTATGGATATAGTATTGCCACAGGGTTGGAGTCGGATGCTTTTGACTTGCAAAATATTACGGTGATGTCGGTTGACAACCTGCCCGGTGAGCTTCCACGCGATGCTTCGGGGGATTTCGGGGAAAAACTGGCTTCGGATGTAATCCCTTCGATATTGGGTGTTTCCGATCCTTCGATTATTAAAAGGGCGACGATTGCTGAAAAGGGAAAACTATCAGAGCATTTTGCGTATCTGCAGGATTTTCTTGACGGGAAATAAGGAAGTCTGTTTATCCTTTAAGCATGCTGAAAGCAATAAAAACAATTCCTCTCAGCTGAGATTCTTCATTTCTTTAAGGTCTTCAATCATTGCTACCGGATCGGATGATGCGAAGATCGTGTTTCCTACAACGAAGGCATCCACACCGGCATCAACCAAGGGTTTAAGGTTCGATTTGCTAACTCCTCCGTCAACCTGAATCAGTGTTGACGCTCCGCTGTCAACGATCATTTGCTTCAACTTGCGGACCTTTTCGTATGAGTAATCGATGAACTTCTGTCCTCCGAATCCCGGATTTACAGTCATAATAAGCACCATGCTTAACTTAGGCAGGATATATTGCAATCCATCAAGGGAAGTATGCGGATTGACAGCCACCCCGGGCTTCATGCCAAGGTTTGAGATTTCTGAAATGGTTCTGTCAAGATGGGTGCAAGCTTCCAGATGAACTGTTAACAGATCGACACCTGCATCTTTAAAATCCTTAAGATAGCGATCTGGGTTTATAATCATCAGGTGCGCATCCAAAGGTTTTTTAGCGAGGGATTTAATCTGTCGTATCACCGGAAAACCAAAAGTTATATTGGGAACATAAACCCCATCCATTATGTCAAGATGAATCCAATCCGCTTTACTACTGTTCAGCATATTGATTTCATCTTCTAACCTGAGGAAATTAGCTGTAAGAATGGAAGGTGCTATAATGGGCATTAGTCTGATTTTTCCTCAAATATAAAACATTATCCCAAATATGACTTCAGAATTTTGCTGCGTGTTGTATGCTTAAGCCTCTTTATTGCCTTTTCCTTAATTTGCCTAACTCTCTCGCGGGTAAGGTTAAATTCCTCTCCAATTTCCTCGAGGGTATGAGGATGCTTGCCGTTGAGCCCGAAATAAAGCCTTATAATGCTGGCCTCACGGTAGGTGAGTGTTGATAAGGCCCTTTCAATTTCTTTTCGGAGGGATTCGGTCATAAGGCCCTTATCGGGACTGGGCGTGTCAGAATTTAAAAGCACATCATAAAGGTTCCCGTCTTCACCTTCCTGAAGGGGGGCGTCCATGGATATGTGTCGACCCGACGAGCGTAGAGCATCCTTAACATCTTCGGGGATTAGCTCCATTGCCTGAGCAATTTCCAAAATAGTCGGTTCGCGCTCATAAAGCTGCTCCAACTCATTAAATGTCTTGTTGATCTTATTGATAGAACCGATTTTATTCAGCGGGAGCCTAACAATACGAGCCTGTTCGGCAAGGGCTTGTAGTATGGATTGACGGATCCACCAAACAGCATAGGAAATAAACTTAAAACCACGCGTTTCATCAAATCTCTGGGCGGCTTTAATAAGCCCAAGGTTTCCTTCATTAATAAGGTCTGGAAGACTTAATCCCTGATTCTGGTATTGTTTTGCCACTGAAACGACAAAACGAAGATTCGCTTTAATCAGTTTTTCAAGAGCTTCCTTGTCGCCCTTTCGTATTCGCCTAGCCAGTTCAACTTCTTCCTCAGCGGAAATAAGATCTACTTTTCCAATTTCATGCAAATACTTGTCGAGGGAAGGAGTTTCGCGGTTAGTAACCTGCTTAATGATTTTGAGTTGTCTCATAACGTTAGCGAGTATTTTTTGAATGCTCTTTATACGAACGGGTTTTCTTAAGGTTACATTTCAAACTAAGATTTGTAAACTTTTTTTCTCCTTGATTCACTGAGGGTTATCAGATTATTTCTGTACTTGTCATTTCTGGGTGTTACTGAGTTGACATATCTAACAATAGATTTCTAGGCTTGTTCAATTTCAGGAAGGAAATGATGCCGCAAACTATTATTATATTGTTGCGAATTCACCAGTGGAAGACTTTTTATTGTTTCAAATTAAGATAACTAATGGAGTACAAAAGTTTATCTGCTCACAGGAATATTAATGGGGCTTTTAACGTGTTTCCATTAACCGCTAATTTTTCGCACTCAGACCAGGTCTCCATAAAATTTTAAAAATATTTGGTAGTCATATGTAAATCAGTTAATATTGCATAGAATTTCCATACCCTATTTAACTATTTCAATCATTTCCCTTACTATAGATTTATCTGTAATCATTTTATGATTCACAATCTTTGTATTTTATACCTTTATATAATTAATTCCCACATTTTTACCACACATGTACGATATTCTTGAATTGAATAAGAAGCTTCTTCCCGAACTTAGAGAAGTAGCTAAAGAACTGAAAATTAAACGGGTTGAATCCTTCAAAAAACAGGAGCTTGTTTACAAAATCCTCGATCAGCAAGCCATTGCAGCCTCAGAGGTTAAGTCCGTAAGAAAGGAATCAGCCCCTTTATCAAATGCATCCACAACCACTGAAAGGTCCAAAGAAGGCAAACCCCGCGATTATAAAAGAAGGAATCAGGATGTCAGGACAAAACAGGACAGCAGGACAAATGCCGATGTGCGGACAAACCCTGAAACAAGACCAACTCCCGAAGCCAGGCCAACTCCCGAGGCAAGACCGATCCCTGAAGTCAGGACGAGTCCTGATATCCGTGCAAATACCCAAAATGCACCGAAAAAGGATTTCAAAAAGCCAAGGTTTGTAAAACCTGGAAAATCAGCTCAAGCTGATGGCAATAGGCCACACGAGTCTGTGAAATTACCTGATATCGCCGAAAATGGTAGCGAGGAAGTAGCCATTGATGTCACCGCAACTGAGGAATTAAAGCCGAACCAAAGTGTACAACGCGAAGAAAGGAAACCTTTTAACGGAAACCAGGATACCTCTGCTCCCCGTGAAGAGAGAAAGCACAGGAACGAAAATCAGGATCCAAATTCGAGAACCGAAAGGCCGGAAAGACCTGAAAGAGGCGAGCGACCTGAGAAACGACAGAATGATCGTTATGATTTTGAGGGAATTATTGTTTCTTCCGGAGTCCTTGAAATTATGCCCGACGGTTATGGATTCCTAAGATCAGCCGATTACAATTACCTCAACTCTCCTGATGATATTTATGTTTCACAAAGCCAGATTAAGCTTTTCGGCTTAAAAACCGGCGATAACGTAAGAGGTGCAATCCGTCCCCCGAAAGAGGGCGAAAAATACTTCCCCTTGATAAAAGTTGAGGAGATTAACGGCCGTACCCCCGATTTTATTCGCGACCGTATCCCCTTCGACTTTCTAACACCTTTGTTTCCAAACGAGAAATTCAGCCTTGTAGGTCCCGGACACAACAACCTCTCTGTTAGGGTTGTAGATATGTTTGCACCTATAGGAAAAGGCCAGAGGGGTCTGATTGTTGCTCAGCCTAAAACCGGTAAAACGGTTTTGCTTCAGAATATTGCCAATGCGATAGCTGCCAATCACCCTGAAGTTTATCTTATAATCCTGTTGGTTGACGAAAGGCCTGAAGAGGTAACCGATATGGCTCGTAACGTAAACGCTGAAGTGGTTTCGTCTACCTTCGATGAGCCAGCAGAAAGACACGTGAGGGTTGCCAATATCGTTCTTGAGAAAGCCAAAAGAATGGTTGAGTGCGGACACGATGTGGTGATTCTGCTCGATTCGATCACCCGGTTGGCACGTGCATATAATACCATAGCCCCTGCATCCGGCAAGGTTCTTTCCGGTGGAGTTGACGCAAACGCTTTGCATAAGCCAAAACGATTCTTTGGTGCCGCCAGGAATATTGAAAACGGAGGATCCCTTACCATCATAGCAACCGCCCTTACCGAGACCGGTTCGAAGATGGATGATGTTATTTTCGAGGAGTTCAAAGGAACAGGTAATATGGAGCTGCAACTCGACAGAAAACTTGCCAACAAACGCGTATGGCCGGCTGTGGATATCAATGCATCCAGTACCCGCCGCGAAGATCTTCTGTTGGATAAACATTCACTCAACAAAATCTGGGTTTTACGGAATTACCTCAGCGATATGACTTCTGTTGAGGCGATGGATTTTATTTCTGACCGCATGTCTAAAACCGACTCGAACGAAGAATTCCTGATCTCAATGAACAGCGAATAAATTTTTTGGAAGTATGTACTTCTTTTTGAAATCCCTCCTGGCCTACGGAGGGATTTTTTTTGGTTATACCTGACAGGTTTATAAACCTGTCAGGTATAACCCACCTTATTTGAAATTAATATGAATAAGGCTCTGTCCGTATTTTTACTTAAAAAATATCAGCAATTATAGTAATTTTGTAATTCGTTTCTTTTTTAGTTAATTAATTGTTTTATAACTACTTAATATAATATACTGAAATGGCTGATAAAAAGAATTTTGTGACCTGTGACGGTAACTATGCAGCGGCATACATTGCTTACATGTTTAGCGAAGTAGCTGCTATTTATCCCATCACTCCTTCTTCAACCATGGCAGAGTACATTGATGAATGGGCTGCTTATGGTAAAAAGAATATTTTTGGTGAAGTTGTAAAAGTGGCGGAAATGCAATCTGAAGGTGGCGCAGCGGGCGCTCTCCACGGATCTCTGCAGAGTGGGGCCCTCTCATCAACCTTTACCGCGTCTCAGGGATTGTTGCTCATGATCCCAAACATGTATAAAATTTCCGGTGAACTTTTGCCGGCCGTATTCCATGTTTCAGCTCGAAGTCTTGCTGCCCAGGCGCTCTCAATCTTTGGCGACCACAGCGACGTAATGAGTGCGCGCCAAACCGGGTTTGCTATGCTGGCCACCGGAAGTGTTCAGCAAATCATGGACCTTGCAGGTATCGCTCATTTGGCTGCTATTAAATCAAAGGTTCCCTTCCTTCATTTCTTTGATGGTTTCCGTACATCCCATGAAATTCAGAAAGTTGAATACCCGGCAATGGATCAGCTGTCATCTATGCTCGATTTTGAAGCCGTGCAGGCATTCCGCGACAAAGCTCTTAATCCTGAGCACCCCGTAACCCGCGGAACCGCTCAGAATCCCGATATTTATTTCCAGTCAAGGGAAGCCGCCAACGGTTTTTACGAAGGTCTTCCCGACTTGGTAGAGGATTATATGCAGCAGATTACCAAAATGACTGGTCGCGAGTATCACCCCTTTACCTATTATGGTGCAAAGGATGCAGAAAACATCATCATTGCCATGGGTTCAATTACTGAGACGATCCAGGAAGTTATTGATATGCTGGTTGAAAAAGGCGAAAAGGTCGGTTTGGTTTCTGTTCATCTTTACCGCCCTTTCTCCGGAAAATATTTCTTCAAAGTATTGCCTAAAAGCGTTAAAAGGGTTACTGTTCTTGATCGCACAAAGGAAATCGGCGCAAACGGCGAACCTCTTTACCTTGATGTCCGCGATCTTTTCTACGGGAGGGAAAATGCCCCGATTGTTGTTGGGGGTAGATATGGCTTAAGTTCAAAAGATACCACCCCGGCAATGATGCTTTCGGTTTTCGATAACATGAAAATGAAAGAGCCGAAAAACCGATTCACCGTTGGTATCACCGATGATGTTAGTTTCCTTTCTCTTCCTTTGCTTCCTGAAATTTCAGTGGTTAAAAAAGGTACCTACGAAGCCAAATTTTACGGGCTCGGGTCTGATGGTACTGTTGGAGCTAACAAAAACTCCATCAAAATCATTGGCGAATCAACCGACAAATACTGTCAGGCATATTTTGCTTACGACTCCAAGAAATCAGGGGGGATAACAACTTCTCACCTTCGTTTCGGCGACCAGCCAATCAGAGCGCCTTACCTTGTTGGAACACCTGATTTCGTTGCTTGCCATGTTCCTTCCTATATCTATAAGTACGATATGCTCAAGGGATTGAAAAAAGGTGGAATGTTTCTCTTAAACTGCTCATGGGATGCTAAAGAAGCCCTTGAAAAGTTGCCTGATTCAATGAAGAAATACCTTGCCGACAATAACATCAACTTTTATATCATCGATGCAACCAAGATAGCCGAGGAATTGGGTCTGGGCAATCGTACCAATACTATAATGCAGGCTTCTTTCTTTAAAATTGCCGAGGTGATTCCTTACGAATTAGCAGTTGATGAGATGAAAAGGTTTATCGTTAAATCTTTTGGACGAAAAGGTGAAGAGGTTGTTGCAATGAACAACGCAGCTGTTGATAGGGGAGGAGAGGTTATAAAAGTTGAGGTTCCTGCAAGCTGGTCGAAAATTGCCATCAGCAAGGAAACCGATTCAAGAGATCTTCCTGACTTTGTAAAAAATGTTGTTGAGCCAATCAATCATTTAAAAGGCGACGATCTTCCGGTAAGCGCATTTCTGGGCCGCGAAGACGGAACCTTCCCTGCAGGAACTACTCAGTACGAAAAACGCGGTATTGCTGTCAATGTTCCTGAATGGCAATCAGCAAATTGCATTCAGTGTAACCAGTGTTCTTATGTTTGTCCCCACGCTGCTATCCGTCCTTTCCTCCTTGATGAGAAAGAGATGAAAGGCCTGCCTGCTGGTGCTGTTACGGTTAGTGCCAATGGCAAATCATTAGCCGGCCTCCAATACAAAATGCAGGTTTCGGTTCTTGATTGCACAGGCTGTGGAAACTGTGCCGATGTTTGTCCTTCCAAAGAGAAAGCCCTAATCATGAAACCTCTCGAAAGCCAGATGGTTGAAGTGGAAAATTGGAACTATCTTGGTAACAAGGTTACTTACAAGGATACTCTGCTTCCCAAAGACGCTGCAATTAAAAACACCCAGTTTGCCAAACCTCTCTTCGAGTTCTCAGGAGCTTGCGCAGGTTGTGGTGAAACACCTTATATTAAGTTGATCACACAGCTTTTTGGCGACAGAATGATGGTTTCCAATGCAACTGGCTGTTCTTCGATTTATGGCGGTTCAGCTCCATCTACCCCATATTGCATTAACAGCGAGGGCGAAGGTCCTGCATGGGCAAACTCCCTCTTTGAGGATAATGCCGAATACGGTTTTGGTATGTCGCTGGGCGTAAGTCAGATGCGCGACAGAATTGCCATGATTATGACCGCTGAGATTAAAAATGGCGCATCAGCCAACCTGAAAGTCGCATTTGAGGCATGGCTCGCAGCCAAAGATAAAGCGGCAGAGTCGAAAGAAGCTGCTAAACTGGTTATCGCAGCCTGTGAAAAGGAAAAAACAAAAGCTACATCCGATATCCTTAACCTTAAACAATATCTCATTAAGAAATCACAATGGATTTTTGGTGGCGACGGTTGGGCCTATGATATCGGTTACGGCGGATTGGATCACGTTCTCGCTTCCGGTGAAGATGTTAATGTATTGGTCATGGATACTGAAGTATATTCCAATACGGGTGGACAGTCTTCGAAATCTACTCCTGTGGGTGCAGTTGCCAAATTTGCAACTTCAGGTAAGAAAGTAAGGAAGAAAGATCTCGGAATGATGGCAATCACCTATGGCTATGTTTATGTTGCCCAGGTTGCAATGGGCGCCAATCAGGCTCATTATCTTAAAGTGCTTAGAGAGGCAGAGGCGTATCCCGGTCCATCACTTATTATTGCATATTCTCCCTGTATCAACCATGGATTGAAAGCCGGAATGGGTGTAACTCAAAAACAGCAGAAATATGCAGTTGAAGCAGGATACTGGCATCTTTACCGCTTTAATCCAGAGTTGGAAGCTCAAGGACAGAACCCATTCCAGCTGGATTCAAAAGAACCTGATTTTGCAAAATTCAGGGATTTTCTGAACTCAGAGGTTCGTTATACTTCACTTCAGCAGTCCTTCCCTGCCGAATCGGAAGAATTGTTCAGGGTAGCTGAGGAAAATGCCAAATGGAGGTATAAATCATATGCTCGACTTGCAAGTCTGGATTTTAAACCAGCCGAATAATCAAATCTGCTTTACTGCCTAAGGTGGATATTTTAATAACTATTGGGCCGGAGTCATCGACTCCGGCCTTTTTTTTAAACCTTGAAGGTCAATGGACCTTCAAGGTTTAAATTTTTGGTTAACTTTGTCAGCAAATTGCAAAAATATTGGGACGAATAATTGGTATTGATTACGGGACGAAACGAGTGGGTGTGGCAGTAACCGATCCTACTCAGATGATTGCCAGTGGGCTTACAACAGTTGGCTCACATGAAATACTTGATTTTCTGGACGATTATTTCCAAAAGGAAACGGTTGATGCAATTGTTCTGGGTCTCCCCAAAAAAATGAACAATTCGGATTCTGAGTCGTTACAATATGCCAAACAATTTGAAACAGCTGTTAAACGTCGCTTCCCCGGTTTGCCGGTTATTTGGGTTGATGAACGCTTTACCTCACATTTGGCAATGGATGCGATGATAAGAGGAGGGATGAAGAAAAAAGACAGGCAGGTTAAGGGTAACATGGATAAGTTAAGCGCTGCCATTATTCTCCAGTCATACCTGGAACAATTAAACTATAATAAACATTAATCATTCCGAGATTTCGGTGTTTTGTCATGATCTATCCAATTTATGTATACGGCACATCTGTTCTTCGTAAGAAAGCAATTGAAATTAACAAGGATTATCCCGGACTTGCTCAGCTTATTGAGGATATGTATGAAACGATGAGGTTTTCAGAAGGTGTTGGACTTGCTGCTCCACAGATAGGCTTGGGCATCAGATTGTTTGTTGTTGATGCCACGGGCTCAGGAAAGGATGAGGAAGGTATAGAAACCGATGAGGATCTTTCGGACTTCAAGAAGGCATTTATCAATCCCCGAATTACGAAATTGTGGGGCGAAACCTGGACCTTTAACGAAGGCTGCCTTAGCATACCCGATCTGAGAGAGGATGTCGACCGTCCAGAACTGCTTAGGATTCAATATTACGATGAGTCATTCAAATATCATGATGAACAATTCGATGGGGTTCGCGCTCGTATCATCCAACACGAATACGACCATCTGGAAGGAGTTATGTTTGTCGATAAAATAAATCCTCTCAGAAAAAGACTCATTTCGGGACGTCTGAAGGCAATTGCATTGGGAAAGATTGACACCCACTATAAAATCAGAATCGCTGGAAAATAGATGGATACATTATAAAAAAATGCCGCTGATTTTAAACCAGCGGCATTTTTTATTTACCTGAGCGAGAAGGTCTTTGTAAGATCCTCTGATTTAAGCAGCAGATCAATATACTGTGCTCTCTTGTACACAAAAGGATCTTTTGTGTTTTTTTCTGAGAGTTTACCCTTGAAGTCTTTCAGAGAGGTATATTTCTTGGATTTCATCCATTCATTCATCTCTTCAAGCATTGCGGAAATATGCGACAACTTATGCTTGTAAAGGGTGCTTACAACCTGAACCGCGTCAGCGCCCACCATAATTGCTTTAATAACATCTTTCCCATCCATTATTCCGGAATTGGAGCATATTTTGGCTTTTGTCCGTCCATATAAAAGGCCAGCAAAGCGAAGGGCTAGACGCGAATCGTTTTCACTGCTTAAATTAAATGGGGAGAAATGCTCTTCTTTTTCCAGATCAATATCTGGCTGGAACATCCTGTTGAACAATACAATGCCATCTACCCCAGCCTTATCGAGCTCGGCTACAAATTTTAAAACATTCGTGTAATAAGGACTTAGCTTAACGCTTACAGGGATATTCAGGGTTTTTTTAATCTCCTTCACAACAGAAAGTTGCTCACTGACAATGTCTTTCTCGTCTTTTCCAAAGTCTTTGGGAATGGAGTAGAAATTCAATTCCAAAGCATCTACGCCTGTATCTTCGATAAGCTTTGCATATTCAAGCCAAGATTCATGATATACTGCATTCAAACTGGCTATTACAGGTATGCTTACAGATTCTTTTGCCTTGCGCAGTTTGTGAAGGTGCTCTTGCGGGCCCGCATGACTGATGTCGGGAAAGAGTTTTACCATTTCGGCATTCCTTTCATTATACTCTTCCATCTGACTGTCAAGCTGATAATTTTCAAGCTGAATTTGCTCCTCGAAAAGTGATTTGAAAACAATTGCCGAAGCGCCCGCTTTCTCAGCAGCCTGCAGATTACTTGTGTCACTTACCAGATTACTGGCTCCGACAATGATCGGATTCTTTAGCTCAAGTCCGAGATAAGTGGTTTTAAGATTGATCATAGTTTCACGATTTTAATTTTTTCAGGTTCGACCGATATGAGGTAAATATAAACAATATACTTAAACTATCGCATTCCTATAAACATGATTTTTGAGCCTTTGTTCGATGGAGCAAGCCATTCTTTAAAAAAAAAGTGGTTAATGGGAATGATTTTCCGGAATTCGGCACATTAATAATATGGATATTTCGAGAGATATTAAAACGGTGCCTATACTCAGACCTTTAGTCGCCATGATTGTTGGGATTTTAGGCCGGGATTACTGTTTTTCCCATGATAAGTGGGCGCTTCTGCTTGCCACATCTGTCTTGTTGTTTTTGTGTGTTATCCTTATTTTTCGTTTGGCCTTGAAGCCTGGATATTCATGGATTGCCGGACTTGGGGTTTTCCTGTTTTTCATGTCTGCCGGTTTTCTGGTTTCAAGCAGGTTTCAGGATGGCATTAAGCCTCTGACGGATGTTTCATCCCGATATTGGATTGGGAAGGTACTCACCGAACCTCAGCTGAAAAACAAACTTTTGCGTTTCGATATTTTTATTTTTTCGGGGGATACAGCCGCAGCCACCTGCAAATCGCAAGTTTTACTTCAACTTGGCAGGAATTCCCGGATTCCGCAAATCGGACAGTTTATTTTTATAAAAACCAAGCCTGAAAGAATCTTGGGGCCCATGAATCCGGGCGAATTCAATTATGCGGAATATCTCGAAAAAAAAGGAGTTCTTTATCGTTGCTTTGTGAAAGAGGGGGAATGGATGGTTCTTCACAAGGAAGAGTCAAGCTCCCTAAAGATAATTAGCAGCCGGTTTAGCCGACAACTATGGAGCAAAATTGAAAGTCTTGAAGGAGGAAATATAAACCTGGGCGTGTTGTATGCTGTTGCTCTGGGTTCTAAAAGCCTTCTTACACCCGAGATTCGGGAAGCCTATGCTGCTACCGGAGCAATGCATGTTCTTGCCGTTTCAGGGCTTCATGTGGGTTTGATTTGGATGGTGCTCAGCTATATTTTTATCTGGGTGAAAAAACTTCCTGCCGGTAAATTTTTGCAATTCATACTGATTTCAGGCCTTATCTGGTTTTATGCTTTGATGACCGGCATGTCAGCATCGGTTGTAAGGTCTGCCGGCATGTTTACCCTTGTATCGTTTGGGAAAATTATCCAGAAGGAGTCATCTGTTTACAATTCACTTTCCGTATCGGCATTCTTTGGCCTGCTCTTCAGCCCTCAATGGCTTACGGATGCCGGTTTTCAACTCTCATACACCGCGGTTTTGAGCATCGTTTTCTTTCAGCCAAAATTATCTTCCCTATTTAATCCGCATAATTGGCTTCTTAGGAAGGTATGGGATATCAGTTCCGTGAGCATTGCAGCTCAAATCGGAACACTTCCCCTTACCCTTTTCTATTTCAACCGATTCCCACCCTGGTTCATTCTGAGCAATCTTGTTGTAATACCCCTTGTTACCCTGATCATGATGATGTTTATCATTTTGCTTATCTCAACGATTATTCCTGTACTTTTTAGCCTGGTGCTAAAAGCCTTGCTTTTTGTTATTGGGATAATGAATACTTCTCTGGGCTACATTGAACGGCTTCCATCCCCTGAAATGGATTCGATTTACCTTACTGATTTCCAGATGTTCTGCTTTGTGATTTTGTTACTTGGATTGTCGGCTTTTATTCGATATCGGAAGAATGGGTTTGTTTTCGTGGGATTTACAGCACTTTTACTCCTGTTTTCTAGTGGAACCCTGCAGAAATATCATCTAAACAGCCAAAAGGAAATGGTGCTATTTTCAGTACCAGGTAAAATGATGCTTGGCTTTTTTGAAGGGAATTCGGGGAGAATTCTTCATAATGCTGCTGATAGCATTGATGTCACGGGTAGTTACAATTATAGTTGTAAGCCGTACCTAATTAAAAACAGAATCCGTCAATCCGAAATTTCAGCTTTATACGACTCTTCCTGCTACTCAGCGGAGCTTCGAAAGATCCCCGGGAATCTCAATTGCTTTTGTCGATTTGGTAATAAAACTGTTTTGATATTAAATGATCCGGATTTTTATTGGGGGAGCAAAGTGGATAGACCTCTCATCACAGATTTCGTGATTATTAACAGCCGAATTCCGAAATTGTGGAACAATCAGGTTCCGCTATTTCAGACTTCCCAATTGATTGTGAGTACTGCCACATCGAGGTATACTCAAATAAATCAAGGGGAATTGTACGTGGTAAAAACCGATATGCATTTCGATACCAGAATCAATGGGGCTTTCCGATATCCCTTTTGGTAAAGCCTTGAAAGTCGAATCAGGGAAAATATTTAAAGAAAGCTTGGGTGGAATCTGAATTTATGTGTTATTTTGCCGATTGTTCAATTGAACTCAAAAAGATGAAAATTATTATTGCCGGCGCCGGCGCAGTGGGATCTCATCTGGCAAAAATGCTTAGCAACGAGAGTCACGATATTACAGTAATCGATTCAGAAACCGCTCGCCTGAAATCTGTTGGATCTTCGCTCGATGTTCTTACCATAGAAGGTGGAGCAACATCATTCGGAATTCTGAAGGAAGCGAAAATAAAAAAGGCTGACCTTTTCATTGCTGTTACCAACTCAGAATCGACAAACATTACGGCGGCAATTTTGGCAAAGCAATTGGGTGCCCGCAGGACCATTGCGCGCATCGACAATCAGGAATACCTCTATCCTGCAAACCGTGAAATGCTTATCAGTCAGGGCATCGACTATATGATTTACCCTGAAATGATTGCGGCACGGGAAGTGGTAGGCTTGCTGTCTCAAACCGGAATGTCGGATATCGTAGACTTCTCGGGAGGAAACCTTCATCTTTATGCTTTCAAACTCGATAAAAACGCACCTATTATCAATAAGAGCCTGAATGAAATTGCCGACCCCGATGGGGCAATGGAGTTTCGCGCTGTAGCAATTACAAGAGAAGGCAAAACGATTATACCACGCGGTCAGGATCGTTTTGAAGTAGGCGATCTGGTATATATAATTACCAATAAAGGGGGTGTGAATAACCTCTTGATGTACACCGGGAAAGAAAATTTCGAAGTGAGAAACATCATGATTCTTGGTGGCAGCCGCATTGGTATAAGGACAGCCCGCGATCTGGGCGATCATCATTATGTTAAGCTTATTGAACAGGATCGTGAAAAAAGTTATGCTATTTCCAATATGCTCGATAATACCCTTGTAATAAACGGAGATGGTAGTAACGTGGAATTGCTTGCTCAGGAAGGACTGTCGAAGATGGACGCCTTCATTGCAGTCACAGGCAACTCCGAAACCAATATACTTTCGTGTCTGCTCGCTAAAAGAATGGGGGTAAAGAAAACCATCGCGGAAGTCGAAAACATGGATTACATACCTTTGGCTGAAACAATTGGTATTGATACCATTATCAACAAAAAACTCATCACGGCAAGTCGTATTTTCCGTTTTACAATGAACACCGAAGTTACATCCATCCGATGTCTTACAGGTACAGAGGCGGAAGTGGTTGAATTTATTGCCAAGCAGGATTCTCTTATTACCACAGGGATTCTTCGGGAATTGGACTTTCCGGAAGAGGCCATTATCGGTGGGGTGGTAAGGGGTAACTCCAGTTTTATCGCTCAGGGCGACACTGAAATTAAGCCGGGTGACAGGGTGGTAGTATTTGCCTTACCCTCGTCGGTAGGCCAAATCGGCAAATTCTTTAATTAAACAGACATGATCAATTCCAGAGCAATTATCAATATCCTGGGATTTCTCTTGCTTATTGAAGGCGTCTTTATCATGACGGCTATACCGGTTGCACTGATCTATCAGGAAGAGGATTCTTATGCTTTTTTTATTTCCGGGATTATTGCAGTGCTCATTGGGGGATGCTCCTGGCTACTTACCCGAAAATCCCAGTTGAGTATCTCCAAAAAAGATGGGTACATTGTGGTTTCAGCAGGTTGGATACTCTTCTCTTTGTTTGGCGCACTGCCTTTTGTCATTGGCGGGGCAATTCCTTCCTTTACGGATGCGTTTTTCGAGACTATGAGCGGTTTTACCACAACAGGGGCTTCCATTTTGAATGATATTGAGTCGCTCTCCCATGGAATGCTTTTCTGGAGAAGCCTTACACAATGGATTGGGGGAATGGGAATTATTGTACTCTCTCTGGCAATCTTGCCCCTTTTGGGAATTGGAGGTATGCAGCTTTTTATTGCAGAGGTTCCCGGACCTTCGCCCGACAAGCT
Organism: Chitinophaga pinensis; assembly: GCA_945863035.1. GTDB lineage: Bacteria > Bacteroidota > Bacteroidia > Bacteroidales > JACJXF01. The sequence continues at coordinate 36,128 of CAMAZH010000009.1, read as the reverse complement.
ACACCCGCGTATAAAAGGTACAGCCAAAAGACTCTGGATAATTTACCTGATTTTTACTTTTGCTCAGATTATACTGCTTTGGATCGGCAGCATGGATCTGTTTGATGCCGTTTGCCACTCCTTCACTACAATGGCTACCGGAGGGTTTAGTACCAAGCAGGATAGTATAGCCCATTGGAATTCGCCCTATATCCAATATGTTATTATCGCATTTATGTTTATTGCCGGAACAAACTTCACACTTTCTTACTTCGCCCTGCACCTTCGGTTCGACAGGGTTTTCAAAAATGAGGAGTTCCGCTATTATTTTGGATTTGTAGTTGTGTTTACCCTAATTATGACCCTCATTATGATTAGCACCATGGGCCTGCCGATCGAGGAATCTTTTCGGAACACTCTTTTTCAGGTTGTTTCCATAATCACAACCACCGGCTTCATTACTTCCGATTATATGCTCTGGACCCCCGTTTTGTGGGTTATGCTTGTTGTTCTGCTTTTTTTCGGGGGATCTGCAGGATCAACCGGTGGCAGCATAAAAATCATGAGAGTCATTCTTGTACTTAAAAACAGCGCTCTCGAACTCAAACGGCTTATTCACCCTAATGCTGTTATCCCGGTTCGTTTTAACCAACAAGCTGTAAGTCCGGGGATTATTACCAATGTACTTGCGTTTGTGTCGTTTTATATTCTTATTGTGGTGGGAGGAACAGTTATTATGGCCACAATGGGTTACGACCTCGATACATCTTTGGGCTCAGTTGCCACTTGTTTGGGAAATGTGGGACCTGGAATCGGGCGGGTTGGACCCGTTGAAAATTTCAGCCATATCCCGACCCTTGGTAAGTGGTTCCTCTCTTTTCTCATGCTTATCGGTCGACTTGAATTGTTCACCGTTCTGGTGCTTTTTACTCCGGAGTTTTGGAAAAAGTAAATTACTGAAGGCCGCTTATTGCGGAGTAATGATGGCGTAACAGGTAAAAGTCAGAACTCGGTTTTTGGAATGGAAGGCCAATCTATCATACTTCTGATGCCTAGCGTAAAACCAATTCCCCCAAACCTTGTCTTACTATAACAGGTTCATCTCCGGTGCAATCAACTATTGTAGAAGGCACATTTCCCCCATAACCGCCGTCAACCATCAGGTCTATAGAATCTTTGAAATTTTCGTAAATTACCTCGGGATCCGTTGTGTATTCCACAATACGATCCGAATCGTGTATCGAAGTGGTTAGGATGGGATGCCCCAATTCCCTCGCAATCTCTCTAATAATATTGTTGTCCGGAATCCTTATTCCAATGGTCTTTTTCCTGTTCTCCATAATCCGGGGAACTTTATTGTTTGCCGGAAGGATAAAGGTGAAAGGCCCGGGCAGATGACTTTTCATCAGCTTGAAAATCTTGTTGTCGAAAGGTCGGGTATAGTCGGAAAGATTACTGAAATCATGCACAATAAACGAAAAATTGGCTTTTTCGGGTTTCAGCCCTTTGATTCTGGCAATCCGTTCAACAGCTTTGGGTTTAAAAATGTCGCATCCAAATCCGTAAACAGTGTCGGTAGGGTAAATTATTACTCCCCCTTCCCTTAAAACCTCGCATACCTCCCTCACTTGTCGGGGATTGGGGTTTTCATTGTATAAGCGGATGTACATAATTTAATTTCAAAGGGACAAATGTAATGGAAAACCTATTACATTCATCCCTTAGGTTTGTAAAAAAGCTACTTTGCGTATTTAAACAGCTAGATTTTTTGAAGACTATTCAAGGTACTTGTTTATAAGTCTTTCAATCAGATTATTGAGGAGCTCCACTTCATATTCGCCAACGGTTGGTTCCAGGTGCTCGTTTCCTATGCCGCTGTCGTTGGTGATAAACACATAGCTTCCATTTGTGGCGACAGACATAAACCTCATCAGGAACTCGGTTTCCTTATCGATACCGCTGGCAACCACAGGAATGATTTTGATTCCTTTACTTGCGGCAAGTAAAATTTGACTGTGGATCTCCGCTACGATCTGCGATTCATAGTGGGGAGGTGCATCCAATACCAGGAAAATAATTCGCGAAGTAGCATTACTCGACCACTGCAGATCCTTAACTGCCTTGCTAAGGGCTGTGTGAACCGCTTCGGGAAAGTCCCCACCGCCATTAGCCGACTGTTTTTTGATGAAATCAATAGTCTGGTTAATATCTGTTGAGAAGTTCGATATTCGGGTGACATATTCATCATCGGTATCCCGGTAAAACACAGATCCCAGATTAATTGTGGCCTCCGGGTTTGCGGTCTTTACTCTTCCGATTACATCAATCAGTTCCACTTTCAGGTATTCGAGCTCGTCGCCCATCGAACCTGTAGCGTCAACTACGAAAGCGATATCGGCTTTTTTGGTGCCGGACTGAGTAATTTCTGTGCTGAGTTGGTTTATTCCTTGAGAATAGGGGAGAATGCCGGTATGGATTTGTCCGTTTATCTTAATCGTAAGGTTTTCAGCAGCTATGTCCGAATTACCCGATAAACCCGGGAACAACTCGGCATTACCAAAATTGTCGGTTTTGGCGGTCCAAAGCACCTCATCGCTTGCGTTTAGCAACTCAACACTAACGTCAACCAGGTTTTCGTTGGCGGAATTTTGCAGATTGACCGAAATGCGGTTGTCAAGGTTAAACGACCAATATTCGGGCATGTTTTGGTAATCCACATCCTGCCCCAGATTGCTCCAGAAATCCCAGTTAGCCAAATCGTTCCATTCCCCTGCAGTAATCTGTCCGGATTGAATCGGATCGCCTCCCTGCCCACCCGGATCCCCGGGACCTTCTGAACCGCCAGTTCCAATTGAAGAATCACCGGTTAAACCTGAATACTTGGACTCGTCGGATGAGCGAAGTCCCTCGTCATCCGATTTCGTACAGGAAAAAGCAAGACCTGCAATAGCCAGAATAATTAGGATTTTTTTCATTGTATTGAAATTAGTATGTGGGTTTTTTAAACTTTCGTTTTGACGCAATCATAAAAGTCGCGAATTGTGTAAAAGATGCAAAGACTGTGCTAAGGGTTGCGTGGAATGGAAGAATCTTCGAACGAAATATCCTCAGGGGGATCGGGGATATCATCATCAGTCTCATCTTCCCAGGAATAGTGGTCTTTTTCGGGTCCGTGCTCCCTGTAATTGTATGCAAGGAAAAAGCCTGTAAGAGCGCCCATCAGATGCGACTCCCATGAAACGCTATAATCGTAGGGCAAGAGACCCCATACCAATCCCCCGTAAAGAAAAATAACCAAGAGCGAAATAGCCATGAGGTTCCTGTTTCGGCGGAGTACCCCAGAGAGGAAAAGGAAAGCGGCAAAGCCGTATACAAGGCCTGAGGCACCGATGTGGTAGGCTTCGCGACCGCCAAGCCAGACAAGGCTCCCCGTAAGGAAATAGACAAGAAAAAAGACCTTGTAAGCTATTTCGCGGTAGAAATAAAAAATGGCAAGGCTTAGAAGGAAAACGGGAACCGAGTTGTCGGCCAAATGCTTCAGGTCGGCATGGATAAGTGGGGAGGTGAGAATTCCAACAAGTCCCTCCATTTTCTGGGGGAAAACACCAAACCGTACATAACTAAGTTCCAAAGCCACCTCTGTGAACTTTATAAACCAGATGACAAACAAGAAAAATGCTGGGAAAACAAGACTGTGATAGAATCTTTTCTTTTCGTTCATGATCTATATTGATACGGTTTGAAATAAGCATTCAAAGCTACAAAAAAGCTTTGGGAACAAGTAAATTTGAGATGACCGTATAACAGGGACTTTTGAAACCTGTGATTTAAAGGAAGTTTAGAGAATTATAAAAGTTACTTCATTAACGGGGCGCTTCTTTTACTGAAGCAATTATCTCGATTATTTCATTGAAGGTTGCGGAACGGCGCCGACCCCTTTTATCAATTGCAATTGCTTCAGCTCTTACCATTCCTCCCATGTAATACCGCTGGAACCAGGGTAATATAGTAAAAACTGCATCCGTAACCGTTTGATAGACAGCAATCCGGATGCCAACTCCGGCCAGAAATGTTGTAAGGAGCATCGAATTCACTCCATTTTTAATATCACCGGAATAGAATTGACCTAACCCGGGAACGAATCCACTCAGAATATAGGCAGTCATTGGATTTGGGGAGTAAAAGGATTTTCGGTTTTCAAATATTTGTTGAATTTGCAGAGCCTTAGTTGGATGATCGGGCCCGAGGGACTTAACAAAATAGTCTTCAGCCATCAGGAAATTGTCCATGCCGAAATAACACATGGCACAATAGAAATTTAATTTATTAAGGGATTCGTTATCAATTGAATCGCTATAGCTTAGAAGGTCAATTAAGGCAATTCCAAATTCTTTCGTTTTTATTTTGCACTCCGACTTCTTGAATAAAACATCCAGCCGGAACGAATCGGAAGAAGTTGAAAAAAATGCCTTTTCATAATAGTCAGCTGCTTTTTCATAGTTTTCAAGGTTCGAATAGCAATCGGCTATAGCTTTAAGGACTTCGGGTTCGGGCTTGCTCGAGAAATATAAGTAACGCTGGTATTCTTTAAGCGCAATCTCATAGTTTTTATTGTTGTACTGAGATTGGGCAAAGAGATACAAATCGTTTGGGGACTGTCCGGAGATTGTAATTGAGAAACTAATCCAGATCAGTAAAAATAATATCTTTTGCATGCATGTGGATTTTATCGTCAATCAATCGATTATGTTTGGATGCTGATTTAGCAGAACCCAAAATATTACCCGTGTAAAACCCTATTGCTAATCCCCCGAAAACCCAGCCATGTGCGCTATCGGTGCCATACAAGGAAAATCCTCTGTATGCCTGGAAAACATTAGTTGCAACAAACACGAAGGCAATGAGACCATCTTTCCAATGTCCGCTGTATATTTTCCCGGTTCCGGGAATAATTGCCGACAGGGAGGCTGCAAGAGCGGGACTTTTATACTTTGCCGCATCGGCTTCTGCAATGATGGCCCCAAACGGTTTTGCCAGCCTGGGACTATGAGTCACCTGTGACTTAGCTTCTGTATAGTTTCGGCTCAGCAGTGAAATGCTTACCTGATAATATGAATAGGAATACTCATCTATTTTTTTGTTGCATTCCAGATAGTTACGGGCGGAAGTGAAATCTTCCTTGTCAAACTGGATGGCCATTAATTCTTTAAAAACAGCTTTACTTATATCACAAATGCTGTCGCCATATAAGGAATTCAGTCGCGATTCGGCTAACGACAATGCATTATCGAGTCTGTAGCTTCGGATAAGAAACAGCTTATACTCTTCATTTGACTGATCCATGAAATGAAGCCTTTCGTATTCCTGAGCTGAGTACTTGAATTGTCGGGTTTTAAAAAGGAAATCAGCAAACTGAGCAGTGTTATTCTGATCCAGAAGATTCTGTCCGAAGCAAACCGCATTCAAACCACATAAAAGAATTATCAGGGATAATTTATTCCACAGGATCATCGAGAAGCATTGTTTTAGAGTTTAAATGATAGTGTTCAGGGCTCAACCTGTTGCATCGTGTTAATCTGTCGAAGGCCATGAGGGAACCGACAAAAAGACCTTTTTTTTGTATCGACTGAAGAGCGTAAACCGAGCATGAGGGTTCAAATACGCATGAAGCCAAATCCTGAGAGGAAATCAATTTTTTATAAAACAGGAAAAGACCTGAAAACAGGAAATCGACCTCATTGTCGATATCCCGCGCAAAGGCGTAATTATCATGATGATGCACATGATTCATTGTTTCCCTGAATGATAAGGTTTCTTCCTTTGTTTGGGAAAAAAGAGCATTAGTCGGGAATAGGATAATTATAAAAATCGTTAGAATAAACCTCATCTATCATGATGTTTTTGTACGAAGTTACCTGATAATTTTCCAAGCCATTGGTGTAGGTTATATCCACCACTTCCAATGGGAATTCTACCCCAAGAAAGTTATCGTATTTGTCGAAAAACTGTTTCCTGATTACTGTACCTTCCGAGTCAATAAAAATCAATCCGCTTAAGCGGTTTTCTTTGACCGAAATGAGAACTTTTCCAAAAATCTTTTTCAGGTGAGCTGGCGGCATCCAGGTAGTAATAACCATGTTGTTGTTTTTCTCAACTTTCTGAATTGTGAATCCGGAGGCATTCAAACCATAGTTTTTAATCTGACTGGTGAGTGCAAGATGAAAAATAGAAAATTCAGACAATGGGGGAGCAAGGTACCTTTTAGTAACTTTGTTATCTACGATTCTGTAGGTTACGGTATCGAAAGAAACCCAAACATCAACGGCAGGAAATGAATTGCAATAAACCAGCTTTTTGTAATTTAAATCATAATAAAATTTACCGGCAGTTAGCTGTGATTTACCATCAAAGGACTTAGCCTTGATTGAATAATCCCCGGTAATCCTGTAGTATTTCTGAGCCCAGGTAAGTAGGGATATCGAAAGAAATAAAAAAAACAGAAAACTGAATTTTCTCTTCATAAATCATGAGAATAAAAAAATATCTGCGATTCGATGCTATAACAGAACCAAATCGCAAATAATTTCACCCGGCTCGTAAGGATCAGGTATTGATCCGGCTTGGTTAAAGGCTAGTTGCTGAGAGTACAGCCGCAGCGTATATGACATAAACAACGCCAACTGTGGCTGTGGAAGCAACGCAACCCCAAAGAGCTTTTTTAACTTCGGCTTGATCATTATCTGTTGCGACATAAACAACGACCAATCCAACCCAACCACCAACACATCCCCATAAAAAGGAAGGGATCCCAAGAGGAGGTTCGCCTAAATATCCTAACAGTTCATTGCTAAAATCTTTGCCGTTAATACTTAAAAGACCCAGGCTCATTACATCTGCGTAATTGGCTCCGGGATTTTCGGTTATGTAGCTTTCTATGAGCGAGAGTTCCAACATAGCCATGTCTACAGACTCTCTGTCATAATTAAACAAATCAGCATCGCTTGCATTAACAAAACTGGATGTTCCCATAATGACGAGAAACAGCAGAATTAGAGTTTTTTTCATATTTGAAAGTTTTTGGTTTGTTAGGATACAACCAAAGATATATATTCTATTTTAAATTCCAAGAGCCAATTATTATTTGTGAAACTTTTTTTCATCTTGCCATGTGCTGTTTTACTTGCCTCATTACCCATAATTGTTTCGTTGGTCAATGAAATTCAGGTCTTCATATAATTATGTTTCTTTTCTGCACATCGAATTCTTAAAAGTCTTACTTTTATACCAGAAAAAACCCTAAATTCTAACCATTTAATCTTAAAACAATGAAAAAGATTCTGACAATTTTACTACTATCCATTTTCACGCTACCCTTTGTTGCAGCCCAGGACAACGTCTTTCTTGTTGGAGACAAGGTTGTTAACCTCGGAATAGGACTTGGCTCCACTTTATATTCTGGAAGTTATTATAAGAGTTCTGTTCCTCCTGTTTCAATTTCTTTTGAAAAAGGAATCTTGGATGGAATTTTGGAAAAAGGGGTTGTGGGTGTTGGAGGATACTTAGGATATGCTTCCTACAAATCAGAATATGCATTTTTTGGTGATACTTATGGTTGGAAATATTCAAACCTGATCGTTGGTGCCAGAGGTAGTTTCCACTATCCGCTCGTTGACAAACTTGACACTTATGGTGGTTTGATTCTTGGATTCAATATTGCATCCTCAAAAGGATACGGAGACTACGGAACCTATTCTGATCCCTATTCAGGCGGTGGTTTGGTGTTTTCCCCTTATGTTGGTGGGCGTTATTTCTTCTCTGAGAAATTTGCAGCCATGGCTGAGCTTGGTTATGGAATTTCCTACCTGAACATCGGTATTTCCATTAAATTGTAATCAGGTATTCAAATACCTTCAATATATAAGGCCGCCACAAGATATGTTTTGTGGCGGCCTTTTTCTGTTTTTCACTCTCTCATAGTTACCAAAGGCAATTCAATACTTGTAGAAGGTCGTCCGCAACTTGCCAAAGGCAATATTGAACTTGTGGAAGGCAATCTGCAACTTTTCCAAGCTCTTCTTAAACTTACCAAAGACAATATTAAACATGTCAAAGCTCATCTCAAACATACCAAAGGCAATATTAAACTTGTAGAAGGCTTTCTGCAACTTGTCAAAGCTCATGTTAAACATGTCAAAGGCAATTTTAAACTTGAGGAAGGCCATCTGCAACTTGTCAAAGCTCATCTTAAACTTGTTGAAGGCCATATACAACTTGACAATGGCAATTTTAAACTTGTTGAAGGCTGTCTTCGATTTGCGGGCTACAAATATTTCGCTGCGGTTCGACCAGGCTCACCGAAATCTCTGCAGCTTAACGCAATTCACGCAATTCCATGGCTACAAATATTCCACTGCTCTGCAGCTTATTTGTATCCATGTTATTGCTTAGCTAGACGGGGTGATGAAGCGTTTTTACCACCCCATCACCCCGTCAGACATTTTCTGCCATCACCTCGTCACCTCGTCACCTCGTCACCTCGTCACGTCATCACCTCGTCACCTCGTCACCTCGTCACCTCGTCACCTCGTCACGTCATCACCCCGTCACGTCATCACCCCGTCACACCTTCGGCCTGAGTTTCCTTACCTGCTCACCGGTTCTCCAAAGTTCCGATTCGCGAAGCTCTTTCAGCTCAATTTCCAGTTTTGCCTTATAATCAGGACCGCCGGTTGATTCGAGAACCCTTACGCATTCCTCGCCGGTTTTAACTCTTCTATAAAGCTCAGTGAATACAGGCATTACTGCATCCCTGAATTGTGGCCTCCAATCGAGTGCTCCTCGTTGAGCTGTTGCACTGCAGTTGGAGTACATCCAGTCCATCCCGTTTTCGTCAACCAGGCGGATAAGGCTCTGGGTGAGTTCTTCAACGGTTTCATTGAATGCCTCACTAGGGGAGTGTCCGTTGTCTCTCAAAACTTTGTATTGTGCATCCATGATACCTGCAAGAGCGCCCATAAGTACCCCTCTTTCGCCGGTAAGGTCGGAGAATACTTCCTGTTCGAAAGTAGTAGGGAAGAGGTAACCCGAACCCACGGCAATACCAAGGGCTATAGTTCTTTCTTCGGCTTTTCCGGTAGCATCCTGGAAAATTGCATAACTCGAGTTGATTCCGGCTCCTGCAAGGAAATTCCTTCTTACGCTGGTTCCGGATCCTTTTGGTGCAACCAGGATCACATCAATATCTTTTGGAGGAATAACACCTGTATGATCTTTGTAGGTTATTGAAAAACCATGTGAAAAATACAGTGCTTTGCCTTTGGTAAGACAAGGTTTCAACGCAGGCCAGATAGCTCTCTGGGCAGCGTCTGAAACAAGAAACTGGATAATGGTCCCTTTTGTGGCAGCTTCTTCAATAGAAAATAGGGTTTTACCGGGAACCCAGCCGTCTTTTACCGCTTTATCCCAATCTGCTTTGAATTCCGGAGCCTGACCAATAATTACATTGATCCCGTTGTCTCTCATATTGAGCGCCTGCGCGGGGCCCTGGACCCCATAACCGATAACTGCAACAGTTTCGTTTTTAAGAACTTCCCTTGCTTTCGAGAGTGGGAATTCTTCCCTGGTGACGACATCTTCTACAACACCACCAAAATTAATTTTTGCCATTTTAATAATTATTTGTTTGTTAATAATATTTCTCTTTCTGAATATTCGTTGGCCTCGTCCAATTCGATAAGGTAACTTGTAATTTCCTTGATTTGTTTTGTGACAGCAACCCGTCCGGATCTTACAAACTGGAGCATTCCAAATGGGCGAAGTTTATCGAAAAGTTCTTGTGTCTCATGCTTGTGCCCGGTTTTTTCAATTACTATATACTCGGGTTCAACTGTAAGGATGTGAGCGTTATACTTTCTTATAAGCATTTCAACATCGTTTCCCTGGGCAAGTGCTTTGGTTGGGACCTTATATAAGGCTAATTCCTGATGCACTATCTCATGAGTTTCATGATAGAATGCTTTAAGAATTCCGATTTGCTTTTCGATCTGCTTAACGATTTTCCTGATTTGGTCTTCAGTTGTATGCACCACAATGGTAAAACGGTAAACCCCTTTTACTTCCGATTCCGACGCGTTAAAACTGTCAAGATTGATATGCCTGCGGGTGAAAATGATTGAGAGCCTGTGCAGCAATCCGATTTTGTTTTCGGTAAAAATGGATAATGTGTATTCTGTTTCCATGGTTTCAAATATTATTTTATTCAAGTCTCATTTCTGATACAGTACCACCTGCAGGTACCATTGGGAATATATTTACTTCTTTTTCGCATTCAACCTCGAGAAGGAATGGGCCTTTGGTGTTGATAAGATCTTCGATTGCCTGGTTAAGGTCAGCTCGTTCGGAGATTTTTTTCGCGGGAATTCCAAATCCTTCAGATATTTTTATGAAATCGGGATTAGTGAGCTCCGTCATAGAGTATCTTTTTTCGAAGAAGAGATCCTGCCATTGGCGCACCATACCCAGGAAATGGTTGTTCAGGATTACGATTTTCACTGCTAATCCTAGTTGGGAAATGGTTCCAAGCTCCTGAATGGTCATCTGGAAACCTCCATCGCCAATTACAACCACAACTTCTTTGCTGTCGCCTGCAGCCAGTTTTGCTCCCAGAGAAGCCGGCAGTCCGAATCCCATTGTACCCAATCCCCCGGAAGTAACCCAGGTGTTTGTAGCCCTGAACTGGTAATATCGAGCCGCAGCCATTTGGTGTTGCCCCACGTCGCTCAGAAGAATTGCCTCACCACGGGTGGTTTTTGAAATGGCATGAATAACCTCACCCATCCGCAAACCGCTGCTGGTTGGGTAGCAATCTCTTTCAATAACCTTCTCGAATTCATATTCGGTTAATTTGCTGAAACTTTCCAACCACTCGGTGTGAGTTTTTGATTCAATCATTGGAATGAGTGCCTGAAGGGCCTGTTTTGCATCGGCAATAACAGCAACATCGGCTTTCACGTTTTTATCAATTTCAGCACGGTCGATTTCAATATGGATGACCTTTGCCTGTTTTGCATAGGTCTTCAGGTTTCCGGTTACCCGGTCGTCGAAACGCATGCCCAGAGCGATGATCAGATCGCATTTATTGGTGTTGATGTTTGGAGCGTAATTGCCATGCATCCCAAGCATCCCTGTAAACAAGGGGTGATCGGAAGGGAAGGCCGACAATCCAAGCAGAGTACTGGCAACCGGAATACCCGCTTTTTCAACAAATTGCTTGAACTCTTCCTGAGCCCCTGAGAGCAGAATACCCTGACCCATAAGAACCAGCGGCTTTTCCGATTTATTGATCAGTTCGGCAGCTTTTTTCAGAGATTCCATATTCATAATAGGAATAGGGGTATAGCTTCTGATCTGAGTAACTTTTGTATACGTGAAATCTATTTCAGCATTCTGCGCATCCTTTGTGATATCAACCAAAACCGGCCCCGGGCGACCCGAACGGGCTATAAAGAAGGCTCTCGCCAATGCATCCGGTATATCTTCAGCGCGGGTTACCTGTATGTTCCATTTGGTGACGGGCATGGAAATACTTACCACGTCGGTTTCCTGAAAAGCATCGGTGCCAAGCAGGCTTGAAGTTACCTGACCGGTAACACATACCAGCGGGGTGGAATCGAGCATTGCGTCGGCAAGCCCGGTGATGAGGTTTGTAGCTCCGGGTCCTGATGTAGCTATAACCACTCCAGGTTTTTTAGCGATACGGGCATAGCCTTGTGCGGCGTGTATTGCACCTTGCTCGTGACGGACCATGACATGATGCAATCTATCCTGGTAGTCGTACAATGCATCGTAAACGGGCATGATTGCGCCGCCCACATAACCGAACATCACTTCTACGCCTTCCTCAATCATTGCTAGAATAACTGCTTCAGCTCCTCTCACCTTCTTTTTCTGTGATTCCGATTCCTTAATTTCGCTTTTCATTTGAGTTTCCATGACTATGCAAATTTAGTTATAAATAAAGATTTTTAAATCATCCTGATTGCGCCTTTATCGGCCGACGTTACCATGCTGGCATATGCCTTAAGCGCTTTGGATATGGGGCGTACCCTGCCTTCAGCCTTCCAGGCCTTGTCGGCTTTCGATTCCATTTCCAACCTTCTTGCTTCAAGCTCTTCAGCGGATAACATTACGTTAATGGAGCGGTCGGGAATGGAGATTTCTATCATGTCGCCGTTCTTTACCAGTCCTATCTCGCCTTTCTCAGCTGCTTCGGGGGAGATGTGCCCGATGGATAAACCGGATGTTCCTCCCGAAAACCTACCATCGGTAATCAAAGCGCACTTGTCTCCAAGTTTTTTTGATTTGATGTAAGAAGTAGGATAAAGCATTTCCTGCATTCCAGGACCTCCCTTGGGTCCTTCATAAACAATTACAACAACCTCACCCGCTTTAACCTCATCCTTTAATATTCCTTCACAGGCATCGTCCTGAGAAGAAAACACCCTTGCCGGACCTTTGAATTTCAGGGAATCTTCTTTCACTCCTGCTGTTTTTACAATGCATCCGTTTCGGGCAATATTGCCATATAATACAGCAAGACCACCATCCTGGCTATATGCCTGCTCCATACTTCTAATGCAGCCTTTTTCCCTGTCCAGATCGAGTTCTTTGAACATTGAATGTTGAGATCCCATTGTGATATTCCGAAATCCCCCGGGAGCAGCGCTGAATAAGGTTATAGCTTCTTTGGAAGCACTTTTTCCAACTACTTTGTTTTTTTCAATTGCTTCTCCAAGACTCATTCCGTCAACTCTCATAACTTCTGGTTTGAGCAAGCCTCCTTTTTCAAGCTCGCCCATTATTCCAAGAATACCTCCTGCGCGGTGAACATCCTGAATGTGGTAGGAGCTGCTGGGTGCAACTTTGCTCAGCACAGGAGTGGTTCTGGAAAGCTTGTCGATGTCGCTAAGTGTAAAATCAACTTCTGCCTCATGGGCAATGGCCAGAATATGTAAAACTGTATTTGTGGATCCTCCCATGGCAACATCGAGTCGCATTGCGTTTTCAAAGGCCTCTTTAGTGGCAATGGATCTCGGGAGTACGCTATTATCTCCCTCGAAATAATATTTATTTACATTAGTAACAAGAACTTCAGCAGCATGTTCAAAAAGATCGAGCCTGAATTTGTGAGTTGCAAGAATGGTTCCGTTTCCGGGAAGGGCAAGACCCAAAGCTTCGTTAAGGCAGTTCATGGAGTTTGCAGTAAACATGCCGGAACATGACCCGCAGGTAGGACAGGCGATCTTTTCGATTATGGAGAGTTCCTTTTCGCTTACAGCGTCATCGGCGGCCATTACCATGGCGTCGATAAGGTCATAGGATTTGTTTCCGCTTGTGCCGGCTTCCATGGGCCCTCCTGAAACAAAAATCGTGGGGATGTTCAGACGCATCGCGGCCATTAGCATTCCGGGGGTAATCTTGTCGCAGTTGCTGATGCAGAAAAGAGCATCTGCCTTATGACCGTTAACCATGTACTCGATACTGTCGGCGATGAGATCGCGGGAGGGGAGGGAATAGAGCATCCCGTCGTGCCCCATCGCAATTCCGTCGTCGATGGCAATGGTATTGAACTCGGCAGCAAAATAACCTTTCGCCTCGAAGAACTTTTTCACCATCTGTCCCACTTCATGAAGATGGGTGTGCCCGGGAACAAACTGGGTGAATGAATTGGCAATGGCGATTACCGGTTTGCCGAAATGCTCTTCTTTCATGCCGTTTGCACGCCATAGACTTCTGGCCCCGGCCATTCTCCGGCCTTGTGTTGTTGTGTCGCTATTTAATTTGTTCCTCATCGCAAATTCTTTAAAATGAAAAAGCCACCCTCTTTATTTGAGAATGGCTGGCGGAAATCTATAAAGTTTATCCATACCATTCTCAGATCTTCACCACCACGAGGACGACGAGGACGAGAATGTTAATAATAATATGGGCAAATGATTTTTTCATAACAATTTTATGTGACAAAGATATCTATTCATTTTAAAAACCGAAACAAAATTGTGCTAAAAAACATAATTTTTTAACGCAAGTGCCAGATTTTTTGATTCCGCTTTCAAATTGACACAATTTAGCCTTTTTATAGACTGAATTGTATTAAATTGTAAGTAAGTGTAGGTTTGAGTTTATCTTTTATTCCAGCGCCCTTTCTTTACTTCACTAACCAAAAGATCAACATCTTTCTGTTTTGCCTTAGATTTGCGCGTAATCTCTTTATACAGGAACCAATCTGTCATGTCTTGCAACTCGTCAATATTGATATCACCAGGTAACCTGATAATTATCTCATTTTTCGTTCTTTCTATTATCATGTCAGTATCATTAAAAATCAAAGATACAAAATTTTCAAAACCAATATGTAAAATTAGCTTTAACGATTTGAGTCTGCTTGGATTAGTACGTATTGGTATACGATAAATAACTTAGTGAAGCATGGAGTCTTCGAGCCTTAGTGGCGAAGTGGTAAAAAAAAGAGGGCAAGTTACTTATATCACACCGCTACGACCGCCTGCACTTGCTTCCTTCCGAACCTGGGTGATTAAGCGGGAGCTGGTTGTATAAGACTTGCCCGGCGACAAAAGTAACATAAATAATAATTGTTGCAAAATTATTAACGGAATAAGGTTCTTATTCTTCAAAAACTTATATTTGCTAAAAAAACACCTTATTATGTCAAACACATCCTATAAAAGAACTATTGAACCGGCCTTACTGTATGGCGGAATCGTTGGTGGTGCAATTGTTTTGCACTCCATAATACTCTACACGCTAGATGCAAGTTTCTCCACCTACTCTCAGATCATGGGTTATCTGCTGCCAATTATACTTATTGCGATTGTGCTTTATTTATTCAGGAATGAATACCTCGGCGGAATCATGACTTATTCGCAGGGATTAGGTATGGGTGCTCTGATTATGGTGGTAGCCGGAGTTATTAGTGCTGTTTATATGTATATTTTCCTGAATTATCTTGATCCTGATTTTATGAAGGTAGTGTTCCAACAGCAGGAAGAAAAAATGCTTGAAAAAGGCATGGATGAAGCCATGATAGAACAGGCCATGGAAATGACCAGTAAAATGAGGTCACCGGTTGTTATGACCGTGATGAGTTTTCTGGGAACGGCAATCATGGGAGTAATCTATAGCGCAATTGTCTCGATTTTCTTGAAGAAAGAGCCTAAAGATCCTTTTGCAGCTGTATAATGACAATAACCAGCTTCCCTGAAGGAGCGCACTAATCAGATTTTGAATGGATGTATCTATTGTAATACCTCTTTATAACGAGGAAGAATCGCTGGCCGAGCTGGTAGAATGGATTAAAAGGGTATGTGATCGGAATAAACTCAGTTATGAGATTATTTTGATTGACGATGGCAGCAGCGACCGCTCATGGGAAGTTGTTTCAGGCTTGTCGAAAAACCACAAAGAGCTTAAATCGATTAAGTTTCGCCGGAATTATGGTAAATCCGCAGCGCTTCATGTTGGATTTCAAGCCGCTACCGGTGATGTTGTTTTCACAATGGATGCGGATCTTCAGGACAGTCCTGAAGAAATACCTGCCATGTTCAAAATGATCACAGAGCAGGGATTTGATCTGGTTTCGGGTTGGAAAAAGAAACGGCATGATCCCATCTCGAAAACCCTCCCCAGCAAATTTTATAATTTCACAGCACGGAAGGTTACCGGAATCAAGCTTCATGATTTTAACTGCGGACTGAAAGCGTACAAGAAATCGGTTGTCAAAGCAATCGAGGTTTATGGTGAGATGCACCGGTATATTCCGGTAATTGCCAGACGCGCCGGGTTTAATAAAATCGGTGAGAAAGTAGTTGAACATCATGAAAGGAAATACGGGGTCACGAAATTTGGAATAGAGCGTTACATTAATGGCTTTCTCGATTTGCTGACAATCAGTTTTATTTCCCGTTTCGGGAAAAGCCCGATGCACATGTTCGGAACCCTTGGCACAATTATGTTTTTTGTGGGATTGATATCTGCCGGATGGCTGGGAGCTCAAAAGCTTTACTTGCTGCATCAAGGTGTCAAAGCGAACCTGATAACCCAAAGCCCTTATTTTTATCTGTCGCTTACTGCGATGATAATTGGATCACAATTGTTTGTTGGTGGGTTTTTGGGGGAACTTATTTCACGAAGTTCTTCTGATCGCAATCACTATCATGTAGAGGAAGAAATAAACCTTTAGAATTGAAGATAATCAGTATCGGTCCGGCCAGCCCTCTCCGGGGCGGCATTGCCAAATTCAACGAGTCTTTCTCCTTAGCCTGCCAGGTTGAGGGTCATGATACCGAGATTGTGTCTTTTCGATTTTTGTACCCGGGTTTTTTATTTCCGGGGAAATCGCAGTTTTCCGATAATCCTCCCCCGAAGGGAATAAGCATCCATGCTTGGCTGCATTCACTGAACCCATTTAATTGGATTCTTACTGCACAAAAAATCAGCAGCTTAAAACCCGATATCATTGTATTTCATTATTGGATGCCTTTTTTTGCTCCTGTAATGGGATTCCTTGGCCGCCGCATCCGCAAAAAGACGGGAGCGAAAGTGATCGCTGTGGTTCATAATCTCATCCCCCATGAAAAGCAGGCCGCAACACGGATTCTCACAAGGTATTTTGTCAATTCCCAGGACGCCATGGTTTGCCTGTCTTCATCGGTTTTGAGGGATATCTGGGAGTTCAACAAATCACTCAAGGCAATCTGTGTTCCTCATCCTCTTTACGATATCTACGGCGTTAAACTCCCCCGTGAAAAAGCATTGAACCATCTGAACCTGAATCCCGACAGAAAATACCTTTTGTTTTTCGGGCTCATTCGCAAGTACAAAGGTCTCGACCTTATGCTTAAGGCTTTTGCAAGGGTAAATAATCCTGACCTGATACTGCTGGTTGCCGGCGAGTTTTATGATAGTAAGGCCCCGTACGAAAATCTGGCTGCTGATCTGGGGATTACCGAAAGGGTGATATTCACCGATTCTTTTATTCCCGACGAAGAGGTGAAATTCTATTTCTCTGCCGCAGACCTTGTGGTTCAGCCTTATATCACAGCTACGCAGAGTGGGGTGACGCAGATTGCTTATCAGTTCGACTGTCCGATGCTGGTAACCAATACCGGTGGCCTGGCTGAAATTGTGCTTAACAATAAAACCGGATTTGTTTGTGAGAAGGACCCCGGTGAAATCGCTGAGAAAATCTCCTTTTTCTTTTCCCAAAACTTGTCAGTTGAGATGATTGAGAACGTGAAAATCGAAAAGCTGAAATTCTCCTGGGAGAGCTTTGTGAAGCAGTTTCTTAAAATGGCCGAAGCCCTTTGATCACAGGCTGCTGTTGTTCTGAAGCATTTGAAGCACGTAGCGGTCGATCGGAAAGGTTAGTTCCCCGGCCGTAAGCTTTTCGATTCCGACCCATCGAAACGACTGGCTTCCGTTAATTTTTCCCTCGAAATCAAAGGCTTTGGTGGATATCCTGAATACAGGTGGTCTTGTAAACCGAATCCTGTAATAGATGCTTATCAGCTGGTGGTCTTCATAGAACAGGGCTTTTTGAAAAAAACCGGTGGTGTAAAAGTGGGAAATAATCTCTACCTCCTGATTGAACTCCTCGATGGCCTCCCGCTTGATGCAGTCCTCGATTCCCTCCCCCGGAATTAGTCCTCCCCCGGGAAACTTAGTCATATAGCGGTCGAGAACATATTCGTCACTGAGCAAAATCTCGTTTTTATGGTTTGTGATTATCCCGTAAACTCGAATATTCAGGTGGTTGATCTTTTCCATTTTGGTTGGGGTAATGCTATTCCCTGTAATGTTTCTCTATTCGTTAAACTATGCCGGGAAGCGTAATTGGGGGCTTTCAAGGTTCATAATTAGCGAAAGGATTGTGTTACTTTTTGTAAAAATTCATTTGATCGATATACTGATAGACCTTTTCAGGCAAAAAATACCTTACGCTTTTACCTTCCCTGATAGCTTCCCTTATAAAACTTGACGACACCTCGATTTTCGGGGCATTCACCAGGGTCATATTTTCATGGGATTGGAAATTCTCCGCAGCGGTTCCAAACCTTGGGTAAACATATCGGTGATATTTCCGGATTATCTGGTCGGCATTTTTCCACTTGCCAAAACTGGCCAGGTTATCCGCGCCTATGATAAGGGAATATTTGTTTCCGGGGGATTTTTCCTCGAGATAGCTCAGCGTATCGATGGTATAGCTGGGTTGTGGCATTCTGAATTCGATGTCGGAAACCCTGAATCTTTTGTCATGGTCGATTGCCAGGTGCACCATCTCCAGGCGGTGGTGATCGGCAAGCAGGCTGTCTTTCGATTTCAGGGGATTATGAGGACTTACCACGAACCAAACCTGCTCCAGACCGGTGAATTCGATCATATACTCGGCCAGGGCAAGGTGTCCGATATGAATTGGATTGAAGGATCCGAAGAAAAGACCGGTTTGCATATTTTTCAGGTTAAAAAATTGCTGACGATGGTTTGCGCCTTCTTCAAAGCATCATCGAGTTTGTCGTTTACAAGGATAAGGTCGAAACTGGAGGCGTATTCCATTTCCTCAATAGCCTTGCCAAGCCGTTTTTGAAGCGAGGCATCGTCTTCGGTTGACCTTTCCCTGAGACGCTTTTCCAGAACCTGGATCGAGGGAGCCTGAACGAATACAGCAAGCGCATCATCGCCATACTGCTTTTTGATGTTCAGACCGCCAACCACATCCACATCAAAAACAACATGGTTTCCTGTGTTTCGGATTCTGTCGACCTCTTTTTTCAAGGTGCCGTAATACTGACCCTTGTAAACTTCTTCCCACTCAACGAATTCCTGCAATTCGATTTTCTGACGGAATTGTTCGGGGCTCATAAAATAGTAATCTTTCCCGTCAACTTCATTGTCGCGTTTTGGACGACTGGTTGCAGAGATTGAAAATCCGAGGCTTGGATTCAGACTGAGAAGATGCTTTACTATTGTTGTCTTACCCGAGCCTGAGGGAGCTGAGAATATGAGCAGTTTTCCCTTCATGCTTAGAGTATATTCAGAATTTGTTCTTTGATTTTTTCAAGGTCATCCTTCATGCCGACAACAATTTTTTGCATTTCCGAATCACTGGCTTTCGATCCCAGTGTATTTATTTCGCGGCCCATCTCCTGAAGGATAAAGCCCAGCTTCTTACCGGCATTCTCTTCATTACGAATCGTCTCGTGAAAATAGTTGCAGTGATTGGTAAGTCGCACTTTTTCCTCTGAAACGTCCATCTTCTCAAGGTAATAAATCAATTCCTGTTCAAAGCGGTTTTTGTCGAGATCCTTAATTTTGAGTTCCTGGAGCTGGACATTGAGTTTTTCGCGGATTTTTGCAATACGAACATTTTCAAACTTGTCGATTTCAGATAGTCCTTTCAGAATTGTTTCGACGTTTGCAAGCATGTCTTTCTCGAGGGCTTTGCCTTCCTGCATTCGAAACGAGTCGACCTGAACTATAGCCAACGTAAGAATGTCTTTGATTTTGAGCCATTCCGATTCTTCGAATTCGTTTTTCTCAACCTTGATCGTGTCGGGCAATCGCATTACAATATCCATAAGGTTTTCGTGCGAGTTGACTCCAAGTTCCTCATTGATTTGTTTCAGTTGCAGAAAGTACGATTTTACCAGCTCCTTGTTTATGGAAGCCGGGGTAATACCTGCGTTAAGCTCGTAGAAAATATTCACATCGATTTTCCCTCTTTGAAGCTTCTCATTGATTATTTGCCGGATCTCAAGTTCTTTTCCCCGGTAGGCATAGGGCAGTTTAATGTTGGTGTCGTTGTTTTTGGAGTTTAGGCTTTTAATTTCAACGCTAACTTTTTTGTCCTGGAGGATTATTTCTGCTTTACCATAGCCGGTCATGGATTTGATCATGTTGAGGGAGGGATTTATGAATTTGGAGTAAAGGTAATACTTCCCGGGGAAACCAGGTAACAATTTTGGTTCGATGTATTCTCAAAGATCAAATCTCATCCTCCAAAACAGGCTGCACCACGGCCTTTCGTTTCCATCTTCCTGTGCGGTAATACAAAAATGACAAGATCATGCCGGCAGTCCAGCCAATCGGCACGGCCCACCAGATCCCCCTTTCCCCGATATGCCCTGAGAGGTAGTAGGCTAAGGGAATACGTATCAGCCAGAGTGCGAAAAGCGTAATAAACATGGGAATCAAGGTATCGCCGGCTCCGCGCATAACTCCACCCAGAGTGAACATGGTGGCAAATACGAGATAGAAGGAGGTTACGATGGTAAGGTATTCTCCTCCGATACGAATAACTTCGGTTTCGTTTTTATCGGTAAAGATATTCATGATATGCGATCGGAAACCGATAAGAACAACACTGATCAGTATAGATGCGGCCCAGGACATCAGCATTGTCATTATTAAGCCCCTTCGTACCCGGTCTACTTTACCCGCACCGATATTTTGGCCCACGAAAGAGGATAGTGCCTGCGCAAAAACCATGGCAGGAACCGTAGCAACCGAATCGATTCGGCCTGCGGCAGAGAATGCGGCCACAACATTGGTGCCGAATGTGTTAACGATACTGAAAAGCGCCATCATGCCTAGTGCAACAAAGGTTTGCTGAAGGCCGGTAGGCAGACCGATCCGGAAGCATGCCCGAAAAATCTCCCAATCGAAAGACCATTTTCTGAAATTGAAGTTAATAATTTCGTGAGTTCGATGCAGGTAAATCATTGAGGTAACAAGTGCTCCCCCCTGTGAAATGATTGTGGCAAATGCAGCCCCGGCGATTCCCCACTTAAAGACAAGTACGAAAAGCAGGTCGAGGACAATGTTACTGATGGTAGAGAAAATCAGAAAATACAAGGGGGTTTTGGAATCCCCCATACCCCGGAGGATAGCCGCTGTTCCATTATATCCGAAAAACAAAACAATACCTGCAATGTAAATGTTGATGTATGTTTTTGCCATGGGCAGCAGCTCCACCGGAAGCTTTGTGATTCTGAAGATTGGGTCGACCAATAGCAAGCCCACAACAGTAAGTACAATTGAGGAGACGAACATGAAAATATAGATGGTCTCGGTTGCTTTTTTTACCTTAACCATATCTTTCGCCCCGAAATATTGAGAAATCACAACCATTCCCCCTGAAGCAATCCCGATCATTAAAGCAATCATTGTGAATATGATGGGGAAGGATGCTCCAACCGCTGCAAGTGCCTCTTTACCAAGAAATTTTCCCACAATGGCACTATCCACCATACTGTAAAACTGCTGGAAAAGATGGCCAAGCAGCATTGGTAAAGCAAATAAAAAGATGAGTTTTCCCTCCCGACCAACCGTAAGATCCTTCATTGGTATTTTTAAAGAAATGCAAAAGTGAGGATTTTAATTCTTCCATCAAAGGAATGAAAAGGATTAAACAAAATGGGAGTTAAAATTGTTTGAAAACCTACTATTGCCCAATTGGTATTGAAAAAATAAAGCTGCTCCCTTTTTCGTCCGGACCTTCGGCCCATATTTTCCCTCCATGTTTTTCCACAAGGTCCTTGCAAAGCAGGAGGCCAATACCGGTTCTCTTTTCATTAGCGGTTCCATCACGGGTAGTATTTGCACTAAGCTTAAAAAGTTCCATGGAATTTAAACAACTTCGAATACCTTAATTTGATTATTCTTATTCCCTTAATAGAATATAAGAATGAGTTAAAATATGCCTCCTTAATGTTAAAACTTACCTGCAGGGAGAAATATTACCATGGGTATCTCAAAAGACAATTTTTGATAAAAGCAAAACAATGGATAAAATTTGAAGGAATTGTTTTTGGTTAATAAATGAAATGTGATTTCCCCTCAGTTATCCTTGAATCCTCAAAAGAAACGATATCCCCATCAAAAGCGAAGTCTCCCGGGAAATCAGCCTTGATTGTGGCTCTGCCATTCCCCCATGGTCCGATAAAGAGAAAGACATCGGCAGAGGTCATTACTCCACGCATTTTGAGAATTACCGAAAAGGAATTGTTTTTCTCGTTCTTATTTATGTCACACTGCGTAACTCGACCTTCCAGATTATTACGGTTCCCGTTTTGTATCTCTGCGTAGGTAGAGTCCAAAATTACAAAAACCATATCCGAACCCTGATCGAAAGCTGCCTGGAATACGAACTGGCGGCTGTTGATAAGACTGTCAATTTTCGAGAAAGCAAGTCGCTGCTGTTCTGCTTTCTGCTCTTTCTTGGTCTGCATGGGTTTCAAATCAACCTCCTGAGCAGAAGAATTGGTCATAGGGAGGATGGCATTGAAAAGGAGCACAGTCAAAATAAGTGTTGCAATTGTGTTTTTCATACGAGAAATATTTATGTAAATGTACATAGATCTGAATAAAAATCATTGCCTTCTCCGGGTTCGGTTTCGTGTTTCAAAAGTTGCTCATGATATATCGGGCTATATGTGCTATACCTTTATTGGGCTTTCTCAAGCTCAATTGTGAAGTGCCTCAATATTTCGGCCTCCCAGGTAATCCTGTACCCACTTTTTATACTTTCCCTACGTTCAAAGACATTCCGAACGGTTGCTGCCACATATTCCATATGACTGTTGGTATACACTCTCCGCGGAATGGCAAGTCTTACCATTTCGGTATTAGGGAACCTGTTTTCGCGGGAGATGGGATCGCGGTCGGCCATCAGGGTTCCGATCTCTACCCCTCGAACGCCCCCTTCGAGGTATAATTCAAGGGCAAGGGTCTGAGCTACAAATTCCTCTCTTTTTACAAAAGGGAGGAACTTCAAGGCGTCGATAAATACGGCGTGTCCGCCGATAGGTTGCTGAACGGGAATTCCGGCAGCTTTCAGGCTGTTACCCAGGAACTCAACCTGACGAATTCGGGTCTCAAGATAGTCGGGATCGATAACCTCTCTCAAACCCTGCGCCAGTGCGGCCATGTCGCGACCTGCCATTCCCCCGTAGGTAATGTAGCCTTCAAACATGATGTTAAAAGTGCTGGCTTTCCTGAACAATTCCTGATCCCTGAAACCAATGAACCCTCCAATGTTCACAATCCCGTCTTTCTTGCTGCTCATTGTCATTCCGTCTGAAAAGGAAAACATTTCCCTGACAATTTCCGGTATGGTTTTATCAAAATAGCCATCTTCTCTTTCTTTGATAAACCAGGCATTCTCAGCAAACCTTGCCGAATCGAAGAACAGAGGAATGCCATACTTTCGCGACAATCGGTGCACCGCCCTGATATTCTCCATTGAAACCGGCTGCCCGCCTGTGGTATTGCAAGTAATTGTGAGAATTATCAAAGGTATTTTTTCGGGGGAGACTGACTTTAGCACCGCCTCCAGTTTTTCTGTATCCACATTGCCTTTAAAGGGATGGTTCAAAGCGGTATCGGCAGCTTCGGAAATGGTGCAATCAACTGCTGTTGCCTTTCGGAACTCGATGTGGCCCTTGGTTGTGTCGAAATGAGCGTTACCGGGAACAATATCCCCTGGTTTCACAAGTGCGGAAAACAACACATTTTCAGCAGCCCGCCCTTGGTGTGTCGGGAGAAAGTGGGTAAAGCCAAAAATTTCCTCAATGCTTTCTTTGAGTTTATAGTACGATCTTGAACCGGCATAGCTTTCGTCACCGGTCATAATTGCTGCCCACTGTTCCTGACTCATGGAACCGGTGCCGGAGTCGGTAAGCAGATCGATAAAAACCTGCTCGCTCCGGAGATTGAAAAGGTTGTATCTGGCATCTTTCAGCCATTGAAGACGCTGCGATTGTGTGCTTTTATAAAGTGATTCAACTGATTTAATTTTATAGTTTTCACAGAAAGGGAGGTGCATTTTTTTTAATTGAGAATGTGATTAAATACAAGAACTTACAAAAAACCGCTGGCCAGGGGACATGCCAGTATAATTGCGGTCTCACTAGTAAGAATCACGATTCTTCAAATTCCTGAAGAGGAACTTGCAATTGCCCGGCTTATGAATGGGGCATATGTATTCAGGATTTTTCACGCGGCAAAGTTACCTAAGTTTTAGGTCCGGTTGCTTTTTGGTAGGGTGTTTAGGAACAGATTTTATAACGCTCTGTTTAAACTGCCAATAGTTAATTATCTGACTCTCTTCCCCGCTAGAGGGTTGGGAGGGTTCCGTTTTTCAAATCGCCAAGATACTTCTCATAATAGCGATCGTAAATCTCCTTCTTCAGTGCCGATGCTTTAACCTGGCGAGCCTCAAAACCTTCTTTGGATTCTCCTTTCTGCTTGGGTAGAAATACCCTGTCCTGCATTTCATCGATAACCTGGGGTGAGTAATAATAGTCGACCATTATCTCATGGGAAAAATTCCAGATTTTAATCGACTGGTCGTAGGAGGCGGAGGCAAAAGTCTTTCCATCGGGACTGAATTCCACGTCCAGCATTGCATCTTTATTATCGATAAACGAATAGAGGCATTTACCTGTTTGGACCTCCCACAGGCGTATCGAATGGTCGAAAGAAGCACTCAGGAGATAATTACCGTCTTTGGAAAACTCTACATCCAGAACCTGATTGGTATGTCCCTTCAGAACTTTCACCAAACTGTTATCTTTCAGATCGTAGATATTGATTGTTTTGTCTTTTGATCCACTGGCAAGGTAACGGTCGTCGTAACTAAAGGCTAATGAATAAATGTCTTGTGATTGACCGTTAAGCTCAGCCAAAACTTGTTGAGTATCCCTGTCCCAGATTCTAATGTTCCCGTTCCCTGAAGCGCTGGCAATTTTTGTTCCCCCGTAATTAAAGCAAACGGTCATTGCAATATCTGTGTGTCCCCTGAAATCGGCTTTTTTCTTGCCATTTAAAGCATCGAACAGCTTAAATGTTTTATTGAATTCGCCTGTAACGATATATCTTCCTGAAGTATCGAGGTCTGCAGACATAATAGTGGTGGTCATTTCCTTGTTTACCCAAAGTTGTTGGCCTTCGGGGGTCCAACATTTAAGAGTGTTGTCACCGGCCGTGAAAATGAATTTGCCGTTAGACGACATCCCGGCAGCTTTAATACCCTTCCAATGCCCGCCGAAAGCGTCGCCGTAACTCCCATTGGAAATATTAATTATTCGGGCGTTACCGTCGTTATAGCCTGCGATGAGGCTTTGACCGTCGGGGGAAAATGATACGCATACAGCCGGGCTGTTAACTTTTTTGAAATCGTTAAGCAAATAGGGATCAGCTTGGGCAAAAACCATCGAACTGCTGATTATGAAGGAGCCAAGAAGCAGGAAACTTTTCATAATAGGATATTTTAAGTTCAAATATAGGCATTTTTGCTTTAGGCAAAAGACCGATTGCCAAAAAGCTGTGGGGGAAGAACAGGGGAGAAGCGATTAGCTGTCGCGCCTGCCTGTTAAGCGTTTCAAAGGGAACGCTATCGCAATAAAATATCCGTTATATTAAAAACTGCGAAAACAACGCTGGCAATCCCGTTGGTGGTAAAAAAGGCAAGGTTCACGCGACTCAGGTCATCGGGCTTTACAATCATATGTTGGTATGCCAGCAATCCCGCGAAAATAATCGAACCTATCCAGTAAAAAATGCCAAATCCGGCCAGAATGCCAATACCCAAAACAAATCCGGCGGAGAGGAGATGAACGGCGCCAGAAAGCCTGAGGGCTCCTTTTTTGCCAAGCAAAACCACAATGGATCGAAGGTTCATGCTTTTATCGAAATCCTCGTCCTGAAGTGCGTAGAGCATATCGAATCCGCTAACCCAAAACAATACCAGGAGTGAATAGAACACTGGCAGCAAATCAAAAGTTCCTGTAACGGCAAGGTAAGAACCAATAGGGGCAAGAGCCAGACCTATCCCAAGAACAAAGTGACAAAGGCTCGTGAATTTCTTTGTGAGACTATAGCCCAAAACAACAAGCAAAGCTATAGGCGATAAATAAAAGCTTATTGGATTGATAAACCAGGTACATGCAATAAAAAGGAGGGAGTTGAGCACAACGAATACCAGAGCGGAGCGCGCTTTAACGATTCCGGCAGGGATTTCGCGTTTGAATGTGCGGGGATTTTTGCTGTCAATATCACGATCGATGTATCTGTTGAAACCCATGGCTGCGTTCCGCGCGAAGACCATACAAAGAACAACCAGAACAAGCAGTTTCCAACTCAGGGGTTCCTCCGTATTCATTACTCCCAAAAAAAAACCGGTTAGTGCAAAGGGCATTGCAAACAGGGTGTGGCCGAATTTCACCATCGACATGTAATCGCGCATAGCGGTTTTATTTGCTTTTCCCAAAGGTTTACTTTTTTATTTAAACATTTATATAATCTGTAATTAATACATAATCAAGCGGATGAAACCATTTGGTACTTTTGTCTTTTCTGAACCAGGTAAGTTGTTTCCTCGCGTAATTCCGGGTATTCGATTGTATTTTAGCAATGGCTTCCCCGAGACTCAGTTCGCCTGCAAAGTATTGAAACAATTCTTTATAACCAACAGTATTCAACGCATTAATGTAGCGCATTGGATAGAGCGCCCGGGCTTCATCAACCAATCCTTCATCAACCATCCTAAGAACCCGGGAATTGATTCGTTCATAGAGTTCCTCCCGATTCATGTCAAGGGCAATCCTTTTTATATTGTAGGCGCGTTTTTTCTCGGGGGAGGTAAGAAAGGAGGAATATGGTTTTCCTGTTATGATGCTAATTTCCAATGCTTTTTGAACTCGCTTGGGATTGTTCAGATCTATTTTATTGAAGCTGTCGGGGTCAAGTTTCAAAAGATCTTCCAACAGGCTTTCAATTCCCTCTTTATTAAATTGCTGCTGTATTTTTTCCCGCACAACAGGATCAATTTCCGGCAGCATGTCTATCCCTTTGCACACCGCATCAATATACAAGCCCGAACCGCCGCATAGGATAACCTTATCATGATTTTGAAACAGGTTTTCAAGCAGTAGGTTTACTTCATCTTCGTATTTGCTGGCATTATAATATTCATGAATCGAAATTTTTTGAATAAAATGATGCTTAACCGCTGATAGTTCCTCGACAGTAGGTACGGCAGTTCCGATCTTTAGCTCTTTATAGATTTGTCGGGAATCGGCAGAAATAATCTCGGTATTGAGACTTCTTGCAATTGCTATGCTCAGCGTTGTTTTTCCAACAGCTGTAGGTCCGGCAATTACAATGAGCTCTTTATTCATCCTGTGGGCTGTCGGATTCGTCATCGTTGTATTCGGAAGGGCCATCGTCCGGGTAGTCTTCGTCTTCATTGGTGTCAAGCTCACCGGGAAGTCCTTCTTTGGCGTTTTCGTCGTACTGATTGGAGAAGTTGAAGTCCGAATTATCTTCGTCGATAATAGTTCCGATATCCCGATTTCCAAAGAGTATTTGCTGGGGTGCAAGGCCCTTGGAGAATACAACGGCCGGATAATCGGAGTAGCGATCCTCTTCCTGCATATCAACCAGTTCGATAAAAAGAGCTCGTTCGTTAAAAACATCAAAAATGTATATGAGTCTTTGCTTGGGGTCTTTAACAAAATCCTTCATTCTGGCCTGATCCATCGCGATCATCGAATTATTGGGCACATCCGACATATCGAAAAGTATGAATTCCTTTTCTTTTTCCCATAATTGGTTGGTTTGAAAAAAGGATGCAATCTGGGAACTGTCAAAATTCAGGTCATCCTGGATGGCCTTGTGAAAATCAAAAAAAGTTTGATTTGCCTGGATTTCAATATCCCTGACAAAATCCTTTATTTCATTGGATAATAATCTGAACTTAAAGACCATAACTATTTTTTATACAGGTTTAGTAAAAATATTAATGTATCTGCATTATCTGCATAATCTGTTAACGACGGACTCTGGCTTTTGCCAAAGCCAATGCTTTGTTTAAAGACTCCGGGACGGCCAACAACGCATTGGATTTGTTGACTGTCCGATTCAAGCCTGGATGTGAGTGCCGATGTTGAATTGTAATACTCATAAAAGACAACTCCTACCGGACTTGAATAGCTCGTATCTTCCTTCATCAATAAATATCCGGTGTCCAGATGCCTAACAAGGTTTACCAGATATATTGCTTTGTGGTAATCGTAATTGTTAGCGTATTTATTGTGGTTGTAAAGATACGAATAGGATTCAAAATTATCCAGCATGCGGGGAATATTGAATCCTTCGGGAATAAAAATTTTTGAGACGCTTCTGCAACCCATTCCGAAATACAAAAAGATATCATCGGCCAGACTTTTAAACTCCTGTGGGCTTTCATCTCCCTCGAGAATGGCTACTGAATTTCGGTTTCTTCTGATAATATTGGGGTATTTCCCAAAATAATAATCGAAATACCTGGCGGAATTGTTGCTTCCTGTTGCAATTACGGCATCGATGTTCTTTAATGCAAGGGTTTCAAGAATCACAGATTCGGAGAAATCGGGATCCAGTTTGCAAAGTATTTCATGAAGTACAGGAAAGAGTTTCTGGTCTTTGGATGACATTTTCACAATCGCGATGTGCCCCGAAAAGCAAACCGAAAGGAGATCGTGAAATCCAACCAGTGGAATATTTCCTGCCATTACAATGCCCACCCTCAGTTTTCCCCCTTGAGAATTCTTCAATTCAGGGTAATTTGCCAGCCAGACCCTGATGTTTTCTTCCTGCAGCATTTCGGCCAAAGCTGAAAACGAGGTGAGGATAAATTCCCTTGTGAACCATGGGTTGTGAATTTCTGCTTCCCTGATGGCGTGAAGGAAGGACCCGGCAAATTGGCCGTTAATCCCGGTCAGGTCGGGATGTTCCATAAAGCTCAAAGAATCGAACTGTTTAAGAAACTTCCCAAGCGTTGAGAAGGCGGCTATTTTGTTTTCCAGGGACACGTTTAAAAATGATTTTAAGGCTGATTGCTAATAATATAAAGGCATAAACTCTTGGATTGCAAAAGGAATAGTTTTTTTCGGAACCATATCTTTTTCATTGAAAAAGCAGTATCGCAAAAATCAAATGAATGCAGCCATACCATTTACCGCTATTGCGCCAGAAGGGCTGCACTGTTTCATTTAAAACTTCCCTTGCTTTTTCCGTATTAAATTCAGTGCCGAGCCTGCCTTAAACCATTCTATCTGGTTTTCATTGTAGGTATGGGCGATAGCGATACTCTCGGAACTACCGTCGGCATGTGTGATTTTCAGTTCAAGGTCTTTACCGGGAGCAAAACTTGTTAAACCCTTAATTTCAAATACATCATTCTCAAGGATCCGATTGTAATCATCCTTGTTAACGAATGTTAGAGCGAGCATGCCTTGTTTTTTCAGGTTGGTTTCATGTATACGTGCAAATGATTTTACAAGTACAGCACGGGCATTTAAAAAGCGTGGTTCCATTGCAGCATGTTCACGGGACGACCCTTCGCCATAGTTTTCATCGCCAACAATAAGTGAGCCAAGGCCTTTGGATTTATAGACTTTTCCAAGCTCGGGAACCGGGATGTAATTGCCATCAAACGGATTAAGAACCAGGTTTGCTTTTTCGTTAAAAAAGTTTGTGGCCCCGATAAGCATATTGTTTGAAATGTTTTCGAGATGTCCGCGAAATTTAAGCCATGGGCCGGCCATGGATATGTGGTCGGTGGTGCATTTACCCTTTGCCTTGATCAGAAGTCTGAGCCCGGCTATGTCTGTACCTTCCCATTCCTTAAAAGGAGCGAGGAGCTGGAGTCTCTGGGAATCGGGTGCGACCTTGATGCTGACTTTGCTGCTGTCTTCAGCAGGAGCCTGATATCCGTTGTCTTCCACGGCGAAGCCTTTCAGAGGCATTTCTATTCCCTGGGGCTCGTCGAGTTTGACTTTTTCGCCCTTCTCATTGACAAGAAAGTCACTAATGGGATTAAAAGTCAGGTCGCCGGCTATCGCAAGGGCAGTGACGATTTCAGGACTGGCCACAAAGGCAAATGTATTTGGGTTACCATCATTTCGTTTCGCGAAATTCCGGTTAAATGAGGTTATGATAGAGTTCTTTTCCTGTTTGTCTGCATTATGACGAGCCCATTGTCCTATGCAGGGTCCACAGGCATTAGCCAGGACAACTCCCCCGATATTTTCAAAAATGTCAAGAAGGCCGTCGCGTTGTATTGTGAAGCGAACAAGCTCAGAACCCGGAGTTACTGTGAACTCCGATTTAACAGTCAGGTTTTTCTCTTTTGCCTGTTTTGCTATGGATGCGGCACGAGTGATATCCTCATAGGACGAGTTGGTGCAAGAGCCGATGAGCCCTACTTCGAGACGGGATGGATAATCGTTTTCTCTGACAGCTTTGGCGAACCGGGAGAGAGGCCATGCTTTATCGGGTGTAAAGGGTCCGTTAATATGAGGCTCGAGCTCAGAAAGGTTGATTTCGATCACCTGGTCGAAGAATTTGGCAGGCTGCTCATACACTTCCGGATCACCAGTCAGATTTATAGCTACCGAGTCGGCAAGTGCAGCAACATCAGTTCTTCCCGTGCCCTCAAGGTATCTCTTCATTTTCTCATCATAGCCAAACAGGGAGGTGGTTGCACCAATCTCCGCACCCATATTGCAGATGGTTCCTTTTCCTGTGCATGAAATGGTTTTGGCCCCATCTCCGAAATATTCGAGGATATAACCTGTTCCGCCTTTGACGGTAAGGATTCCGGCCAACTTTAAGATAACATCTTTCGCGGAAGCCCAACCACTTAGTTTTCCTGTGAGTTTAACTCCGATAAGCTTTGGGAATTTCAGTTCCCACGGCATACCAACCATAACGTCCACTGCGTCGGCGCCCCCAACACCAATAGCAACCATGCCCAGTCCGCCGGCATTGACAGTGTGGGAATCGGTTCCTATCATCATACCTCCGGGGAAGGCGTAATTTTCGAGAATAACCTGGTGAATAATACCTGCACCGGGTTTCCAGAAACCTATACCATATTTGTTGGACACATCAGCAAGAAAGTCGAAGACCTCCTTGTTGTTCGACTGTGCCTGAGCTAAATCCTGGGCGGCTCCGGCTTTCGCCTGAATAAGATGGTCGCAATGAACTGTTGAGGGCACGGCTGCGGTATCTTTGCCTGCCATCATAAACTGGAGAAGGGCCATCTGAGCGGTGGCATCCTGCATGGCAACGCGGTCGGGCATGAAGTTGACATAATCCTCGCCGCGAGCATAAGCTTTTAATGTGCTTTCTTCATCAAGATGGGAATAGAGTATCTTTTCAGTTAGGGTGAGCGGCCGGTTATTGATTTTGCGAGCAGCATTAATCTTTTTTGCCATTCCGGCATAAACGGATTGAATCATTTTAATGTCAAATGCCATGGGTTGATTTTTAATTTTTTTCAGTGCGAAATTACATAAACAATTAGAAAGTTTAATACTAGTTTTTATTACTAGACGTTTTAATGCATATATTGTTCAGAATTTCTTAATTTTAAATTCTTTAAAAGGGAATTCAGGGGATTGGATTCTGTATCCCCCGAAATTGAATATCTGATGAATTTCAGTGTATTAAGGATTTTGGGAATCAACGAAAACAAAAAAAAGTTTTTAAAGCAGATGATAAAAGGGGCAATGTTTCGCGAAAATCTGAAGGTGTCGCTTCAGGCAATACGCACCAACCGGCTGCGGACGATACTTACCATTTTTATTATCGCTTTTGGGATTATGGCTCTTGTAGGAATACTGACAGCCATAGACTCCATTGAAAAGTCCTTCACAAATCAGCTGACGCGGATGGGTGCCAACACTTTCGTGATTGAAAGCCGCGGTATGAACATTCAGATTGGCAACCAGAAAAGACGTAAAAAAAATTACTCGTTCATCAACTACCGACAGGCAGAAGCATTTAAAGAGAAATTTGTGTTTCCTGCAGATGTTTCAATCTGGGCATGGGCAACGGGAATGGCAACCGTCAAGTATGAATCCAATAAGACCAACCCAAATATTCCGGTTGTGGGTGCCGATGACGGATACGTGAACACTGCAGGGCTAGAGATAGAACAGGGAAGAAACTTTTCTGCAGATGATGTTGCGAATAACAGGAATTATGTTGTAATAGGAAGCGAAATTGCAGGCAAGTTGTTCCCAAACAAAATTGATCCCATTGATAAGATCGTAACCATTGGTTCCGGGCGTTATAAAGTCATTGGAACCCTAAAAACCAAAGGATCGAGTATGGGTATGAGCACAGATAATCTTTGCATCATTCCCTACAGCAATATGAGGCAGTATTTTTCACGGCCCAACATGAACTATTCCATAAACATAAAGCCGAACTCCGCAGTTTTAATGGATGCCGCAATTGGTGAGGCTGAAGGTGTTTTCAGGATTGTGAGAAACCTGGATCCAAAAGATGAAAGCGATTTTAACCTGAACAAGAGTGACACTCTGGTTGAAATCCTTTTATCCAGCCTTAAGAATATCCGGTTTGCAGCCATCGTTATTGGAGTGATTACATTGTTTGGGGCCGTAATCGGACTCATGAATATTATGCTGGTTTCGGTTACCGAGCGAACCCGTGAAATCGGGATTCGAAAGGCCATGGGAGCGAAATCCCGGATTATCAAACAGCAATTTCTTTTTGAAGCAATTGTAATCGGGCAGCTTGGGGGAGCATTTGGAATAATCCTTGGGATTTTAATAGGAAATGTTGTTTCTTTGTTTTTGAAAACATCATTTGTAATACCTTGGGAATGGATTGGCTTGGGCGTTTTTCTATGTTTTGTGGTTGGAATAGTTTCAGGCTATTTCCCGGCAGAAAAGGCAGCAAAACAAGACCCGATTGAAGCTCTAAGGTACGAATAGCATTGTCGTTTAAAATAAATGAGTAATTGTATGGACGATTTTTACATCAAAAGAACTTTCAACACCCCGGAAGTAGAACTAATTCCTTCCGAAGGAATCCTTAGGATTGAGGGCCGGTCTATCCCTGAAGATCCGGGAGAGTACTTTGAAATTATTATACAAAAACTTCAGGATTATTATAAGAATCCGCAGAAAGTAACCCGCATTGATATTAAGCTGGAATACATTAACAGCGGCTCATCGAAATATATGCTCGAACTCCTGCGAGTTGCAAAAGTGCATTACGATCAGGGTTGTGAATGCACAGTTAACTGGTTCTATGAAGAGGATGATGAATCAATACTGGAATTGGGACAACATTATAAAAACACAATTAAGATACCCTTTAAGATGGTTGATTTTTATTAATTCGTCTTTCCATTTAGTTATATACATCGACTGTTTTAAAACCTTATTTGTTTCTCTGTTCCTTTTTGATTTCACTAGGGGGAGTTGAATTGAGGATTTTTCAGATTCTTCCTTTAAAGTCAAATTCCGTTTGTTATTAAACCCCAACCAAAACTCTGATTGATACTTCAGGAAATCATGACACGTTAACGACATGAAAAAAGAAAGGCTGCCTGCACAAGCAAACAGCCTTAATTTTAAATATAAACTCAGATTACTTCACAGTGTCCATATGTGCAATCAGATCAAGAAGTTTGTTTGAATAACCCCACTCATTGTCGTACCAGGAAACAACCTTCACGAAATTATCATTCAGTGAGAT
Organism: Chitinophaga pinensis; assembly: GCA_945863035.1. Lineage (GTDB taxonomy): Bacteria > Bacteroidota > Bacteroidia > Bacteroidales > JACJXF01. Next base: position 2,516 of record CAMAZH010000009.1, on the reverse strand, counting down.
TCCTGCACCTGCATCGAATATCGAAGTTCGGGGATCGGTCATGAAATCGCTTGAAACAACGTCATCTTCGGTATATCCGAGAATTCCTTTGAGCTCGCCTTCTGAAGCAGCTTTCATGACTTTTTTGATAGCGTCATATGATGCAGGTTTAACAAGCTTAACCGTTAAATCAACCACGGATACGTTAAGTGTGGGAACACGGAACGCCATGCCGGTAAGTTTGCCATTAAGTTCGGGGATTACTTTACCAACAGCTTTAGCTGCACCTGTTGAGGAAGGGATGATGTTACCGGCAGCTGCACGGCCACCTCTCCAGTCTTTCTTCGAAGGACTGTCAACTGTTTTCTGAGTAGAAGTCGTTGAATGTACTGTAGTCATTAAGCCTTCAGCAATGCCGAAATTATCGTGCAATACTTTTGCTACAGGAGCCAGACAGTTTGTTGTGCAGGATGCATTGGAAACATATTGCATATCTGCTTTGTATGTTTTGTGGTTTACGCCCATAACGAACATGGGTGTGTCGTCTTTTGAAGGAGCTGACATTACAACTCTTTTTGCCCCGGCAGCAATATGACCGGCAGCTGATTCTTTTGTCAGAAATAAACCTGTAGATTCAATAACATACTCAGCACCAACTTCGTTCCATTTCAGGTTTTCGGATTTAGGTTCAGCAGTAACGCGTATTGCTTTACCATTTACAATAAGTTGTCCTTCTTTTGTTGCAACAGTTCCGTCAAATTTCCCATGCATTGTGTCGTATTCAAGCATGTATGCCATATAATCAACATCGATCAGATCGTTGATCCCAACAATTTCAATATCACTTCTTTTCATTGCGGCTCTGAAGGCTAGTCTGCCAATCCTGCCAAAACCGTTAATACCAACTTTAATTTTTGCCATAATATTAATAATTAATGATTTATGTAAATAGAATTCTATTTTTTACTTTTCTTTATCCGGACGCAAATTTAGAAAAAATAAATAAATACTCAAAGTGAAATTTGACGGGGAAATGAAAAGATATCGAATTGGGTCAAAAAGGAGTAAGGGGTTTAATGAAAAGAGTTGTCGGGAATAAAAAGTAATGGGTCAGGAAGAGATTATAACTTAGTAGTTTTCCAGTTTTCCCTCGTTCTTTTTTTGATCTTTTGAAATCCGACGGCTCAGCTTCTGCTCCTGACGGCGCTGCTTGAAACTTTTTGCTCTGGCAGCATCGCTAACATCGATCACTTTTCCAAAACGATAACCGGCTGTAAGGTTTAGGAAGAAAAAACTATTGTTTTGAGTAGCCATAATTGGTATCGGTTTAGGAAAGGCATCCATGCCAATTCCGACATCGATAGCATGAATTATTGCGTCCTCCCGGCTATATTCAAAACTAAAACCAACTTTTGCCGAGGCTCCGGGCACGATGGATAATTCGTTAAAACCTTTGAAAAACGATGCCCGTCCATTAATATTGGATAAGTGGATGGAAGTGTTGAATTTTTCGGTTTCGTAGGGTTTGTAGTTTGGGTCAGGGGGATAGGTGGGAGGGGAGTAATAGCGTATTTCGTAATAGATTGGTTTTAGGATTCCTATGGTAGGCCCTGCTGAATAGTAATACCTAATCGATATGCCGCCTTTGTCGTTCTTTCTGAACATCTCATATTGCTTACCAATGCTGCCTTTTAGTTCGAAAAAGCTATTTTGTTTGCCAAAAACAAAACTTCTGCTCGAGTAGTAATTATTATTACTTGTTAGCTTGATTTCCTTCGGGTGCTTAACACTCATTAAATCCAAATCATATAGAGTTTGGTTTCTTGCGTTAATTCTCTGCCCATAACGCAAGCCGGCGCCTATTCCATTTGAAGTCAGGAAAAGGGCTGCGGATTTCTCGTTTTTCAGCATGATCTTGGGCTGTTCGTCAATTTCCCCTTGGGAAAAAGCGGATCCTGAAAAAAAAGAAAATAGCACAATAGCGTATAACTTCTGAAATTTCAGCATCGATTATAAGGTAAATAAGTAACTACCCTGAAACAAAGATAAGAGGAAACAGTTTATGAACAAGGTCATAAAATAAAAATATTGCAAACTACAATCCGGAATTGATTCCCGATAATATTCTGCAATATCAGTTCAAAAAACAGGAGAAGACCTGTTTTGCTATTTAAGCTTGAGGTACCTCAACTTGCTCTTGGTCTATCTGACCGCGGTAAGCAGGACAATTTGCTTTTTTATTGCAAGACGTCATCAGTATACCTAAGGTAAATACCAACACAAGAATGTAAGCAATTTTTTTCATTGTAAATTTTTTTATTATCAATCCAACTGCAAACTTCCGGCCAAAGTTTCTGAAATTTAAAATAAAATTCAATCAAAAATATTAATAAATAATTTATACTCCAAAAAAGAAACATTAACACAGAAAGGGTGCAATATAATAAAAATAATTCTTATATGAGAAGTGTGTTAAAAAAAAGCATTTATTAAGACTTTAATATCATATGCTGCAACGGAACGTTTGGCGGTAACGG
>CAMAZH010000008.1 GCA_945863035.1 Chitinophaga pinensis | reverse complement strand
TCATTTGGATATGAGGCTTTTGAACCCGATAAGAAGCGTGCCGGTTACCCTGTTGACCTTGTTAGTGCAAGTTCTGGCGATGGAGCAACAGTTGAATGGGACTTTGGCGATAAACAAATTAAAAAGGACGCCTTTACTGTTATGGATTCAACCTCAGGAATTGTTACCCACTATTATGCACTTCCGGGAAAATACAGAGTCTGCCTGAGAATCTCTGATCCTGTAAGTGGACAGTCAGACGAAAGCTGTAGGCTTGTTTATACCAAATACGGCGTGAAAGTAGATGAAATCGAAGAGACAGGTTTTAACCTGAACGTGTATCCGAATCCGCTTATCGATTACACCAACATCAACTACTCACTTACAAAGCCTCAGCAAATCGAGATATCCATATTTGACCAATTGGGAAGGAAGGTTGAAACTCTGGTTAAAACCAGAAGCGATGCAGGTAATCACTCTGTTACGTGGAATACAGAAGCCCTGACCACAGGAGTCTACCTTCTCAAATTCGTAACTGCTGATCAAATAGTTACTAAGCAACTGGTAATTTCTAAATAGTAAGTACCTCATTCAAAAAAGAGTTGCCCAATGGGCAACTCTTTTTTTGGTGTTTTTAAAGCAGAGAGGTTGGAAAAGAAAACCCACGAACAAAACAGAACTGGGTTTATATACCCGGCCAAACGACTAAAATTTTATGGAGTGAATGGATTTCCATGACTCTAAAAATAAATTACACCTCCTCAAAATAAATAAAAATTACGCTTTGAGGTAAACCAATAGTTTCTTAAATTGTTCATCTTTAAGATAAACCATTAACAGCAAATATTACCAATATGAAACTTAGTGAAAGCGCTGAAAAACTGCGACAATTAATCGATAAAGCTATTGAAGACCACAAGCTTACGAGACATGAATACGATATGATCCTCAATGAGGCATCCAAAGACTCCCACATTGATAAGCACGAGCAGACATTGCTTAATCAGCTGCAGGAAATGATTGAAGACAAATCGATAAAGCTTGTTCCCTAGATTGGAAATCATTTCGTGTTGCTTTGACATCAATATCCATAACAATAAATTTCTAAAGGACGTTTTAGATACGCCCTTTAGAAATTTTTTATACAAAAATCAACAATCCCCCTAAACTGAATTTAATATTAATAAGTAACAACCAGTCTTCGGGAAATCAAAAAATTCTTTCCCTCCAATCGCACCAGGTAAACCCCTGGGATTATACCATAATCACTTAATCGTATTGGGCTTTCCGGGTTCAACTCTTTATGGTACAGCAATACTCCTCCCATATTATATATCTTAACTCTTACATTATTATATTCCATTTCGGAATTGAACGAAATGTTCAGTAAGTCACTTGTGGGATTAGGGTAGATTGCAACATTAATATCTTCAACAACAGCCTCTTCAACAGCTACCAACCCATCATTGGCGAAGGGAGTGCCGAATTTTACGTTTGAAGCTTTCCAATACCGGTAGTCATTAGGGTTTCCCGTTGGATTAACATCAACCGAATTAAGAGAGTTTCCGTCCCCGTCAGCTTCAACCGGCCAGGGCAACTTATCGCTATAAATAAAGGAAATCACAGGGATGCCCTGCGAGTCGGTAAGCAAAACATATTCTCCTGCATTGGACAGATTTCCGGAAAAATTGGCTGAGGGAGGCATGCCATAAAAGCTTGTAAAAGCGCCGGGCTTTGAGGCGGCAACGAAAAATTGCTGTGGACCTAAAATTGTATTTTCAGGAAACACACAACGAACTGCCGAATCGAGTTTCATACCAGAAATATTGAGATTGGTGTTTCCTGTATTCTTAAATTCGATAAACTCGAGGGATGTGCCGAAAACAGTATCCACTCCGTTTATAATATCCGGGGGATGATACATCAGCTCCGTTACTTTGAGATTTGTAAAATCCTCATTGGTTTTCAAAAGCGTTGTAAAGTTCATTGCACTCCAAATACCTGCGTTGTAAACTCTGGTTTTTAGGGTGGAAGAGAAATTTTGGGTGAAATCGTTTCCCTCGGTCCATTTTATGGCGGTGGGACTTATTGCTCCTCCGGGTGACCTTGGATCTGAATTATCCAAAGTATAATATACAAGACCCTGAGCTTGCGGATTTTTAAGAGCAATAAGCGTTGAACCCTCGAAAGGGATACTTTCGGAAGTCACCGCAACTCCATTAGACTTTATTATAGAAGGCTGCAAGGCAGGCAAAAGATTTGCGAATTCAAGTTGGTCTTTAATAATCTGATCCCTGCCGGGGAAAAACACGCTTCGGACTTCATTCAGTTCCGGAATCCAGTGATCGTCTTTGGTTCGTACCGGAAAGGTTCCTTTGGAATCTCCCCATCGGGCCGATTCGGCAATAATTGCATCCTCAATAGTGACTGCCCTGGCGTCAAATCTTGCTTTGCAAGCTTCTGGCGACAACACATTACCCGGACGGAAATAGGTATAAGCCCTATCGGCAAACCTCATGCGGTACTCAGCATTCTTCGTGAGTTTCTCGTGCAGCCACTGGGGATGAAAGCGCTGAAAGTCGTAAACCTCCATCTGATTGCCATCGGTACGACTTGCAAGGTTAACCCGGTCTTCCTCCAACCCGATTCCCGGACTCAGAGCATCAGACATCAGCGAGTGTTCGGCATCGTGGGCGCAAAAAATAAATCCCCGATCTTGTTTTACACGATTCGAAATTGCGAAGAAATTATTGCAACCCTTATTCCCGCCAAAAGAAGAGGTTGGGGAGTCAAAGTTACCGGTGTAAAAAATCACCATCATATAATCGATCAGATTATCAATATCAACAAGCACAGGAGCTCCCTCTACCCTTACACCATTACTGTTTTTGCCCTCAAGCAAATAATAGTTCGTGTTTGATTCAAAACCGACGGAACAAAGGTTCCATATAGTCTGCCATGTATCAAGTGTCCCATCGGTGGCTTCGATTACATAATTAAAGTTTTCCGTATTTACCTTAACCACATCGTAATCGCTGTCGTCACCATCGAGATAGCTGGCGGCGAAATTCGCCTCTGTTCGTTCCTGGCTTTGATACAAACCCCAATACATTCCGTTTAGATAAAGATGATAGTACCTGCTTCTCGAATAGGGCTGCCCCATGTCGCGCTGCGTATCCCTGGAGAAAACCTCACGGATAGCCGTGTTGTGTTCAGAAGGTCCACCCGAGCCCGCATTAGCCCAGGAATAATTTTGCTCACACCGGAAATCGATCTTGTCGAATTTGGAAACACCCTCATCACCAAATAAGGGGTAATCCAACTTTGATTCCCCGTAATCGGAGCGAAAAAACAAACGGAAGGCATGCTTAGGGTAGTTGTCGTGCCGACTCCACCCGCCTCGAATACGCAATCCCGCATTAATCTGGAAGCCCTCACTTCCATCCGGATTAATCAATTCAGCCGAGCATTCCCTTTCCCATTCTTCGCCATGGCCTTCTGCATTGACATAAATCCCCAAAGCAGGATCAAACAGACTTTTTATATCAGTTATTATGGAGACGCTTGGAATGGCTTTCAGACTATAATCCAACTTATCCGAATACCGAGGATCGTTTGCGACCTTGGAATCCATTGGAAGGTCAATTATCTGGCCGTTTACATTTGTCGAGGGCCAAATGTCCCCGGGAGCCGACTGTTGGATCACCTCCGAAGTAAAAATATAGGTTCTCCCCTCCGGGAATGATGGCCGGAGATCGACTCCTCCTGTAAGCGCTGCCCTCACAATTACTGCAGGGGTAATAGGGCGACCGACCGAAGATAATGGATCGATCAATACGTCCACTGAATTTCCTGCCTGAATTCGGGTAGGTGAAGTTTCCGGATTGCTGCCGTCGAGGGTATAGGTTACAGTGTACTCAGGACCAGGCGATGAAATTGAAATTGTAAAAGGAACAGCATAAAATCCACCCTTGTGACTGAAAACGGGTTCGTGCGCCACTCGGGGGAGTGGAGGCAAGGTCGTTTCAGCGTTTATACTCATGTCGAAATAAAAATCGGAACTTGTAAGGGTTGTATTAAACCCCTGGACGGCAATAGTATTAACCCCATCGATTAAGTTCACCGACTCTGCCGGGACAGTATAAGTGCTTAAAAATCCCGACTCCCTGAGGTCTGTAGAAAAGGAATTATAGGCGGGAGAGGACGGAGCATTTTCGCTTGCCGCTATATTGCCATTAATCCAAAGGATAAACCCATCGTCAAAATCAGCAGCAATCGTTATCTCCTCGATAAACTCAGCATTGCTTACAGTAAAACTCCCCCTTACATATAAAGTTGAATAGTTATCCAGCATATCACTCAGCAATGTACCTCCTACGCCATCCCCGTAGCGGAATGGAGCTATTCCCGTAGCCCATCCGGAATCATTGAACCCGGGGGAATTCCATGTCGCGGAAAGTGTTACAGCATCTTTTCCTTTCAGGAATTTATATTCGGCTCCTCTGGCAAATGAAATCTGTGCATTCAGCCCTCTGGAAGGAAGGATGAGCATCAGGCTTAGCAGAAGCAATAAAATTTTTGAACTTGATTTTCGCACGTTTTTATTCTCCCATTTAATTTTGCTCAATATATTAAATAATTTAAAACTTGTTACGAAATAAATCTGGGATAGTTCTTCAAAAATCCCGAAAATAAGATCTTCATGAATTGATTTCACATTATTAAACCGGAATGGGTATATTTATAGCCTGATTACCTTTTTAAGGTGTCGGTTTCACAAAATAAACAACATGGACCAAAGAGAAATGATTGTAGATATGCTTTCCAAAGCATTTCTGGATAACCCCCGGGTTTTAAGAACAATAAAGAAAGGGAACACGGAGAAGAAGCTTAGGATCATGACAGAATACGCATACGATCTTGTAAGCAAATACAATGGAGTATTTATTTCTTCCGATCATAGCACCTCAATGATCTATTACAGAAAGAGCGTCCATAAAATGAACCTTTACGATTTCTGGAGATATTTCAGGATGTTCATGCTTTGCATCAAGCCCTCGAAAGCGCCAAGTATTCAAAAGAGGGAGAAATACATCGAGAGCCTGCGTCCACAGGGAATCGACTATATTTACGTTTGGTTGTTGGGGAATAATCCACAAATAAGGGGACTGCGAGGTCTGGCTGAAATCAGGAGCCTGCTGGATGAAAAATCCCTCGAATACAATCTCCCGATCCTTATTGAGACAACGGTGGAGAGAAATCTAAAACTCTATCAATACGTGGGTTTCGAAATTTATCATCACTGGTATGACGACAAGGAGGACCTGAATGTATGGTTCCTGAAACGCGAGGTTCTCGTTGCCATAAAAAACAGGGAAAAAGCAGCTTTGACGATTTAGATTGCCGTTACCGTATCACACCGCCCGAGTTTTTTGAGCATTCTGCCATGATTGATCAGGGCGACAATAAAATTAACCTGAACATTGTAGGGAATTCCGTATTCCTGAGCGGTTTCCTTTACGAGGTGCGAGATCTTCCGATAATGGATGTGACAGATATTAGGAAAGAGATGATGTTCGATCTGATAATTCAATCCCCCTACATACCAGGAAAAAACGCGGCTTTTTGGTGAGAAGTCGCTTGTGGTCAGCAGCTGATGAATTGCCCAATTGTTTTCAAGGTTTCCTTCTCCGTCAGGCAACGGGTAATTTGTTGTAGGCATAACATGAGCGGGCTGAAACACAACAGTAAGAATAAAACCCTGCAGGTAATGCATAAGGACAAAGAATATGAGGGTCTGCCACCAGACAACTGCAGAGAAAATAATGGGCAGCACCAGCAGATACCCATAGAAAAAAGCCTTTGAAATGATCAACTCCACAAGGAGCCAGCGGTAAGAGCGGTTCTGCTTAACAAGCAAACCTTTTTCCCGGTAGCGCTTCAATTGGGCATAGTCTTTGGCTGTAACCCATGAGAGTGTCATCAGGCCATAAAGAAACCATCCATAAATATGCTGCCAGCGATGAATCTTCAGTCTTTTCTTGTGAGGGGAAAGGCGCATAACAACACCCGGATCGATATCCTCGTCCATCCCATCCACATTGGTATACCCGTGATGAAGGTAATTGTGCTGAAGCTTCCAGTTAACCGCGCTTCCCCCGATAAAATTCAGGAGGTACCCCAAAAACTTGTTGACCTTTTGGTTTTTTGAATAGGATCCGTGATTCGCATCATGCATAATCGAAAGTCCAATACCAGCACTTCCGATCCCCATGATAATCCATAAGCCTAAAACCGACCAGGGATCAGTAATTCCTGCGGTTAATATAGTAAAGTAAGGGATAAGGTAGATCGACAAAATTGCTACTGACTTCAAAACCATACTGAAATTTGCAAATCGAGAGATTTTTCCGGTTTCGAAATAGTCTGAGACACGCTTTCTGAGTACGCTCACAAAATCATTAGCACTGCTCTTGGGAAATTTTACTGTGTTTTCCTGCATTTCCAATTTCTATTGATACTATAATTAATACTAAACGAACTTCCCCGACACAAAGAATCTTAAACATAACAAAGTATTGCAGCTTTTGTTTATTTCGGAAACAATAAACAATTCTAATCCCATCCTGAATCACCCCATACCAACAAACGCATCTTAAATGAGCTATAAATAAGACCGTTAGTGTCAACACTTCCGGAAGAAACCCTCAGTTGTGATTACTGTTCTCTTTTATTGAAAATGGAGGATCAGGATAATGATTGATACCCCACCTCCAATAAATCCGGCTATCTGAATAACCACTGAAAACCTGTTTCCAGGATTAGCCCCACCCCATATATAGGATTTCAGGGAAGAATAAATCAATGCAACCAATGAAAGAAATGAAAGCAACAAAGTCCAACGCAAACTGTAATAAAGCGACCATGCGCTTGCAATTAATAAGAAAGGGAGGAACAACCCGGAAAACAGAATATAAAAAGGAGCGTCTACCGAGAAACCAAGCGGAAAAAGCTTTTTAGCGGGTTTTGCATCATCCTTGAAAAAGCCTGCTATAAAAGTGAAGAACAACGCAGCTCCTAAAATCGCCATAAACAAGATAACCGAGAGAATCAACATTTTTTTTTTGCAAAAATAGCAAAGAAAGACTGATTGCTACCATTAAGACATGAAAATTTCCGCGAAAAAGCTCAGGAATTGGAAAGAGAAATGTTCGTGCCGAAAAAACTCTGGAGTGCATTAAATGATTGGAAGGGGTTATAAAAGAAATCTGTATTTTTACAAAAAATTTATCCCCGTGAGAAAATCAATCAAGCTAACATGCCTATTTCTGTCAATTGTCTTCCTCGGCCATTTTTCAAGCTGCAGTTTCATTCAAAACACTAACTCCCCCGATAAAAAAAAGGAAAAAGCCCTTTCCAATGACTATTTTGTAAATGCAGTTTTATACAATTACTATACGGCAGAATATAAGGCTTTGAGCCATCAGGCATTTAATGCTGCTTCCGACTATCTTGAGTTGCTTAAAATAAAGAATCCAAAAGAAAAGAGAATGGCAATCGTACTGGATATAGATGAAACACTTTTGGATAACAGTCCTTATCAGGCCAGACTCTATGAAATCAATGCTTCGTATGACAGCCTCTGGAACGGATGGTGCAATCTGGCCTTGGCAAAACCGATTCCCGGTGCGGTTGATTTTTTGAATTTCGCCGATTCTCTAGGGTTTAACATCTTTTATATAAGCAACCGCAAACAGAACCAGGTTTATGAAGGCACGCTCAAAAACATGAAAGACGAAGGTTTCCCGCAGGTCGACAGCCTACATTTCTTTTTAAGAACGCAGGAAAACAGCAAAGAAACCCGGAGAATGAAAGTAGCCGAAAACTTTCGGATTGTGATGCTTGTTGGCGACAATATCGGCGATTTCTATGAGGACACGGCAAATTTTCGGCAACGTGACAGCACTGTTTCAGCCAGAAAAGACGAATTCGGGCGGAAACTTATTGTTCTCCCCAACGCCATTTATGGGAACTGGGTTGAAAGCCTCGGAATAAATAATAAAGCAGATATCGATTCGCTGATCGCGATCATGACCGAACCCTTTAAGAATTAGATTCAGGATGCCCTAATTGGTCCTTTTTCAAACGATGATTGCCGGAAAATCGACTTTAAATGTCAAAGCAAACCAAATTTCACAGCCCTTCCCCAAGCCGAAATCAAAAAAATAACAATTGAAAAAACATACCCGCTTCTCAAGCCTAAACCCTTGTTTCACATAGCCTTATTAACAATCTGTTAATTTAGACTAAGTATACATAAAGAGGTTTTATTTAGTTTTAATGTGAAAAAAATTAGTAAAATTCATATTTAACACATACATTTGTGCATTATTTTTAAAATTATATTATAATGAAAGAAGGAATTGTAAAATTTTTCAATGACTCCAAAGGTTATGGATTCATTAAAGACACAGAAACTGAAGAAGAATATTTCGTACATGTTTCTGGAGTTGTAGACGAAATCAGAGAAAATGATCGCGTTACTTTCGACTTACAAGAAGGTAAAAAAGGATTAAATGCAGTAAACGTTAAACTGTCATAGTTTAAGTACTTATTATTGAGATTTTAATCTTAAGCCCCGCAAACTGCGGGGCTTTTTTTATTTATGTTGTAAATCATCAAAATAACATTACCTTTGTAACCTGTTTACAAGGAAGTATTTGCATTGAATTACCTAAGTCTTTTTTTACAAAACCCTCATCCTGGTAAATTAATATTTACTCAGCGACCTGCCGTCAATACTATAAATACGTTCAACTCCGGGTCTATAACAAAAATTTTATAATGCTTACATTTAAAGAAACCGGTATCCGTGAGGAACTGATTAAGGCTATTGAAGAAATGGGATTCGAACAGCCTACTCCTATTCAGGAGAAAACAATCCCTGCCCTTTTAAATTCCAGTGGCGACATGATCGCCTTGGCCCAGACGGGAACAGGAAAAACTGCGGCTTTCGGCCTGCCGCTGATTCATCTGGCCAACATGGATTCAAAAAAGGTAGAAGCTCTTGTGCTTTGTCCAACTCGTGAGCTTTGCATTCAGATTACCAAGGACCTGGACAACTACTCGAAATTTCTTAAAGGTTTTCGTTCCACTGCTGTTTATGGCGGGGCCGACATTTCGAAACAAATCCGCGCCCTCAAAGATGGCTGCCAGATTGTTGTCGGAACGCCTGGGCGGGCTATTGACCTTATCAACAGAAAAGTCCTGAAAATTAACGACATTAAATGGCTGGTTCTCGATGAGGCCGACGAAATGCTGAACATGGGTTTCAAGGAGGATCTGGAAACCATCATGGCTGAGACTCCCAAAGAGAAGCAAACCCTGTTGTTTTCGGCAACCATGCCAAAGGAAATTTCCTCGATGGCTCGGAAATACATGAACAATCCCGCAGAAATATCGGTTGGAAAGAAAAATTCCGGCGCTGAAAACGTGCAGCACGAATATTATATGGTTCATGCAAAAGACCGCTACGCAGCTCTGAAGCGTATTGTTGACATTAACCCCAATATTTATGGTATAGTTTTTTGCCGTACCCGTCAGGAAACCAAAGAAGTTGCCGAGAAACTCATTGCCGATGGCTATGATGCCGATTCCTTGCACGGGGATCTTTCTCAGCAGCAGCGCGATCATGTGATGAACCGCTTCAGGCTTCGCCATCTACAGATACTTGTTGCTACCGATGTGGCAGCCCGCGGACTCGATGTCACCGACCTCACCCATATCATTAACTTCAACCTCCCCGATGAGCTTGAAGTTTATATTCACCGCAGCGGAAGAACAGGTAGGGCAAGTAAGAACGGCACATCCATTGCCATCGTACACACCCGTGAAAACCGCAAAATTCAGGAACTGGAAAGAATAATCGGTAAGAAATTTACAAAAAAACCGGTTCCTCTGGGAAAAGACATCTGCGAAAAGCAGCTCTTCAACCTGATCGATAAATTTGAAAATATCGAAGTCGACGAGAACCGTATTGAGCAATACCTTCCTGTTATTTATAAAAAGTTGGAATGGCTCGACCGCGAAAACCTGATCAAACGACTTGTTTCATTGGAATTCAATCGCTTTCTCGAGTACTACAAGAATGCTCCCGACCTTAATGTTTATCAGTCCGACAGGGATGTTTACAAAGAGGAAAGCCGCGGTTTTTCAAGGGATGGGAGAAGAAGCCGATCACGCGACGATTTTCAGGAAGGAAGAAAAAGCAGGTCCAAAGACCATTCCCAGGATGAAAAAAAGAGCCGGGCCCGGGACGATTTCCAGGACGACTCGAGAAGAGAAAAATCGCAATTCTCCAGGTTCTTTATTAATGTGGGCTCACGCGACAGCATGAATGCAGGGCGCATGATATCCCTCATAAATGAGCAAACCCGTAAACGCAACATCGAAATTGGCAAAATCGATATCCTGAAAAGCTTCTCGTTTTTCGAAGTTGACAGCCGTCACGAAAATGACATCATCAACTCTTTCAGCAACTCTGAATATAACAATATTCCTTTGCAGGTGGAGATATCCAAGCCAGATGTGAAAAAGCAGGACTGGAATGAACTCCCCCGAAAAAATAAAGGAAAAAAGAAATCCGGTGCGAAAGACGAAAGAAGATAGTATCTTGTGCCACGGATTAAAGTGAATTTAAATTTCTGAAACATGAACACGATTCAAAATCATTCATTTCATATTCCAGTCATGGGGATCGGATATACCATCGACACCCCTATAAAAGTGGCTCAATATGGCATTTCTTCGGTTATATCGTTGGTTGACGATATGCTGATAGAAAAGATGCGGGAATTTCACAGCCTTAAACTCGGCCTGCCCTTCCAGGAAATCAGCGATAAAATTGAGGATTTCAGGGCAAAAAGGATCACAGCCTACCTTGATCTGATGGACACCATTGTTAAACAGAAGTTTGAGGAAGTTAAGAACTCTCTGCTTAAAAAAGGAGAGGAACTCGAGAAATACTACAACATGCTTCCCGACTCGGCAGAGATAAAGGGCCGTTTTGACCAAATCATGAAGAGCCACAAGCTTACCGAAATGCGTAACTGGGTCAATAAAAACCTGAGCGTCGGCAGCATCGACGTAAATATCATGACCAAGCTCGACAAGGAAAACTACAAGGGCGACGAGCTGCTTCCTACCGAGTTTAACGATGCCCACGCCGCTCTCAGGGGATTTGCCAATAGCAGCCTCGAATCGGGAATCGTTCTATCGGCAGGTATGAACCCAAGGCTTTACAGTTACTTTGAAGCCTTCGACGACTTCTTTCCCAATGAAAAAGGGGAAATGAAGAAAAAGATCATCCTAAAAGTAAGCGATTATCGTTCGGCTCTTATCCAGGGGAAATTCCTTGCAAAAAAAGGACTGTGGATTTCGGAATACAGAATTGAGTCGGGCTTAAACTGCGGCGGGCATGCATTTGCCACCCAGGGATTCCTTATAGGACCTATACTTGCCGAGTTCCGCGATAACCGACAGTTCCTGAACGACACCCTTTTCGAGATGTATTCCGCTGCACTTAAGGCGAAAAACAAGACCGTACCTTCAACTGTTCCCTATGTGAAGCTTACAGCCCAAGGTGGTGTTGGCACGTCGGAAGAGCACAATTTTCTCATAAAAGAATACAATCTTGACTCGGTTGGATGGGGAACCCCATTTATGCTGGTTCCCGAGATCTGCAATATTGATGACTATACCCTCAAATTACTTTCTAAGGCTACGGAGAAAGATTTGTACGTTAGCAACATCTCTCCTCTTGGCGTTCCTTTCAATAGTTTAAGGAACAACACCATGGATATTGAGAAACAAAAACGCATAGAATTAGCTAAACCAGGCGCTGCCTGCGTGAAAAAATACGCATCACTGAGCAAGGAATATGGAAACAAAGCTATATGCCTTGCCTCACGCGTCTACCAGCGGAAAAAAATCAAGGAACTCGATTCCATCAAAATGGATCCCGAGGCCTACAAGGCACAATTCGAAGCTATAACCGACAAATCCTGTATTTGCAACGGTCTTGGAACCTCTGTATTGTTAATCAACAAGATGGATACCAAATTGGAAGGAAAAGCAGTTGCTGTTTGCCCTGGGCCAAATGCTGCATATTTTGACGAAATTGTCTCGCTTCAGCGAATGACCGACCATATCTATGGACGAGCCAATATTATAAAAAGAACCGACCGTCCGCATATGTTTATTAAAGAGCTAGGCCTTTACCTCGAGTATTTAAGCAACAAGATGGAGGAAACGGCCAAACCTTTTACTGCGAAACAGATTGAGTACTTTAATGAGTTCGCTGCAAACCTTAAGGATGGTATTCGTTATTACCAAAAACTGTTCTCGGAAAAGGTATTCTCCGGAAAGCAACTTCAATCTGAGCTTGCCCTTGCCGAAAACACAATAAGCGAATTCGACAAGAATCTGCTTCAGCAGGCGCTCCCGCCAGTAAGCAAATAAGCGAAATGCCAGGATTGGCATCATTGACAACAGGGATCGGATGGAATACAGAAACCTGAATGAGTTTAAAGAAAGGATGAATACCTTGGCCGAAAACGGCGAAGCCTTTTTTTTTATTCTTGATTACCCATTAAAAACCGCCATTCTGCTTCCAACCGCAGAATGCCAGGCGCATGGCATACTTTACGATATTCAGGGGGAAACCAATTCCACTGAACCGGGCGTGACAATTGATATCCGGCTAAAAAAGAAACCCATTCCGTTTGCCGAATACCTGAAATCTTTCCTGCAGATTCAAACTGAAATACAAAAAGGCAATTCATACCTTACCAACCTCACCTGCTCTACCCCCATTGAAGCAAACGCGAGCCTAAGTGAAATTTTCAGCGTATCCTCAGCACCCTATAAACTATTGTTCAGGAACCAGTTTCTGGTGTTCTCCCCCGAATGCTTTGTGAAAATAAGTCAGGGAAAAATAAGCACGTTTCCGATGAAAGGTACTATTGACGCTTCAGTTGAAAGGGCTGAGGAACTTCTGATGCAAAATGAGAAAGAAACAGCTGAACATGCCACCATTGTTGATCTCCTGAGAAACGACCTGAGCAGGGTAGCCACTAACGTACGGGTGGAAAAATACCGCTATCTCGAAAGAATAAACACATCCGGAAAAAGCCTGTTACAAATGAGTTCTGTTATCTCGGGGGATTTGCCTCCATCGCACCGGCATAAGCTTGGCGATCTTATTTTGGAACTTTTGCCGGCCGGCTCGATCTGTGGCGCACCAAAACAATCAACTCTCAATATTATTAGCCAAGCCGAAAATCATGAGCGGGGCTTCTACACCGGTGTTTTCGGCATCTTCAACGGGGCAAGCCTTAACAGTGGAGTGATGATCCGGTTTATTGAGAATCAGGCTGGAAAACTGGTGTATAAGAGCGGAGGCGGAATCACCGCAAAAAGCAACCCTTTGGAGGAATATCAGGAACTAATCGATAAGATATATGTGCCGGTTAATTGAAACCATAAGGATCCTTGACGGAAAAGCCGAAAATATTTTCTGGCATAATTATCGGTTCAATGCCTCCCGGCTTAAACTGTTTGGCCAAACCGAAAAAATCGATCTTGGGAACCGGGTGATAGTTCCTGAAGAATTTAGCACAGGCGAAGTGAAATGCAGGCTAATCTATGGCGCATCGATCGAATCCATTGAGTTTGAGCCTTACATATTACGTCCGGTGAAAACCTTGAAGATTGTTACTGACAACGAAATTGATTACAATCACAAATACCTTGACCGCAGCACTATTCAAAGCATCTTTTCACGCAAAGAGGATAAGGATGATGTGCTGATCGTGAAAAACGGTTTTTTTACCGACAGTTCCTATTGCAACCTTGCTTTTTGGGATGGCAAACAATTCCACACCCCAACCACAGCTCTTTTAAAGGGGACAAAACGATATAAATACCTCTCAGAGAATATACTTACAGAAAAGGAGATAAGAACCGATGATCTAAAGAACTATCGGGAGATCCATCTTATTAATGCTTTTATGGATATTGGCAGAAGCATTGTTTTAGTAAAAAACATCTCCTAAACCAGCACTCTTCCCTATTATGTGAAGCAAAGATAACTACCTAGCCCTCACTCAAAGGTTTGAATCCCTCCCCGAATACGTCATAAGCATCAAACACCGTAAGGAATGCTTCTTTGTCTACCTCCCAAATAAACTGCTGTAGAATTGCCATCTCTCTACGGTTGAGGTTTACGAAAATCATATTGCGCTCTTGACCTTCATACATGCCTTTTACGGGAATTGCTGTGGCTCCCCTGCTCATATCGGTGATGATTTTCAATCGGATTTCCTCGTATTTATCGGAAATAATAAATAAGGCCTTGTTGTAATTCACCCCTTGCATGGTGGCATCAATAACCTTTCCCGTAATAAAAATTACAATCCAGCTGTAAAGGGGGATTTTCCAATCGCCAAAAGCAATAAGCCCCACGATTACGATAACGGAATCCACATAGATCAAAAGCTGTCCAAGAGATTGCCGGGTATATTTGGCAATAATCATCGCAATGATATCAGACCCCCCTGAAGTTGCCTTGGATTTAAAAATAAGCCCGAGACCAAAACCCACCAGTACTCCACCGAAAATGGTAGCAAGCAGGGGGTCGTTTTCGACAAGCGGTTTATCTCCCCAGAAATAAGTCTGAAGATCGATAAACCCAGAGACTAGAATCATTCCGACAACAGTTTTGACACCGAATTTCGGCCCAAGGATTTTTATCCCCAGGATTGTCAAAGGGATATTCATCAAAAGACCCATAATACCTATGGGAAGCCCATCGGGAGCCCAGGAGAAGACCCCAACCGTAAGGTAATGGATCACGATGCTGATCCCGAAAATTCCTCCGGGAACAATCTTATAGGGGGAGATAAAAAAAACATAACCTGCAGCCATAATGAAAGAACCGATTATAATCAGCAGGTAATTCTTAAACCATTGGCCGGAAAATAGTTTTTCCTTTGTAATGAACGCCATAATTGTATTTTTGTAAGTTGTTTCTGAGGCGCAAAAGTAAAGGATTCCAAACAATTATTACAATCTTTTCAATGGTAAAAACCGAAAGAGTGCATGTTCTAAAAAAAGGAGACGGAAAAGTTGGTCCTGTAGTGTACTGGATGAGTAGGGAGCAACGTGCCGATGATAACTGGGCAATGCATTTTGCGCAGAATCTCTCTGTTGAACTCCGGCAGCCTCTGGCGGTAGTCTTTTGCCTTGCCGCAAATTTCCCCGGGGCAACACTTCGTCATTATGACTTTATGCTCCGTGGACTGAAGGAGGTTGAGTCAAATCTGAGGTTAAAGAACATTCCATTCTATCTCTTAAAGGGCTCACCCCCGGAAGTTTTGGCTGACATCATTGATAAACACAACATCTGCCATGTAGTTACCGATTTCGATCCGCTTCGGATAAAACGTCTGTGGAAAGACGAACTGCTTAAAAGAACAACCGCCTCGGTTTACGAAATCGATGCCCATAATATTATCCCATGTCGCATTGCCAGTCAGAAATGTGAGTTTGGCGCATATACCCTCCGCCCGAAAATCAAAAGGCAACTGCACGATTTCCTGGATGAATTTCCATTGCTTGCAGTTCAGAAAAATCCAGCCCCTTTCCCATTACCGGAAAACGATTGGGTATCAGCTCTTCAGTTCCCCTTGCCCGACCTAACAGTACCGCCGGTTGAGTGGCTTAAGCCGGGAGCAGCTGCCGCAAAAATCGCATTAAAAACTTTTTTGGAACAGAAGCTTGACAGGTATAATGAAAAAAGAAACGATCCCAACGAGGATGCAACCTCACACCTATCGCCCTACCTGCATTTCGGGCATATTTCCGCCCAACGGGCAGCACTGGAAATCATTAAGAATATCCCCGGGAATCCCAACACCGATAGTTTTCTCGAGGAATTGATTGTAAGAAGGGAACTATCCGATAACTATTGCTTTTATAACCATCAGTATGATTGTTTCGGGGGATTTCCGCAATGGGCCCGGAAGACCCTCGACGAGCACCGAAAAGATGAACGGGAATACCTTTATGGTTTTGATGAATTTGAAAACGCACGAACTCACGACCCGCTCTGGAATGCCGCCCAGTTGGAAATGGTGAGGTCAGGGAAAATGCACGGCTATATGAGGATGTATTGGGCTAAAAAAATTCTCGAATGGACGCAATCCCCTGAAGAAGCTCTGGATTTCTCAATCCGCCTCAACGACAGATACCAGCTCGACGGGCGCGACCCCAACGGTTATGTGGGCTGCGCCTGGTCGATCGGAGGGGTGCACGATCGGGCCTGGACCGAACGCCAGGTGTATGGAAAAATAAGATACATGAATTACAATGGCTGTAAACGAAAGTTTGATGTGAACAAATACATCCAAAAATGGCTCTCCATAACTGAACCTATTCCTTAATTTTAACATTGCCCATTCGCAACCACCATTCAGTTTCCTTCTGAAAAGAGAATCCGAAATGAACAGGATTTGGGGGCACAACTGTACGTTTCCGGACAAAAAACAACAGAAGCGGACAATAAAACAGACTGCACCGGCGTGAAATTATTTACTATCACCCTATATTTGTGAAACTTAGTTATAATGGCATAATTAGTGGGCACAGTTTTGTGTCTCCCGCAAGAAATCAGAGCCGTTTAATTTTTATTGTTTCGGGTCTCTGAACTAAATCAGAAGGCTAAAAACCCAAAATCCTAGTAATGATCAGAAATTACATTGTTACAGCTTTTCGGAGCATCATACGGCAAAAAGGTTTTTCGCTAATCAATATATTGGGGCTGACTATTGGGCTTTCGGTCAGTTTCCTTATCCTTTTCTATGTCTTTGACGAATTGAGTTTCGATAAATTCCATTCCGGTTCAGACCGCATTTACCGACTCGTAATCAAAGGGACCATGGGTGAGGATAATCTTCAGGCAGCCGTTACACCCAAAGCGCTGGCAGGGAAACTTATAAAAGACGTACCTGAGGTTGAGATCGCCACCGTTTTCGATATTGAATCTTCCAGCTTTCTGATGAAGATTGGTGAAAACAAGCTTTATGAACGGGATTTTTTATATGCCGACACCTCTTTTCTTAAAATATTCAATTTCCCTCTGATATATGGAGATAAAGTTTCGTCGCTGGCACTGCCCTATTCCATAATTTTATCGGAGAGTTTTGCGCGAAAATACTATGGATTAAAAGACCCTACCGGTGAGCTCATAAAGATTAACGAACAGCGGGATTATGTGGTAACGGGAATTTTCAAAGATCTGCCGCCCGAATCACACATAAGCTTTAACTTTCTAATCTCAATGGAAAGCAAAATTTGGGATCAAGGCGAGAAACTCATGGAGAACTGGGAAACCTTGAATTCTTATACCTATGTGAGATTGAATGAAATTGCAGATATGCAGGAATTCCAATCTAAACTTGATACAATTCTGCTTCACAATATTTTAAACAACGAAAGAGGCGTTAACGTTGACCTCAGGATTTACCCTCAGCGAATAACCGACATCCATTTGCAATCCGATTTTTTGGGCGAGATCAAAGAAAATGGCGATTTAGCCTATATTTTCGTCCTGTTGGCTATCGTAACGGGTATCATATTGATCGCTTCGATCAACTTCATGAACCTCTCAACGGCCAGATCGGCTAGTCGCGCCAAAGAAGTGGGTATCCGCAAAATTCTTGGATCCCAGAAGTCAATGCTGATCGGACAATTCATAAGCGAGTCGGTATTGATAAGTCTAATTTCGTTTATTCTTTCCCTGGCGGTAATCGAACTTTCACTTCCCCTGTTTAATGAAATCACAGGCAAGGAAATGGGCATAAACTATCTTTCTAACTGGAACATATTGTTGTTTCTGTCGATCGCCTTGCTAACCGGTTTTCTTGCAGGCAGTTATCCCGCCTTTTACCTTTCATCGTTTCAGCCTGTAAAAGTTCTTCAAAACCGCATGAAACTTGGGAGAACAGGAAACCTGAAACTCAGGAATATCTTGGTTTTCATACAGTTTGCCATATCAACCGGTTTAATCATATGCACCATTATTATTTACCTTCAGTTGGATTACCTGAGGACCAAAGAGCTTGGATTCGACAAAGAGGCTGTAGTGTCGGTTGAGCTTCGAAATGACGATCTGCGGGACAATGCTTCGGTTCTCAAGGAGGAAATTTTAAAGCTCGAGGGAGTGGAGAGCGCAAGCCTTTCAACAACCTATCCCGGAAGAGGGTTAACAGGCAGTTCGTTTACGCCGGAAGGAATTGACGAAAAAGATCCTTGGCTGATTTTCAGTTTTCACGCAGATGAGGATTTCACGGAAAACACCATGCGAATGAAAATTAACGAGGGAAGAGGTTTCCGGAAGGATTTTTCAAGCGACACCAATGCTGTGCTGATAAATGAAACCCTTAAAAACAAATTAGGCTGGAGTGACCCCATCGGAAAAAAAATCAAGCCCAGTTACCCTGATGATTATAACATGCGGCGCGAATACGTCGTGATTGGTGTTATCGCGGATTTTCATTTTCAGTCACTCCATGAGACAGTTGATCCAATAATGATCCACCTGCTCGACACCTCTCCCCAATTGCTTCTTATCAGGATGAACCCCGAACTGCAGGCAGAAACCCTAAAGAAAATCGGTCAGACCTGGAGCTGGCTAAACCCCGATCATCCCTTTGACTATGACTTTCTCAACGATTTCTTTGAAAATTTCTACTATTCGGAAAAACGAATTGGCCGGATTCTAATCTACCTCACGCTTTTCGCCATCTTCATTGCATCGATAGGACTTCTGGGGCTTGCCTCGTTTACTGCTGAGCAGAGGACCAAGGAAATAGGCATAAGAAAAGTAATGGGTGCTTCGGCATTTGCAATTAGCCTAAGGCTCTCGCTTGAATATTTAAAAATGATTTGCCTGGCGGGTGTGCTTGCCTGGCCGGTAAGCTATTTCCTTATGCATTTCTGGCTCGAGAAATTCTCTTACCGCACAGAAATCCCATTATGGCCATTTATCCTTTCAACAGGTATTACAACAATCTTATCTCTTTTTGTGGTTAATTTCCAAACCATTAAAGCAGCCAACTCAAACCCGGTCGAATCGTTGCGGTACGAATAAGATGCAGGCTGACGAAAATTGAATCACTCCCACAGAGTTGGCTCTGCTGGCAAAACTTCAGGTTCGGGAATAATTACAGGGGTTTTAATTTCATAAGATTCCGCTTTGATTTCAAAGTTCTCAGTATATTTAACCAACATCAGGGAGCGGTTCTCAAATCCTCCATTTTCACTTATCGGCATAAAATAAAAGCTGTTCATAAGGTTTTTCCCATCATTTTCATTTAGATGAAGAATAAACCGCTTTCCATGTGTGCTATAAGTCTTGAGGAAATGGTAGCTCAAATCGTAACCTAAAAAGGCATACGAGCCTCCCTTTTTAGAAAGTGTTACCGGCTCGGCATAAAAGGATTTTCGGAAATCCTTCAGAAAATCCTTAACTACTTGTGATTCATAATTAAAATAGTACGGACTGAAATAGGTCAGTGAGAGCTTGTGGAAATAAACAAGGTCTATGTTCTGAAAGGTATTCCAATGGGGCATACCAACAACAGAGATATCATAGTTTTTCAATTGAAAATACAGCTGAGTGATCACAGCACTTACAAAGGCTTCATCCGTTTCAGGAATAACTACCAGATTTTGTTTATCCTGCGATAAGACTTTTTGGACGACATCAGTCAAGTTGATTTTTTTTGCCCTGTCGTACAACACTTCCCTGATTAACAGACTGTCCTGAGGAAACTGAAGGCGAAGCCTTGTGAGAAGGTTTTCCTTCAGAAAATTGTACTTTATCAACTCGAGACTATCGGCACTATGAATCAATACGATGTTCTTATCCGATTGCTGCGCCACATAGTCGGCCAGGCTCTCGAATTCGGTCTTAAAACCGGTGTTTAGCTGAAAAAAATAAGGGTTCTTGTCAATCTGACCAATCTCTCCCGATAAGGGAGAAATCATGGGAATTCGGTTAGCATGGGAATACTCGGAAACAATCTCGACATTGTAGGAATAAAAAGGGCCGACGATAAGGTCGATGTTACGGAAATCTCTCGAATTAATTATTTCGCGGGTACGTGTTGGGCTTTTCCGGGTATCGTAGAAAAACACATTCACTTTAATACCTTCTTTTCGAAGGTTGTCGAGCGCTAAAAGACTTCCTTCCATAAATTCGAGGAAATTCCTGGACGACAGCATTTGATCGTTCGGGTTGATGGTATTATCAATACTGATTATGTCATCTCGGGTATTGCCCTGAACCTCGGAAGGGGATGTTTCAGCAAAAGACCTGTAATTAAAGGGAATCAGATAGGCAACATTAAAGTCTCTCCCGGAAATTGGAGGCAGACTGTCGAGATAATAACTGTAATTGGCTGCGATTTTCACGGTGTCATACAGCGATATTTCAATCTGCATGCTGTCTTCCTTTTCAGTTTCGGGTGTTGCCAGCACATTACTGAGCATCCCGGACCGGGGAATCTTGAGCATTTGTCCATTCTTTGGGAACTTAACAAGCAACTCCGGATTATACCTCTTCAATATCTCCTCAGAAATATTGTACATCCTGGCTATTCCGTAAACCGTCTCCTTTCGTCTGACCTTGTGATAAATAAAATCATCAGCGCTTGTTTCGGTTTTTTCCCGGGGGATATTAATCAGCTGCCCGATTTTGATTTCATGATTAACAACCTGGGGATTAGCAGCTTCCAGATCTAAAATATCAATATTGTAACGCTTCGCAATGGAATACATGGTTTCCCCCTGTTTGACAACGTGCTTGAGATAACTTGTATCGGCTGGTAATGCCTGAGAAGTTGGAATCTCATTGATGGATGAAACAGGAATTTTCAAAAGCTGTCCGATGCGCAAACTTAGCTCTGCGCCCGGGTTTTCTTTAGCTATAACCGACTCCGAAACCGCATACGCCTTGCTTATTGAATAGAGTGTCTGTCCTGCTTTCACCACATGCATATAATACACCTTGCCTTCAATAACAACCTTGTTTTCGGAGCGTGTAACGATTACCTGGGCGAATGCACCCAAAAAGAAGTTTAAAAGAATTCCGGTTACAAAAACAATCCTTGTTAGTTTTTTTAGCTGCATTTTCTTTTTGACTAATGAAATGTAAGAATAAAGTTGCACAAAGGTTCAAATAAAATGGTTAAGGATCACCGTTTCAAATACTGTGCCCGATTAGCAGGCAAAGCAAATAACTTATATTAATTCGGCTTTTACAGAATGGCATTTTCAATGCCCCTTACTGCTCTTTGCTAAAGCTTCCCGGCAACAAAGAAAGGGCAGTCGGAAAAACCAACCCGTTCCCTTTAAGTAGTTAGGGCAAAACAAGTTGATTTTTCCAAGCTGTCAAAGTAGAATTATTTGTAGGTTTTAAGAAATTCGTTGATATTATTGAAAATCCGGTTTTCGATTTCATCCGTTTTCGCGCGCTTGAATTTCTCGCCGGTAATATTTTCAAACAACTCAATATATCTCTCCGAAACCATTTCAACAAAATCATCTGTCATCTCGGGAACCGTCTGGCCTTCCTTCCCCTGGAAATTACGCTCAATCAACCACTGGCGCACAAACTCCTTGGACAACTGTTTTTGCTGTTCTCCCTTTTTCTGTCGCTCTGAATATCCTTCGGCATAGAAATATCGCGAAGAATCGGGAGTATGGATTTCGTCAATCAGAATAATTTCGTTTCCGGCCTTCCCAAATTCGTATTTGGTGTCGACAAGAATAAGCCCTCTTTCGGCAGCCATTTCGGTTCCTCTCTGAAAAAGTTTGCGGGTAAAATCCTCTAGCTTCGAATAATCAGATTCGGAAACCAGTCCGCTGGAAATTATTTCTTTGCGGGAGATGTCCTCATCATGCCCAAACGCCGCTTTAGTGGTAGGTGTGATGATGGGTTCGGGAAGTTTGTCGTGCTCTTTAAGTCCTTCTGGCAATTTCTCACCGCAAAGCTCTCGCTTGCCTTCCTGATATTCCCTCCATGCATGTCCCGTAAGATATCCGCGAATTACCATTTCCACTTTATAAGGCTCGGCCAGCCTCCCCGCAGTGACCATAGGATCTGGTGAGGCAATCTTCCAATTTGGGAGGATATCCAGGGTTGCATCAAGAAATTTGGTGGCAATCTGGTTCAGGACCTGACCCTTGAAGGGTATTCCCCGGGGAAGAACCACATCGAAGGCTGAAATCCTATCGGACACAACCATGATGAGCAATGAGTTGTTTATGTTATAAACATCGCGCACTTTACCAATATAAAGGTTTTTGAGACCCGGAAATTCAAAATTTGTTTTTACAATTGCCTGTTTCATATTCTGATAGTATAGATTTATTTCTTTTCGCTTTCACCGTGTTTTGCATAAGCATCAACAATTGATTTTACCAGTCGGTGTCTTACAATGTCTCTCTGATCGAAATGAATGACTGAAATCCCCCTTATTCCCGCAAGAATTTTCTCGGCCAGGATAAGGCCCGAATCCTGAGCTTTTGGCAAATCGATTTGGGTCACATCCCCTGTAACAATGAACTTCGCATTTTTCCCCATCCGGGTAAGGAACATTTTAAGTTGGTTGACCGTCGCATTCTGAGCTTCATCGAGGATGACAAAAGCATTGTCGAGTGTTCTTCCCCTCATATAGGCCAGGGGAGCTATCTGTATTACCCCTTCTTCCATAAAGGTCTTCAACTTCTTGGAAGGAATCATATCGTTAAGCGCATCGTAGAGAGGCTGAAGATACGGGTCCAGTTTTTCTTTGAAGTCGCCGGGCAAAAAACCCAAACGTTCACCAGCCTCAACAGCCGGACGCGTAAGCACAATCCTTTTGACCTCCCTCATTTTCAACGACCGTACCGCAAGGGCTATTGCCGTGTAGGTTTTTCCCGTGCCGGCAGGCCCGATAGCCAGCAGCAGATCGTTTTTCATGCATTCATCAACCAATACCCTTTGGTTTGTGGTCTGCGCCCTTACCGGTTTTCCGCTCTCCCCATAAAGAAGAACATCCTTCTCATCGGTTTTGGTGACTTTTTCAGAGGAGTCGTCGCTATTCAGCAGCTCATCGATTTCTTCCAGCGTTATGGTGTTGTAACGATGCAGAAAAGAAAGAATATCATCCATTTTCTCTTCAAAAACCTCAATATCTGCCTCGTCCCCGCTAACTTTGATTTCATCTCCCCGCGAGAGGATCTTTAATTTGGGAAAGTGCTGCCGTATCCTGTCAAACCGAATATTATTGACTCCCAGGAAATCCAGCGGACTGATGCCTTCCAAATATATTATCTTCTCAATCATGAATTTAAATTATATTCATTACTTTTGAACAACACAAATTAAGGTGTTTTTTTTAACTTTTCCATACAACAAACCCTACTTCCTGACCTTAAAATGTCTATAATTACCCTTACATCCGACTGGAGTACCAGCGATTTTTATGTTGGGGCCGTTAAAGGCAAATTACTGAGCCGCTGCGGCACATCGCATATAATCGATATAAGTCATAAAATTCAATCTTTCAATACCACGCAGGCCGCCTTCGTCGTAAGAAATGCTTATCCCAATTTCCCGCTTGGAACCATACACCTCCTTTTTGTAAATACTGAACCCTCCCCCGAAAAACCATGCCTGGCGGTAAAGGCAAACGGTCACATCTTTATTGGAACCGATAACGGGGTTTTTAGTTTGATCATCGGCGAGAATGCAGAGAAAATAATCAAATTGCCGTTAAACACATCCAATCCGCACTCCGCCCTTGATGTGTTCTGCGATGCAGCCGCTCAACTTGCAAACGGGGCCGATATATCGGAATTGGGAACCGAGCTGGACACTTTCCACGTAAGAATGCAGTTCAGGCCCACCATTGAAAACCAAACCCTTACCGGAAGTGTCATTTATGTGGATTCGTACCAGAATGCCGTTACAAACATTTCCAGGGATCTGTTCAAAAAAGTGTCACAGAACCGGAATTTTGAAATTTACGTTCAAAGCAAGCATTACAAAATTACCTCCATCTCCAATAAATACAGTGATGTACCGGTTGGTGAGCTACTTGCCCTGTTCAATTCGGTTGACCTCCTTGAAATTGCAATAAACAACGGAAATGTTGCACGACTGTTGAATCTCGACACAAACTCAACTGTACGGATCGAGTTTAAGGATAAAAACAATTAGAAAAAGAAAAAAATGAATTCCAGAGAAAAAAAACTTGAGGCTTTTGGTCGTTTGCTCGACATTATGGATGAACTCAGGGAAAAATGTCCCTGGGATCGTGAGCAGAGTTTCGAAAGCCTCAGAAATCTCACCATCGAAGAGACCTACGAACTAGCCGACGCGATTCTTGAAAAGGACATGAAAAACATTCGCAAGGAAATGGGAGACGTTTTGCTTCATATTGTTTTTTATGCCAAACTTGGATCAGAGACAGGCGATTTCGATATTGCTGACGTTTGCGAAGGGCTTAGCGAAAAGCTTGTTTTTCGCCACCCCCATGTATTTGGAGAAACAAGTGTTAAGGATTCAAAAGATGTACTCGAAAACTGGGAAGACCTCAAAATCCGAGAAGGAAACAAAACTGTTCTGGGAGGAGTGCCAAAATCGCTTCCAGCCATGATAAAGGCAAACCGGATTCAAGACAAGGCCAGGGCAGTAGGATTTGACTGGGACTTGCGCGAACAGATATGGGAAAAAGTTGACGAAGAACTCGCCGAACTCAGAGAGGTTATTGCCGAGGGAAACCAGGACCGAATTGAAGATGAGTTTGGCGATTTGTTTTTCTCCGTAATAAATGCGGCGCGACTTTACAATGTCGATCCGGAGACAGCTTTGGAGCGAACCAATAAGAAGTTTGTAAAGCGCTTTAATTACCTCGAACAGGAAACACTTCACAAGGGCCGAAGCCTTCGCGACATGAATCTCGATGAGATGAATGAAATTTGGGAGAAGTCGAAAGCATTTGACGATAAGGCCAAGACTTAAGTCAAATTACTTCTTTGCTTTTGCAGCAGGCTTTTTCGCTGTTTTTGGTTTTGTATCCTCACCGATTGTTTGATGCCCCTCGTTTGCAGAGCTGGAGGCATCCCCATCCGTCTTAACTTCCTCCGGGAGGTTTAAAAGATTTAATCCGTGCAAGATATTATACCAGCTGAATACCTTTTTAATGTCGGAGGCATAGACTCTTTTCCGGTCAAAATCAGGAAGAATCGCGGTAAAATATGCCAGCAGGATTTCGGGGGAGGACTTCGCATCAGGCGCAAGACCACCGGATTCTTTCTCGTAGATTTTCGAAAAGATATCTCCCAAAGGGGCTTCCGCAGTTTCGGTAAATATGGCGATATCCTCCAGTGCACTTACCTTGGCCGAAGCATAAGCAGGCATACGCTTTTTATCGATCAGCGACTCAACAACAATACCGTTTTTAGCTTGTGAAACAAACTTAAACAGTCCCGGGTGACCGGCAATGGCCAAAATGTCCTTTAAATTCATAAGATTTTCAATAATTAATAGTTATACAATCCAATAGTTATACAATCCCTCGTTCTTTTTTAATTTTGTCATAGGCTTCACTAACCTTCTTAAACTTTTCGTTCGCAGTGTTTTTGAATTCCTCGCCAAGATACGAAACTTTATCAGGGTGGTACTTCACAGCCATCTTCCGGTAGGCTTTTTTAACTTCCTCGTTGGTTGCCGAAGGCTCTATTTCCAGAATTTTATAGGAAGCCTCAGTGTTTTCAATAAACATTGCCTTGATGGAATCGAAATCCTTGGCGCTGATTCCGAGATAGCCGCCAATCTGTTCCAGGGTATTCAGTTCTTCGGGATGAATTTTCCCATCGGCATAAGAAACTCCGAAAAGCAAATGCATCATCTGAAGCCGGGAAGGATAGTCCATTCTTGACTTGATCTGATATGACACCTCCCTGACATCAATCTGCTGGTTGAGAATATCCCTGAGCATCATGATGGCTTCTGCAGCACTGCTTTCGCCAAATGCCTGCACAAAATATTTCTTGACGTAATCCAACTCCGACTTGACAACTTTCCCATCGGCTTTCATTACAGCAGCAATGAGCACCAACAGACTCACCGCAAAATCCCCAACAGTGGTTTTTCCCGGTTCAATCCTGGCTGTGCGAGTTTGCGAACCCTCCACCACACTGCCAATCACAAAACCTACGACCCCGCCAATCGGTCCAAAAAAGGCCCATCCTAAACCTCCAGCTATCCACCGGGTAAAATTTCCCATCACTCAGAAATTATTTAATATTTAAAGAAATCATTTTTTCATGAAATGCCAACACCTGATTTAAAAGCATATTTTGATCATCATTAAAAAAAAGGAAATGTGCCAAAGGGATTTTCTCCTCATCAGGCATTTGAGCGTCGATTCGGCTCTGTACATCAACAACAGAAACCCCGTCCCGTTGTATAACCCTTTGAATTCTCTGACTGAGTGGGGCAACAACCAGAATGACAAGGTCGAATTGTTTCCACCCACCGCTTTCAAACAAGAGAGCGGCCTCTTCAATCACGTAGGGTGCATCGGGGTAGCCTGCCGACCATGTTTCAAACTGCCGATGAACGGCGGGATGAACAATACTGTTTAGTTTTTTAAGCTTAACAGGATCATTAAATACTATATCGGAAAGATACTTACGGTTCAAGTTGCCATTTGAATAGGCATGCTCACCAAAGCTGTTTTTAATGGCTGAGACTATTTCCGGGGAAGACTCCATAAGCTTTCGCGCCTCGGGATCCGCAAAAAATACCGGTGCTCCGAGACTTGCAAAAACCTTGGCGACCGTAGTCTTCCCGCTTCCTATACCACCTGTGAGTCCAATCTTTCGCATTACTTCTCGATAATATATTCGACAGTTTTGGGATTGAATTTAACCGCCTGAACAAAAACAGGCTGACGCGTAAGCGATATTTTAAGCTTATTGTCCTGATTGACATCCGAATCCAAGTAATCAATACTCGCCCTGAACATTGAGCCGTCAAGCTTTTCATAATTGCTCAATCCAACCTGACAGGTTAGTTGAATAGTTCTTGGGAAGGCCTGCATCCGTGTGTTTTGTGGCAAATTTAGGATCTCCACAGGCACCTGCACCGTTTTTTCAGTAAACTGCTCGATCTTAAAAAGCACGCTGACTTCCGACTCCTTAATATAAACATACTTAATTCCCTGCAGATCGACCTCGAAACTTTTCGTTTTTGATACAATACCAAGATCATCTTTCACAGTATAAACGGCCGACAACGTATCTATAATCAAGTCGGGACCAGAAACAGTTACCGAGTCTGGAGTAACAACAAACTTATCCATGAGAATTAGTTGTTTATCCAATTGGTATGTGAAAGAAGGAACTACCTCAATCTTTTTGGATACGACACCGGAAAACCTGAAGACCAGGGTATCGGGTGAGATTTTGCTGATTAAGAAATCCGAGCTTAGCTGTGAAGAGATGTGTTCAAGTGCATATCTTGTCTCAATATAAAAGGAAACCGAATCGGGGCCCGCCAGACGATTCATTTTAAAAGAGTTCACGCTGAATGATATTGGAATGTAGCGGGAACTAAGCCGGTACCGGAGCAAAGTAAATCCACTGGCTTTTACGCTTAGTTTGAGATGATCAGGAACATCGGCAATAAGAACTTTGGATGGCGGGAAGTTTCTGTAGCTTACCGGGTAATTAATCTCATCGTCGTAAGCCTTGCTTAAGGCAAGCACAAGCCACAAGACTACAGAAACAAAAAGGAAGAAGCTAAACAGCATGAGCTTCTTTCGAAATGCAATTTTTTCTGTTTCCGTGAAACTGGAAAACTTGTTTAAAAAGCTTGGTTCCAATAGATACGTCTTTTCCGTAAAAGTAAAAAAAAGAGTTCAAAGAATTAAGTAATTCTCTGAACTCCATAGTAAAAATAGCAATTTCTATTTTTGAGTAGTCTGCAGATCACTGGAATCTTTCAGAACTGCTGACTTATCAACTTTAACCCTGATATTCTCAGCGATTTCAACAGTAACAGTCAGATCTTTCACATCAGTGATTTTACCATAGATACCACCTGTAGTGATAACCTTGTCGTTTTTCTGAAGTGAGTTCCTATAGTTTTTCAATTCTTTCTGACGTTTTACCTGAGGTCTGATCATGAAGAAATAGAAAACAACGATAATCAGAACCAATGGCAATAAAGAGGTCAAAGGATTCGAAGTTCCTGCCGGAGTTTGTAATAATACTAAAAGATGATTCATTGTTGATATGGGTTTTTAATTAAACTTACTTTTTTAAAACTTCTGCTGTTATTCTCAATTCAGTCGTGCCAGGTTGCCCGTTGGTTTCCACATTCACGGATTTTTGCTGATTTCCGCTTCTTCCGTTTGTGTCAAAAACAACTTTAATCTCGCCCTCCATTCCCGGGGCCAATGGCTCCTTGCTAAATTCCGGTACTGTGCACCCGCAGCTGGCGGTAACATTGTAAACCAAAAGCTTGTCAGTGCCCAGATTCTTGTATTTAAAATACCAACCTACTATTTCTCCCTCATAAACCCTGCCGAAGTTGTATTCGGTAGCCGCAAAAACTATAGCAGGACCCTTGTATGCAGTTGAATCGCTGACTGTTAATTGAATTTCTCCGCCAACTTTCCCTGTACCGTCATTTTGACAGTCCTGAAGCATAAACATCCCTGCGAGCAGCAATATTATCCAAAAATGTCTGGCAATTTTCATCAGGATACAATTTGATTTCATCGAATTAAATCTCGCCGATAAGACCTCTTCCTGTTTTTCTGATCGAATCATTTTCTTTGAGGTGGGCCATAATTTTATCCAGAACACCATTTATAAAATTATTGCTTTTCTCAGTACTGTAAAACTTCGAAATATCCAGATACTCGTTCAAGGTTACCTTTGTTGGAATACTTGGGAATTCAAGAAGCTCCGTAATTGCAAGCTGCATAATAAGAATATCCATGAAAGCTATTCTTTCGAGATCCCAATTGCTTGCCGTAGAATCGATAAGCTCAAGGCAGTCTTTCCTTTTGATGACGGTTTTCCGAAACAATTCGATAACGAAATCCTTGTCCTCCTTGTTTTTATATAGTTCAAGAAGCTCTTTATCAGGGCCATCGGATTCATCAAACTTTTTCACGGTTTTCAATACCATGGAAATAACATATTCAAGATCATCATTCCAATATATACTTTGTTCCTCCAAAACCTGGGAGAAGGATTCATTAGGCAGGATAATATCGGAATAAATTTTCGAAATAAACTTTTTATCTTCGGCATAGCCTCCGTCCGTGAGCGACATAAACTCGGCGTATTCAGGCGAATCAAGGATTAAACCGTACAGCTCTTTGATAAGTTCAGGGTAATTAACCCATGAGATATGGTTGCGGCCCAGATATTGGTTTAACTGATTATTCTCGACAAATTGAGCTACAAGTCTGTTGTTTACAAACCTAAGGTTGGGATTCAGGTCCTCAAAAGTCGGGATTCTTTTATTTGCGGCAATTTCCATCCTGGATCTGGCGTAAATAATGATATCGCGAATCAGTAAAAGGAGGTAATTGTATAACTCATAGGACTTGTTAATACTAAAATGCAATTCTTTTTCCGATATACGAAGATCCTTATGCTCTGCTGTATAGTAAGCATATAACACTTGTAAAACCTTAATTCTTAATAGCCGTCTGCTGATCATTTGTAAAAGAACATGTCAAATAAAACCTAAATTCAGGCTCAAAAATAAGAATTTTTCCAGTACTTACATAATTATCTTTTGCTAATGTGCTATTGCACCAGTTCCATGAAAACATTAACAATTAAAACACGGATCAAATTACGCTCACAATTTTATAGCATATCCTTGCTTTGCCTCATTAGCTTGTTTACGGATTAAAAAGCCTTCATTCTTAATAAATTCTAAATAATTTTTCTATTTTTGAGAATCTAAAGACCAAACAAAAACTAAATTGCTTATTAAAATGGAAGAAGATCAGGAAAAAATGGAGGAATTTGCAGAGCAAAGCAGAGAAGAGATTTTTTCAAAGGCAGTGAGGGCCGGGAAGAGAACCTATTTCTTTGATGTAAAAGCGACAAGGAGTAATGAATATTTTTTAACTGTCACAGAAAGTAAAAAACGCTTCGGCCGCGAAGGAAAACCATTCTATGAGAAGCATAAAATTTTTCTTTACAAAGAGGATTTCGAGAAGTTTGCCGATGGCTTAAAGGAAGTTCTTGAATATATTGCCACTGCAAACCCTCAGATAATTGAAAGACCCCTTGGAGATGAGCGCGAACCTGTTATGGCAGACAATTATACCGACCTGCAGTTTGAAGATCTTGAAGAAAGCAAAGCCTGATTTTTAGGCAGGTTCTTTTTTTAACATTCTGTTTTCAAAACAAATGCCGGACAACTGGTCCGGCATTAAATCTTGTATTTGGCCATTTTGTCATCAACTGTCACATCATTGTTTCTGCTCACCTGAATTTTCAGGTTGATAATTATATTTTCCGAGCCGGCGTTTAAGCATGCATCCTTCATTTCCGCAATCAGGCGCATGATTTCGTCCCAATATCCTTCAATTACAGTTTCAAAAGGACACACGGTGTATTTCAACCCTGACGCAGCAATCAGCGATATGCACAAATCAACCTTTTCATATGCTTCTTTCTTTTTGCCTTCGGGCAGGACCTGAACAGCAACATTAATTTTTTTCTCGTTTTTCATAGTTTTCTTAGATTTCCCCCTCACAAATGTTTTTCTGGCTTTTTACATATTCGCGGATTTCATCAAAACTCAGCTCCTTCACATTGGTGATAATAAAATTCGATAACAGGAAATCGCCATATTGGTTACATTCATCAATAGCTTTCGAAAATAATTGTTTGATGATGACAGTCATTGGAATCATAGCCAGCAAATTGGCCAAATATCCTGAAAAATTCAATTCTTCCAACTCAGAGTTATGTTGACCCAGACAAATTTCAAATTCGGTGCGGATAATTTTCTTTTGCAAATCGGTAAAATCCTTATGTTCTTTTCCGAAAAGCACAATAAAGTATCTGAGCTTATTGCCTTTGCCCCCTAATCCGGTGGAGATAAAAACGTGACTCTCATCCAAAAGTATTGACTCCAGCAACATTCTGTTCTCCTGCAAGGCAAGGATAGCCCAATTTTTCAGTATTCCCGGAGTCTCTTTCAGAAACCTTTCTATAACTCGATATGATTCGACAATCGGGATTGTTGCAATTCCCGCGAGAATATTCTTTTTTTCCTCAATTGTAACCTCTGAAAGAAAGAGTTTTCTTGAATCATTAGCTACTGAGTCGGGATTGAATGAATCCCTGATTCGTCTGGAATGCTCAAAAAACTCCAATTGAAGCTCGATGTCGATTTTCTCCTCCAGCACTTTTAACTGGCTTGGAAGGGACCCCAGCAACTCCTTAATTTTATCATATATATTTTCGTGTTCTTCCATTTATTCGTCGTTCCCAAATTAATAAATTGAAAATTACGAAATTAAAACCTGAATACAAACCTAATTTAATCTTTTCCTCATAACGACAATTCAAAATCACTACTTATAGGTATAAGCAGCATAACTATTCTGTGTATTATTGTATGTTAATTTAGCCAGACATATGTTTTTAGAAGAGCTGCAAAGCAAAGAAAGCGGCATAATTGTAAAAGTCAGAGGTGAAGGTGCTTTCAGGAAGAGAATCACCGAGATGGGTTTTGTTCGCGGGCAGAAAGTAACGGTAATCAAGAATGCTCCCTTTAAAGATCCTGTGGAATATTCCATTATGGGCTATAAAGTTTCGCTCCGTCGAGCGGAGGCTTCACTTATTGAAGTGCTGCCAGATTTCACTAAGGAGCAAACCGAATTCAAATTCAACGGGACCTTTTCCGAAAAAGGGGCATTAAAGACCGATTTCCAACCGGGTAAAATAATAAATGTAGGATTGGTAGGCAACCCTAACTCCGGCAAAACCAGCATTTTCAATTTCGCCTGCAGGAGTCATGAACATGTGGGAAATTACAGTGGCGTAACAGTCGACACCAAACATGGGCAGATTGAGTACCGGGGCTATACCCTTAACATTTATGACCTGCCCGGAACCTATTCCCTTTCACATTACTCCCCCGAAGAAATTTACGTAAGGAATTTTATTTTCGATTTCTCCCCCGACGTGGTGGTAAATGTGGTCGACAGCACCAACCTTGAAAGAAACCTCTATTTAACCACTCAGTTGCTGGATCTGAATGCTCCTCTTGTAATTGCGCTAAACATGTTCGACGAGTTAAAGACCAAGGGTGACCGTTTTGACTACCTGACTTTCGGCAAAATGATTGGGGCAAAAATCGTTCCCACGGTGGGTTCACGGGGGAAAGGACTTGCCCAACTCTTTGAAGCCATAATTGCTAAATATAATGAAAAGCCCGAGGAGAAAAGGATCGTAAGCATAAATTACGGAAGCGACATGGAAGAATGCATTTCCCAAATCGTTAAAAAGCTTATTAATCCTGCTCTGACTCCTATAACCGAAAAAATATCCTCCCGTTTTGCAGCCATTAAACTTCTGGAAAAAGACGATGTTATTCTTGAGGATATCCCCAGTGGTATTGAGAAAATCGCATTGCAGGAGAAGGTGAAACAGCAAATCGCCCACCTTGAAGGTCTATCGGGGGAAGATACCGGCACCATGATAGCTGATGCAAAATACGGTTTTATCGCCGGGGCCCTCAAGGAAACCTTTCAAAGAAATCATATTCAGAAGCGAGAACGGAGCGAGAAGATCGACAAAATTTTAACCCACAAAATCCTTGGCTTACCGATATTCTTTCTGCTTTTGTGGTTTATGTTTGAAGTAACCTTCCGACTGGGGCAATACCCTGTAGACTGGATCGAATCGGGCGTATCATGGCTTTCTGCATTGGCTGGTCAGCACTTGCCCTCAGGCGACATGAAAGATCTTGCTATCCAGGGATTAATAGGAGGCATCGGAGGAGTAATCGTTTTTTTGCCCAACATTGTAATTCTCTTTTTCTTTATTGCGGTTCTGGAAGACACAGGCTATATGGCTCGTTCGGCCTTCCTTATGGACAAATTCATGCACCTTATCGGTTTGCATGGCAAATCATTTATCCCGATGGTCATGGGGTTTGGATGCAATGTGCCGGCGATACTGTCAACACGGATTATTGAGAGCCGCAGCAACAGGATCATTACCATGCTCATTCTGCCCTTTATGTCGTGCAGCGCCCGACTCCCTGTCTATATCCTTATTATAGGCACATTCTTCCCGTCTCATCAGGGAACCGTGTTATTCGGGATGTATCTTCTCGGGATTGCCCTGGCTGCAATCACAGCTTTGCTTCTTCGAAAATTTCATTTCAGGAAGGAGGATATCCCTTTTGTAATGGAGCTCCCGCCCTATCGAATTCCGAATGGAAGGAACACCCTCCGACATATGTGGCACAAGGCTTTTCAGTACCTTCAAAAGATTGGGAGTGTGGTATTGGTTGCCTCGGTAATTATATGGGGATTGGGCTACTATCCCAAAAATAGTTCTATCCTATCAAATGACATCCCGGAAACTTCAATTGAAGTGGCAGAAAACACCGCGTTAAACCCATCCATTTCCCCTAATTCCTCCTACCTCGAAATGATAGGGAAATTTATTGAACCTGCAATCAAACCCCTGGGCTTCGACTGGAAAATGGGAGTCAGCCTTTTGGCCGGAGTGGCTGCAAAAGAGGTTGTTGTGAGCACCATGGGAGTTATTTACGAGCAAGACGACGGTCAAAATATGGCAATGAGTCTGGGTGAAAAGCTTAAAAATCAAACCTACAGCAATGGCGAGCCGGTTTATACCCCTGCAGCCGCTCTGGCATTTCTGGTGTTTATCCTTATATACTTCCCGTGTGTTGCGGTTGTTGTTGCAGTTGCAAGGGAATCGGGTTCTGTATTCTACTCGGTCTTCCTTGTAGTTTACACAAGCGGACTGGCATGGTTGCTGAGTTTTTTTGTTTACCAGTTTGGATCTGTTTTTTTGTCTTAAAAAAAAGGAATTATGATACAAGAAATATTCGCTTTACTTATAGTCTCGGCAGCTGTTTTGTATAGTTTATTTCAGCTTTACCGTTTTTTCGTACCAGCAAAGAAAAGCCATTCCGGAGGCTGCGGATCCGGTTCATGCGGGTGCAAGCCCTAAGACCCGGTAATAGTCTGGATTAGTCTATAAACGGTCAATCCCGGTAATTTCCACAGCTGGCGTTAGCATCTGTCCTTCAGAAGGCGCTGACTGGATTCTTCGCACAACATCCATTCCTTTGGTAACCCGTCCAAAAGCAGCAAACCCTTGTCCATCAGGATTTCTTTCGCCCAAATAATCCAATGATGGCTGATCGCCGATACAAATAAAAAATTCAGTGGACCCTGAATCGGGTGCATCCCGAGCCATCGAGAGAGTCCCATCTTTATGCAACACACCGGTAAGGTTTGTCCTTTCCAGAAGAATAGGCTTAATAGCTGACGAATCTAGCTTAGCTGTATTGAAACCACCCTGAATGACTTCGATTTTAACCCTATTCCCAGGCTGGTTCACAGCGGTTACCGTTCTGTAAAATGAACCTCCCTCATCCCCGCAAAGTCTAGCATAATGAATGAAATTGGAACAGGTTAGCGGAGCATCCTCCAAAAACAGTTCCGCCTCGATATCACCATAGGTCGTATGTATCAAAATCCGCGGGGAATCGCCATCCTGACATGAGCATTGATAAGAAATATTGAAAAACAGAAACAAAATAATCAGGAATGTAGTATCTTTCATGCTTTATTGATTTCTGAGATGAATTTAGTTTTCTTTTTCACGGGAAAGTTAATAAACTTCAAATCAATTCTACTTTGACAGATTGGCATATTCAATGATTTTCCTGCCTATTTACCCCACTCTAAAAGAGCAGGCAGAAAAATCATCCGGTTTCCTTTAGGGATTTAGGGTAAAAACAGGTCGATTTTTCTAATCTGTCAAAGTGAAATTAAGATAATTTTTCAGCATAATTTAGATAACAGCATGGAAATAATTCATGAGTTCAGCTTTAAAACCGAGGAGCGAATCCGTAACGGATATACGGTTAAAACTGAAGTTTATATCAGAAGAGGATGGGAAATCCTTCTCAAGCGAATCGACTATTTTATTCTCTTCACCCTCATACTTTTTGTTGGTTCATCCATCCCTTTGGCTGGGCTTCTCATTATGCAACCCTTGGCTGCAGGCCTTCTTCTGGTAGCATTTTATCTGGCATCCGGTCGCGAAATCGTTTTTGAAAATTTCTTCGATGGCTTTAAGCATTTTGCAGGATTGGTTCTGTTCACATTAATATCCGGCATTCTGATTTTTTTCGGACTTTTAGCACTGATTCTTCCCGGAGTTTACCTTTCCGTTGGCTACATTTTCGCTCCCTTTTATATTATATTTGCCCGAATGGATTTCTGGGGAGCTATGGAATCGAGCCGAAAACTTGTTCACCGTGAGTGGCTCAGTGTTTTTGTATTTATAATTGCACTGGCTTTGATAAACCTTCTTGGACTTCTCGCATTCGGGGTTGGCCTTTTAATTACTGTTCCCCTGAGTTATTGTGCGTTGTATGCGGCATTTGATGACATAATAGGCGTCTCCAATTAAATTAAAATCAATACATATATGAAAAAGACTATTTTCCTGATTAGCATGATATCCCTAGGCCTTTTTGCATGCAAATCAAAAACAGCAGAATCCACAACAAGTGAAAGCCCTTCTTCAACCGAACTTATTGTAAATCCGGAAGCACTTGTTCAGATGGATCTCACAGTTGAAGGGATGACCTGCACAGGTTGCGAGAATACTATAAACACAGGAGTAAGTGGCATCGCTGGAGTTGTGGAAGTCTCATCTTCTTTTACGGAGGGAAAAACAATTGTAAAGTACGACTCCACACAGACAAGCATCGATAAAATTTCTCAGGCTATCATCGGAAAAGGTTATTCAGTAAAGGATTACAGCGTTCACAGTGAAATGAACGAGGCTCCGTCGGAAAACCAATAGTCTGTTAGCCCGATTTCGATAAAATCAAAAGGCATCCGATATGGATATACTTCTAGTTATCCTTGGCATTTTATTGCTTCTCACGGGAATTGTTGGAAGCATTCTTCCTGTAATCCCCGGACCCCCAATCGGCTTTGTCGGTATGCTTATGCTTCGGTTCACGCGGTTTGTTGAACCAGAGCAATTGGACAGGTATTCTGATTTGTTATGGATATTTGCGGTAGTAACAATAATCGTTACAGTTTTGGATTATTTTGTACCGGTTTGGGGAACTAAAAAATTCGGAGGATCAAAAGCTGGTACCTGGGGAGCTGCAATAGGGATCGTAATCGGTTTGTTTTTTGGCCCCATCGGACTGATTCTGGGTCCTTTTCTGGGAGCTTTCACAGGGGAAATGATAGCTGGCAAAGATCAGAAATCATCACTAAAGGCAGGCTTTGGAAGCCTTATCGGTTTTCTGTTTGGCGTTGCTATGAAATTGTCTGTAAGCGTGCTTATGTGCTATTACTTTTTCAGTGAACTGGTCCGGTAAAGCAAACCTTGTTCTAACCCTATTGAATAATGCTTTGCTTAAGTACCCTCTCCGTTTTAAAGTATGATTTTCAGAACAAGGTTACAAACTATTCCTTCGACCAAATTCTCAGGTTCAAATTTAAATCCTTAACCACACTTGTATAAAACAGAACAGGCTCAATATTCTGTTTTATAAAACCAATATCCAAAAATGACTCAAATATCGGAGGTTCAAAAAGATTCTTTGAATTGGGAATTGAGCAATACAGTCTATTCGACACAAAGGAAAAAGCCACCTCCGCATTTAATTTCCTTTTATACTCAAGTATCCTTTGCATCAAACTTGTGGTTAATATATATCTTGACTCAACCTGATCATCGCTTAAAACAATAAATTCCCTTTCAAAATCAGGGTCTTCAAGTTTGACGCTGAATGATGAACCCAATGCTTTGAATTTCAGTTTTCTGAAAAATGAAGTACTCTTCTCCGGGAAAATGAAAGTTTTTGATTTAAACGATTTATTAAAAGTTGCTGAAATAAATATACCGGAAAACATTTTTGACCTTGGACTATACCCGAATACTTCAGATTCGCAAAACATTAATTCGACATCATCAATACAAAACCGCATAAAATCCTCGCCATTCACAGTATTAATTTCTCTAGGGAACAAAAGACTTTTTTGAAAAACCGACTTTGAGATTTTTTGCCTTGGGATATACTCAAAATCAGAAAAAACAAAGCCTAACATTTTGGGCAATACTTTATTCTTATATTCCTTTCTTAAGGTTGAATTCGTATTAACAAGTGATTCATAAGCCAATCCCAAAGCAAAAACAAATAATAAAATACCAAAGGCAATTACTACCTTATTGCTTGTAAAAAACAAAAGAAACAATAAGAGCAGTAAAACGAAGGATAAGTTTCTAAACTTTTTATAGTGTTTTACCCGTTTAATCCTATAATCCTCCAGAGGCTGCAATGAATGTCTTAAATCAGACTCAAAGAAAGCCTGAAAACCCTCGATATTCAACATTATTCAGTAAATAGAACTTTTGCACTTATAGTAACTCTTTCAGAAGCATCCAACTCGAAAACCTTTTTGGAAACAAACCCGAATACATTTGCCATAAGGTTGGAAGGGAAGGTCTGAATTGAATTGTTATAATCAGTTATAGCAGTATTATAAAACCGTCTTGATGCTGAAATTTGCTCTTCGGCCTCATTCCATGAAGCTTGAAGTTTCAGGAAATTCAGGTTTGCCTTTAAATCGGGATAATTTTCAACTGAAACCATTAATCCGCTGAGCTTCCTTGAAATCTCATTATGCAGATCAACTTTATCCTCGCTTGATAAACTCTCAGTTAGTTTTGACCTTAGCTTGGTTACCTCGGTAAACACAGATGCTTCATGAATCATGTATTGCTTAACTGTCTCAACAAGATTTGGGATTAAATCATATCGCTTTTTTAAAACCGTATCAATTGATCCGAAGGCATTTTCAGTTTCATTCCTCTTTCGGATTATGTTATTGTATAAGTAGACTGCATAAAATATAAAAACAATCAGGACTCCAATAAAAATGTATCCCATCATACTTTGATTCATTACGTTTAATTCCAATTAATTTCGTCAATCGAAGACACTTTAATTATACCAGCAATTCCAAATCCGACTCTCATCCCTTTTTCCCATTAAAGATGAATAAATCTGCAACAATGGTCACTATTTCAAATATAGAATTTCTTATTTGGAAAATAGCTTAAAGCCCTGATATTTTTAAAATTTGCTTTAATGGCAAGGAGCTAATATAGACAAGGATGGGATTCGAAATGGAAATCTCTGAGAGCAAAACGCTAAAAGTTTAGCACCAGAAAGTTTATCGTCCCAGCATTGGCCATTAAGGCAAAAAATGTCTTAGAGTCCCTGAATAGCAATCATATTGCGCTTCCGCTGGTCTTCAGGGCTAAGTTTCCCCCATTCATATGCTTTGCCTTTATCGCAAATAAGGGTATCAGATTGATTTTTCAGCATAATTACTGTTTTAAGCATAAACCGTAATCAAGTACCGCAAAAGGTTTGATAGTTCTTATCAAATTCCTGTTTTGGCGGAAGCAAATACGAATGACTGCTTTCGTTGTACCTATAAGGAGTTTTCAGAACATCCAGAAGCGTATCAAACAAACTGAAATTACCAGCTGCTGCTTTATTCAAGGCTTCTTCCGTTAAATGGTTTCGTGGGATAAAAACAGGATTGTTTTCTTTCATAATACTTTTAGCTTTTCGAAAGCCATTGTTGTTTTCTGAAATTCGGCCTTTCCATTTTTCAAGCCAATTTTTCAACGCAGGATCATGAATGGGGTTATTTTCAAAATCAATTTCCAAGGATAAAGCTGAAAAAGTATTGGTGTAATCAAGCTTAGATGTTTTCATTAATTCGAGAAGCTCATCAACTAAAGTATTATCCTTATAATTTACATTTTGAATACCCAATTTATTCAGCATGGTTTGGTAGTATTTTTCATTCCACAGAATATCAAAAGCATCAATGGTTTTCTGAGCCAATTTTATTGCGGTTTCTGTATCCTTATGTATCAAAGGCAGCAATGCTTCTGCAAGTCTTGATATATTCCATTTAATAATTCCGGGTTGGTTGTCAAAAGCATATCTGCCATTGTTGTCAATAGAACTGAAAACGGTTTGCGGGTTATAGGTATTCATGAAAGCGCAGGGACCATAATCGAAAGTTTCTCCGCTAATTGAAGTGTTATCGGTATTCATTACTCCATGAATAAAACCCACCCGCATCCACTGTGCAACAAGGTCTATTTGAATACGCATTACTTTCTCCAACAAACTTAAAGCAGGAATTTCACCATGCTCAACTTCTGGATAAAGCCTTTTAAGGGTGTAGTGGACTAATTCTCTTAAATCATCTGTGGTCCCAAAATATCTCGCAAATTCGAAAGTGCCGATTCTAATATGGCTTTTCATTATTCTTGTCAGAACGGCTCCTTCATTAGCCGTTTCCCTGTAAACAGGCTCACCCGTTTTTACAACTGCCAGACTTCTTGAAGTTGGAATATTTAAATAGTGCATAGCTTCGCTTATAAAATACTCCCGAAGCATTGCTTTCAATGTAGCTCTGCCATCTCCTCTGCGTGAATAGGGGGTTTGCCCGCAACCTTTCAGCTGAACATCAAAACGTTTGTTATCCGCGGTTATATGTTCGCCCAGAATTACGGTCCGGCCATCACCGAGCATGGTGAAATGCCCAAACTGATGTCCTGCATAGGCCTGTGAAAACGGGGTGGAAGTCTGAGTTGTTTTATTTCCAGATAATTCCGCAATATATTCTTTTGAATTTTTTGAATGAATCGTAAGCACTTTGAGCAATTCTTTATTCAGCAAAACCATCTCAGGTTTGGCGACAGGGCTTGGATGTACCCTACTGTAAAATTTTTCAGGCAGAGATAAAAAAGAATTGTCGAAATTAAACATGCTATAATTTTTAATCAATTGATTTACCTTACGAATTTGTAGGTTCACAGGGTAATGTATGTCCCGAATTCTATCGAATAAACACACTTTAGAATTTGGGTGTTGCCAGAGCTGAAAATCCCGAAAAATCATAGGATGAATCCTGATCGACCAGAATCAGCAGAAAATCGCTTCCCCAGCCGAATGACCAGGGTTTAAACTCATTGGGCGTTTTGGTTTCAAAATCTCCGATATATAGTATTGTACCGCTCCGGGGATTAAGCCAAAACGCCTTTGCTTTTCCCGAATTCATTTTTGTTAAATCAATTTCCATCGCTTTACCTGTGGGAGTATAAGCTAAAATGAAATCACGTTTTTCACTAATAGATGAAAGACTATAAGATTCATCCTCAGGGTTATCGTTTAATATCAGCGATTGGTTAAACACCATCAGCTGCCATGGAAATATCTCAAACAATTCCTTGAGATATTTCAATTGGGAGGAACCGGGTAGTTCAATGGCAATATTCCAATCTGTCCTTGCATTGATAACAGGCTCTCTGCTGCTATCATACATTTGCCAGATATCATTGCAGCCATAAGTATAACCCGCTGCTCCTGATAACATACTCCAATAGGCAGAAACCCTTACATCGGCATCGTTCAGCCAACCATAATGTTGAGTTTCCCAAAATCGGTCCGGAATATTCTCATACCGGGCCTCTCCATTGATTATGGGCCTTTTGGTTCCTGATTTCGCACCTTCGATTACGTAGTTGTATTCTTTTGCTGTTCTGCTATGCCCACTCTGAAACATATCAATATCAAGCCAGACATCATCCATAAAAAAATCCGATGCTTTTTTTCCTCCAACCGGATGATATGTGATTAAATGTAGGCTGTCATTCTCCTTAATACCTTTGGCCATGGCACGAATAATCGAATAATGGTTTTCGTTTTCCGGGGCCCTGTCACCTCCGAGAATCCAAATAATGTTATTTTTGGAGAGATATCGTTTTGCTAATAACTCTCCATATATTTCTGCATTTTTCGGATTGAATATTTCAGGACCTACACCCCACTTTCTGTTAAATTTATCGCCCCATGTTGGTAAAAGCCCAACATACAATCCAAGTTGGGCAGACCTTTCAACAACATAGTCGACCAGCTCAAAGTATTTTTCGTTTAAAGTCTCAGGATTATTGTTATTCAAAGGTTTATCACCATAAGCATTTGGCATGTTTAAGCCATCAAGTTCAGCAAGCACAACTGTTTGAATAACAGTAAAACCCTTTTCAGCCCTATCGGTAAGATAAAGGTCGATCTCCTCTTTTGTCAATCGGTGAATTAACTCCCATGCCGTACCTCCTAACCAAAAAAAAGGCTTATCATCGTTTGTCACAATAAATTTTTGATTCTTGGAAATTTTCAATAAAGGCAGCTCCTGAGCTTTTAATGAAATCATTACGAATCCCAAAGCTAAAATCATCAATGTACTTTTCATAAGTATAATAATTTTGATTTTAATGGTATAACAGCCAGCCTGCCTTAGGCGGAGAACCATGCATGATTGTTTATTACAGTGTCACTGTCGTATTGCAAACAATCAAACGGTTTTCATACTGATTTTAATT
Source organism: Chitinophaga pinensis (assembly GCA_945863035.1). Lineage (GTDB taxonomy): Bacteria > Bacteroidota > Bacteroidia > Bacteroidales > JACJXF01. The sequence continues at coordinate 21,125 of CAMAZH010000008.1, read as the reverse complement.
TTATGTTTACCAATCGAATCACATGAGAGAATGTCACCCAATAACTTTTCTCGCTTCTGTTCTCAAAAATACAAAGAAATTGTTCCCAAAAATCATCCGCATCCTCCAAAAAATTAATTTTCTTGTATTCTTCAATAATCAGGAAAATATTAAGATTGCATTAAAAAAAGCTATGACAGAAATGGATAGTGTTTAATAAGCCCTTGACTAAAACAGGAGAGAATCTGAAAGCTTGTCATATTTCTGCTTAATGGCCCGGTACTTGAAGGTACAATATTATCTGAAAGTTTTATCCCGGAGGTGTTTAATATGACTGATAAGGAAATACAATCTGACTATTCACTGATCTGCAGCCATCTTGCCAAACGAAGACTGAAACCCGCTCTTGATCGGTTGGAGAAGCTTATCTCAGTCAGCGGTTTTGGTGTGTATCGGGATGAGTGGCAGCGGATGGACGACACCTACCGCAACATGTTAAAGTATACTGTGGAAGGGATTTCAGATCCGGAAAGGCAAAAAATCTACTTCAAACTTATTGTTTCTGTTTTTGAGCTGACAGAAAGCCTCCATGAAGCCCTGTTGCTTAAATATTCCTACGGGTTCGAAAGCGAGAAAAAAAGGGCTTCCTCCAAGGCTCAGACATCCGGGAACTTAATGAAAGATCTCGAGGATATATACTCCCCTGAAGATAATCCATACAAAACGGAAATGCTGACAGGCAAGGTTAAAAAAATATTTTACCAGGTATGGTTAAGCAACAAACTGTCAGAAGAAGAAATTCAAAGCATGAACCGTTTTTTGAGGAATCCCGCACTCCCGGTCCACCATAGGTCATTCATCGCATCAGCAGTAATGCTCAGCCTCCTGCGTTTTTTTGATCAGGGGAAATTCGGGCTTTTAATGCTTCTGAGTTCTTCAGAAGAACCTGAAATCAGCCAGCGGGCACTTACCGGACTTCTCATAAACTTGCATAAATATGATTCCAGGCTTGAATTTTACCCTGAAATCCTGTCCCGATTGAAGATGTTATTTGGAAATCCTTCCATAAGGCGCAATATAGAAACCATCATCAAGCAGTTCATAAGAAGCAAAGGGACAGAAAAACTTCAGCAACGCATCCGGGAGGAGTTTCTGCCAGGTATTATAAAGATCAGCGCGAATCTTAGAGACAAGATCGGACTTGACAAGTTAATGGAAGAGAGTTTGACAGAAGACGGGAATCCGGACTGGGAGAATCTGTTTAAAGACTCCCCCGGAATTATAGGGAAAATGGAAGAATTCTCGGAGATGCAGATAAAAGGCGATGATGTGCTGATCGCATCCTTTTCGATGCTGAAATCCTTCCCGTTTTTCGATGAGCCAGCCAATTGGTTTATGCCATTTTTCCCTGAAAACCCGGATATAGAAGGTGTCAATGGCCCGGAGGGCCTTCAGATCCGACAACTTGTGAATGCTATAGACAAATCCCAGCTCATGTGTAATTCGGACAAATATTCATTTTGCCTGAGTATCACGAAACTCCCTGAAGAGAATATAAGGATGATTTCGCAGGCTGTCATGGCCGAAATGGAGCAGTTTAAGGAGTTCACCGCGGATGAGAAACTACTGAACCCGAAACAGAACCCGGAACTTGTCTCCAACCAATGCATACAGGACCTTTACCGGTTTTACAAACTATTCCCCCGCAAATCCGATTTTGAGGATGTTTTCGGATGGAGTCTGGACTTTCATCGCAAACAATCGCTGGCAGATCTATTTGCAGAAGAACCGACGATAATCCTTACTATTGCGGAGTACTACCTCTCCCGGGAGTACTTTGAAGAATCCGCCGGAATTTTCAGTTTCCTTCCCGAGCAGGAAAAAACCGGGGAGATATGCCAGAAACTAGGCTGGTGCTACCAAAAGACCGGCGATTTCCAGTCTGCACTGGATTATTACCATAAAGCTGAACTATTTGGGAATTCGACAAGTTGGACCCTGAAAAAGATTGCACATTGTTACCGCAACCTTAAGGTGCCCGACAAAGCCCTGGAATATTACCAGGCTGCAGAAAAAGAAGATCCGGAAAATCTGGGAATCCATCTCAATATAGGCCATTGTCTGCTGGAATTGAACCGTTATGAGGAGGCCCTGAAATATTACTTCAAAGTAGAATACCTCTCCCCTGGAAACAGCAAGGTATGGAGGCCCATCGGTTGGTGCTCCTTTATTACCGGAAACAAAACCCAGGCTGAAAAATACTTTTTGAAACTCATAGATGACAAGCCCGGCATGCACGATTATTTAAGTATGGGACATGTTCAGTGGAGCCTGGGAAAGCGCAAGGCTGCGCTCAACTATTACCTCAAATCGATGGCAGAAAAAGGATTTACGGAAGATGAGTTTCTGGGGATATTTGAGGAAGACCTTCCCCATCTGCTCAGCCAGGGAATTGACAAGGACGATATTCCGATTATGCTGGACCAACTCAGGTACAATAAGGCGGAATGATTTTCCCTTGTTGGATAGCGGAGATTAGCTGCTTCGGGGGTACTCAGAAAATATCCAACCGGGTGAATAGTCGAGTTTGTCAACCATACACCGGATTTTCAGAATTGCTCCAATGAAAATAAACTACTGAATATTAACATTTTTTCACCTTTGGCTTATTATTAGACTGGTCTTTTTTAACAAAAATTACAGCGAGTAAGAATTCTCCCGGTTGTATTCCAAAGTATAATCAGGTTTTTGCATTCACGATAATCCGTTCTCACCATTCCGGTTTCTACAAAATATTTATAAAAAGCAGCCCCATCATGTTTCAAAAGAATTTTATTTCTTAAAACAGAACAGTCTATCGATTATTCAATTAAACCGGTTGGCGTTTTTCCAAAAAGTTTCTTAAAGGATTTACTGAAATAAGCAGGATCATTATAACCAACTTTATATGCAATTTCTGAAACTGTAAGGTTGCCTTCTGCAAGCATTTTTCTGGCTTCATTCAGTCGGATATTTTTGATGAATTCGGTAGTGCTCAGTCCCGTTATTTTTTTAAGCTTCATATGCAACAACGTGCGGCTCACATTTGCCTCGCTACAGAATTTATCAACATCGAATGCTCCGTCGTCTATATATTTAAAAACGGTTGCTGTAAGACTCTTAATAAAAACCTGGTCTTTATTGCCCAGTTTTCCGATGGATTCTTTGAAATTATCAAAGGAGGCAAAATGCTTCCTTAAATTTTCACGTGAGCGGAGTATATTTCTAATTTGCAGGTCGAGTTCTTTCAGATTAAATGGTTTACCGATATAGGCATCCGCACCTCGTAAAAACCCTTCGATTCTGGAATCTGTTCCAGTTTTGGAGGTAAGCAGAATTACAGGAATATGGCATGTCTCGATCGATTCCTTGATTGAATTGCATAGGGCATAACCGTCCATATGGGGCATCATGATATCACTGATGATCAGATCGGGTTGATTTCTCTTAACTTTTTCAAGGGCTTCAATTCCGTCGTACGCTATATGAATTTTAAAAACACCTGCAAAATGGTGGGAGAGGAAGGAAGCTAGTTCAGCATTGTCTTCAACTACCAACAGTTCATACTCTTTTACTGAGCCATTCTCCATAATATCGATGTTAATCAGTGGTTCGGAATCAATATAGAGTGAAGTATGTTCAAGTGAAAAGCTGGTGTTATTATCAATGAAAGCATCATTTTTAATCATGTGTGGGGCTGGGTTATGAACCAGTGGAAGTTGAATAACCGCCGAGGTTCCTCCTTTTGGTGAACTTGTAATCCGTATTTGCCCATTCATGTATTTCACCAGACTGTTGACCAGAGATAAGCCAATCCCACTGCTGTGAATATCACTATTTTCATTGAATTCAAAAGGTTCAAATACGCGCTTAAGTTTTTCTGGGGGTAAGCCTGGTCCATCATCTGCAATGGTAACAACAAGATCGCCTTCTTTGTTATTGCCAATTGATGGGTTTGCAAGCTGAGTTCTTTCACTGATAGTTACATTTACTGAAATAATCCCAGGCTTCTTAAATGATTTGCATGAATTACTGATCAGGTTGGTAAGAATCTTTTCAAGTTTATCTGCATCGAAATACACAATGTAAGATTCAACATTAGAAGTGAAACTGGCTTTAACAGAAAGCTTCTGCATCAAAGGATTAAAACTTTGAAAAGTTGACTTGATAAATCCAATAATCTCGCCTTTATTATATTTAAGTGCTGTATGATCGGTTTCAATTTTCCTGAAATCCATCAGCTGATTGATCAGAAACAATAGTCTCATGGCATTTTTTCTCATCAGAATTCCGTAATCTTTAAACCGTGGTGGGATATCCTCATACATCATTATTTGCTCAAGGGTCGCAATTATAAGGGTTAAGGGGGTTTTAAACTCATGGCTGATATAGGTGAAAAAGTTCAGACGATGCCTGCTGATTTCTTCATTTTTTAGTTTTTCGAGGGTTGCAATTTTTGCATTTACTTTTTCTCTTTGCCTGAGCAGGTATAAACGGATAAAAAGGAGTGAGGCGGTAAGGAGGATGATACTAAATAATGTAAATCCCCAAAATGACATATAAAAAGGAGGAAGGATATTAATGGTTAGGGTTCGTTCATTCTTGTTCCAGACATGATCGGAATTAGCTGCTTTGAGATGAAAGATATACTTACCGGGCGACAAATTAGTATAAGTTGCACTATGTTTATTCCCAACGTAATTCCAACTATCTTCCAGTCCCTCAAGATAATACGCATACTCTATATTTTTAGGTGCTATAAAATCGAGGGCAACAAAATCAATTGTGAAAACTTTATGCCTGTAACGGAGAGATATTTCATCCTGGTAATCAATTTGTGAGGTTAGAATGTTTTCCTCACCAAAAGCTACCGGCTGGTTAGAAATCAGGAAATTAGTAAAACGGATTTCCGGTTTATGATTTTCCTTTCTTAATCTGAGCGGATCAAAATAGGTTATACCGTTGACTGCGCCGAAGTACATTAGTCCGTTCGAAACGGCAAGTCCCGATTTAAAGTTAAACTGGTTTCCAACAAGCCCGTCATTTTCAGTATAATTCACAAATGTTTCCTTGTCCCTGTCAAACATGGAAATACCTTTGTTTGTGCTGAGCCACAGTCTCCCAAGCTGATCTTTTGCAATAGCATAAACGGTATTGTTTATCAATCCATTAAGCCCTGTATATGATTTGAAAACATTAGTTTTGCAATTATACTTTAAAAGGCCCCCTTCAATGGTACCGAACCATATAAAATCAACTGAATCGATTAAACAAAAGACTATCTGGTTGCTTAATATGTCGTGATTCGCCCCTGCCTGGAAATGCGACACCTGCATTTCCTTATCGATTCTAAAAATGCCCTGGTCATATGTGCAAACCCAAATATTATTAAAATAATCTTCTTCAATATGATAGACAAAATTTTCCTGAAAAAGTGCAGGATACCATAGTTTGAAATTATCAGTTTCCTTTTCTCTCATATAGAGCCCTCCGATTGAACCTAGCCATGTTCGTTGCTTCGAATCGATAAAAACCGAGAACAGAGATTTCGAATATACGTCTTCTTTCAGGCTTTCAACCGGAGGCAGATGTTCAACAAATTCAATCGTTTTATTTTTAATGTTATATTTATTGAGTCCGCCAATAAATGTACCGATCCATATATTTCCATGATTATCTTCTTCCAAAGCGTGAACATTATTAGAGGTAAGCGAAAGGGGGACGCTTGGGAGATGTTTCAGGTAATTAAAAGTTCTCTTTTCCGGATCAAAAATACTGATTCCACCATCCTCAGTTCCTATCCAAAGTTTTTTATCCGAAGTCTCAATAATCTCACTAACTGCGTTTCCACTGAGGCTTAACCGCCCCCCGTCAGCATAAATCCTGTTAAATCCTTTTTGAAGCAGGCTGGTAAAGTTGACCCCTCCAAAGTAGGTTCCAATCCACATCAGGTTGTCAATGGATCTAAAGATGGAATAAATTGCTTTATCATTTAATCCTTCTTCAGATGGGTTGAAAGATTGCCCGTAAAAGGTAAACGTCTGGTTAATTACATCATATATATATAATCCCGATTCGGTTCCTACCCATAACCTGCCGTATAAGTCTTCATTAATTACTCTGATAAAGTTATCCTCAATGGGGTTTACTCCTTTTTCCAATTTAAGACTGTAGAACTTATCGGTTTCCTGATTATAATATCCAATACCATCCCGTTTGGTTCCCAGCCAGATAATACCTCTGGAATCTTTATACAGACATTCAATATTTGAGGAAGACATATCGAAATTTCTTGTGCTCTCCATTGAACTGGTATACCGTCTGATAATATCTCCCTGAGAATTCATAACAAGGATTTCATCTTCATAAAGTCCCCAAATAATCCCAGACTTATATTCGCACAAATCAAGGATGAAGAGGTCACTTATTTTTTGTGTCTGAAAATCTCTGTTAACAAGAAATAAACCTGTTGATGTTGAAACCAGAATATCCCCGGAAGATAATTGAAGCATCTTTATTACACTACCCATTGTCCCACCCTGGAAAAGAAGAGTTGAAAACCGGTCTGTCTTTTTGAGGTATAAGGCTACTCCCCTTTGTGTACCTACGAATAATTCTCCTGAAGCTGTTACAAGCAGCTGGGTGATAAAATTACCAGGTATGCTGTATATACCATTATAATAATATGATCTGATAACCTGTCCGTCATATTTATTAAGTCCTTCGCGAGTAGCGATCCAGATGAACCCATCAGAATCCTGCGTGATATCGTATACTGTATTATTCGACAGACCCTGGATGGAAGTGATTTTATTGAATTTTAGAATTACAGGCGGGATTGTATCCGATGCACTTATAAACTCCGGCATAAAAAGAAAAAAGATGACCAGCAGCCTTAAAGAAATTGTCAGTCCATTACCTTTTAATATGATTTCCTCTTCTTTTCTCAAAGGATATTTCGGTTTAAATATAGAATATGAACAAATATAGGTAAGAATAGGTGTCAAAACAGGCTTATAACAGCTGAAAAAATCATTTTGAACAATAATACTACGTTTCTGAACAAATTTCCATATATCTCGAAAAGTATTAGACTATTTTTCGTAATATTTAAAAAACCAACTAAACACCAGAAAACTATGAAATCAAAATTACTAATTGCTTTCTTGTTTCTATTTATGGGCTCAATCTATGCTCAGGATTACCTGATTGGAGGAAAGGTTACTGAATCAAATGGCGACCCCCTTCCGGGAGTAAATATACTGGAAAAAGGAACATATAATGGGGCTGTTACCGATCTGGATGGTAAATATACCCTTACTGTTTCAAAGAATGACGCTGTTCTTGTTTTCTCTTATATTGGTTACCTGTCTCAGGAAATTGTTGCAGACGGACAAAAAACTATTAATACCGTACTTGAACTGGATATTGCCTCGATGGAGGAGATCGTAGTTATTGGGTATGGAACAATTAAGAAAAAGGACCTGACAGGTGCTGTTTCTGTGGTTAATACCGACGGGTTTAAAAATGTTCAATCCCTTTCGGTAGGGGAAGCTATTCAGGGGCTGGCTTCCGGGGTAAACGTCAGATCGAACGGTGATATTGGCAGTGAACCAAACATCAAGATCCGCGGGATAGGCAATATCAGCAATAATAATCCCTTATATGTAATTGACGGATTTATCACAACTGGCGGACTTAGAGACCTGAATGTGAATGATATTGAGTCGGTACAGATTTTGAAAGATGCTTCCGCTGCTGCAATTTATGGTAACAGGGCAGCGAATGGAGTAATTATTATTACAACAAAGAAAGGTCAGGTCGGGGAACCAAAAATCGAATTTTCGGCAAAATTCGGAATCGAGAAGTTGCCTTCTCTTAATCTCATGGATACAACCGAATTTTTCAAATATAATGATATGGCATATGATAACGCCGGACTTTCCAGACAGAATCATTTTGATAATAATACTGACTGGGAAAAAGAAGCTTTGCAGACAGGAGCTTCAAAAGATTATAATGTTGGAATATACGGAGGAACTGCAAACAGTTCATATCTTGTATCAGCCAATTATTATAGTAATTCAGGAACATTTAAAGGTACTGAATTAGAACGGTTCAGTATCCGGGTTAATACGGAAGCCAGGAAGGGTATTTTCACTTTCGGTGAGAACATGGCAATAAGCAATACTGCAGTTATTCCGTATAGCGGAGGGAATCCAATTACCGATATAATGAGGATGACTCCGGACATTCCTGTTTATAATCCTGAGAACCCGGGTGGTTTTGGTTATGGAGATGAAGCCAGGGCCCGGACTTTCGGTACCAATCCGATTGCAATCCAGAGTCTTGTAAATAATAAAATTGAAAATGCTCGTATCAGGGGAAATCTTTACGGAGAAGCTAAAATCCTGAAATTTTTGACTTACAGGATTAGTGCCGGGTATGAAACAAGTTTTGATGCCTTTAAAAGTCTTAGAAAAGAAGGGGATTTCACCCTTAACCTCCCATACGAACCTTCCCATGTATATGAAAACAAAGCAAGATATGAATCCTTCCTTTTGGATAACCTGCTGACGTTTGCAAAGAGTTTTGGTAAGCATAACATCAACGCAATCCTCGGGAACAGTTATCAGGATGAGAGTTATGAACAGATTTCAGGGCTGAACCATGATATTTTTGTTTCAGGGGGAAAATACCTGGATGTTCTAAATGCAGGAAGTAGCAACCCGCTGGTAGGTGGTTTCAGATCAGAGATACTCCGTATATCCTATTTCGGCCGTCTTCAATACGACTACGCAGGAAAATACCTGATGAGTGCTACTTTAAGAAGAGATGCTACATCGCAGTTCGGGCCCGATTACCGCACTGGAAATTTCCCATCGGCATCACTGGGCTGGAGAATCAGCGAAGAAGAATTCTTTAATGTGGAATGGATGGATAATCTTAAAGTAAGAGCTAGTTACGGGGAGTTGGGAAACAGTGCATTTCAAAACTGGGGAGGCAACTCAGGAATTTACGATTATGTTCCCAGTCTAACTACTTTCCCGCTGGCTGTTTTTGGCACCGGGGGTGACGAAACAATTCTTACCGGGGCTATCCAAAGGGAACTTGTAAATACAGACCTCACCTGGGAAACGAAAAAACAAACCAACATCGGAGCTGATTTCGGCTTCCTAAAGAACCGCCTTCAGGTATCAACCGACTATTATATTTCCACCACTGAAGATGTACTGGTTCAATTCCCGATTTTGATTGCTACTGGAAATGACGGAGGAAGTCCATGGGTAAATGCCGGAAGTCTTAAAAATTCCGGTTTTGATATGGATTTAAGTTGGAGGGATAACCGGGGTGATTTCAGTTATTCTGTTTCAGCTAATATAACAACAATAAAAAATGAGGTGTTAGATCTTCCCTATGGAGACAGCAGGATTGTTACAGGAAACACAATCAGTGAAGTTGGTGGCCCAATGGCTATGTTCTATTTAATTGAGACAGATGGATTATTCCAGACACCCGATGAGGTTCTTGCTCACACAAATTCTTTAGGTGTTGTAATTCAGCCGACAGCCAAACCAGGGGATATACGTTATGTTGATTTTGACGATAACGGTCTGATCTCAGCAGCCGGCGACAGGCAGGTCCTTGGTAATCCCTGGCCTAAGATGGAAGCAGGAATAGCTTTTGAAGCAGAATATAAAAATTTCGATTTCTCGATGCACGGTTATGGTTCATTCGGACAAGATGTTTATAATGGAACACGATCATTTACGGAACGATTTAATGATAATTCTAACTATCGAAAAGGAATTAATCCATGGACCGAGGAAAACAAAAATACCGATTTCCCTCGCCTGCTATACGCAGATGAGAGAAATTCGCTCGGAAATATTGACAGATGGCTTGAAAACGGTTCATTCTTCAAGATACGGCAGTTAACTCTTGGGTATACACTTGATATTGATCCCGTTAACAAGTATGTGCAAAACCTGAGATTCGCTGTAACCGGTCAGAATCTGTTCACTTTTACCAAATACGAGGGACTGGATCCTGAGTTTAATAACGGGTATGTTCTTGAATTTGGAATTGACGGGAATTCATATCCATCACCCAGAATCTTCCTGTTTTCTGTAAGTGCTCAATTTTAATTTAAACATTCATTATCATGATAAAGAAAGTTATCTTATTGGCAGCCATGATTACAGGCCTCTCAGCCTGTAACGAAGACATCCTGAATGTCGAAAATCCCAATGTCCCTACACAGGCAACATTCTGGAAAACAGTTGATGATGCTCAAAAAGGACTTACTGCCGCATATAGCCAGTTTACAAGGGTAGGTAACTGGTCCAGGTGGATATATTTCAGGTACGACCTCACATCTGATGAGGCATACAGCAATAGTCCCTGGAATGAGCTAAAAGATTGGACACAGTTTAAATACACCAACTACAATTTCATTCAGGGTGGACAGACCATCTTCAAAGGTCATTACAAACAAATATTCGAGACAAACCAGATTATAAAATATGCATCGGAAATTTTGCCTGAAAATGCAGCCGATAGCGCTGCTGTAAAACAGATTGTTGCACAAGCCAGATTTATCCGGGCATTCGATTATTTTAACCTGGGGATACTTTTCGAAAACCTTCCTATTGTAACTGAACCTTCCAATGCAGGCGATAATTATGAATTCGGGGGACCGGATCAAATCTATGCTATTATCATTAAGGATCTCGAGCTTGCTGTTAAAGATTTGCCGGAAGAATGGACAGGCGCTGACAAGGGTAGAATTACCAGGGGTGCTGCTTATGCATTACTGGGAAAGGTTTATATGCAGCTTCACAGGTGGCAGGATGCTTTGGATGCATTCAACTGGCTTGTTGAAGGTGAAGGTAAAATATATTATGAACTGATGGATAATTATGCCGACAACTTCACCCATTTGAATGAAAATAACATGGAGTCTGTTTTTGAGATTCAGTTTTCCGACGTAAATGAAACTGAGATGGATCGGAATAACGGGTCAGATGTGGATGACGATGTAGCTGAAATGACACTTGGAAATTCCAGGTCTCAGTTTTTTGCCCCGGCAGGTATTGGCTGGTCTGACGGACAACCCAGAAACTGGCTCGTTACCGAATATAAAAGAGAACCGACAGTTGATAACTCGGTAAACGGAACTTTAATTGACGACCGCCTCAGGTCAAGCATAATCTATCCTAATTTATTCAAAGATTTTCCAAGCGAAACTCTTTTTAACGGAACAATTGTAAAATGGAGGTTTAACTGGCTCAGCAACTGCTATTTCAGGAAATATGGTGATGACTATTTTAAAGACAGGTCGGACTATTATTCCCCGATTAATTACAGGGTAATCAGGTATGCCGATGTGCTGCTATGTTATGCAGAATGTCTTGCCCAGCTTGATTTGGTTTCTGAAGCCGTAAATTATGTTGATAGGGTAAGGACACGTCCGAGTACCAACCTTCCAGAACTTTCATCCAGTACCGTTCCTGAAATCGCAGCAAGTGTTACTTCAAAAGATCTGTTCCTGAAAAGACTTCAGATGGAAAGAGCTCTTGAACTCAGCCTGGAATCAGTAAGGTGGATCGACCTCAAACGCTGGGGCCTTCTTGAAACACAGGAAGGAATCGATGAATTAAAAACACGCGATGAAGATTTTATAAGTTTTGAACTGGGTAAACATAATAGACTGCCTTTACCTCAGTTTGAAGTGGATAATAATCCAAATATGACACAGAATCCCAAGTATTAATTATAAACCTAGTTCTAATCAATTAACTAAATTTTTAAATTATGAGAAAACTTCTATCCATGAGTGCTGTATTAGCACTCGTAATTTCGCAGACTTTATCAGGTCAGACACACCGCTGGCCATTGACCGAAAACCTTAATGATGTTGTTGGAACTCTGCATGGCACAAATCATGGAGTTACATTTGGAAATGATGCTGTTCGCGGTCCTGTTGCAATTTTTGAAGGGGAATCAGCTTATGCTAACCTGCCATCCTTTGTAAACGGAAACGAAGCAATTACTGTAACATGCTGGTGGAAAATGGATGAATCCAGAGCATGGGCCCGTATCTATACCTTTGGAAAAGGAGACCAATCAGAACCAAAAGATGTAATGATGGTGATCCCGGTCAGCGGTAATAATAATATGTACCGCTTTACACTGTCCGATCCCGCTGGTCCATGGGTTGATGCCGACTTCCCAAAAGAAGTAGTTGACGTCGTTGCAGGCGTTTGGTACTGGTCTGCCGTAGTTCTGAAACCTGATTCAATAATTATTTATCACAATGATAATCAGATTCTGGCTGAAAGCGGTTTTACAAGGCCTATCAGTACTCTCGAGGATACTGAAAATGCAATAGGAAAAAGTTTCTGGCCTGATCTGCCGTGGAAAGGTGCACTTAGTGACCTTAGATTCTATAACAAATCGTTAAGCAATTCTGAAATACTTGCATTATATAATGCATCGAAACCCGTCGGAATCAATAAAAATCAGATTGACTCAGAAACCCCTGTGATTTATTCAGCTTTGAATAAAATCAATGTGACTTTGAATAAGCCAAATAATGATGAAGTTGTAACAGTATATAATGTAACCGGTGCTTTACTTGTCAGGAAAACTATGCAGGAAATCAGTAAAATTTCTTTTAATTCAGGTATTTATGTAGTGAAAGTGCAAGGTGCTAATATTAATTACGCCGCTAAAGTTTTGGTTAAATAATAATTCCGTAAAAAGGAGGGTGAGAAATCCTCATCCTCCTTTTTTATAATTTTCATCCATTTATACCCAAAAAATTGAAATTAACCCTGGTTTTTGGAATCATCCTTTCTTGTATCAGCTTATCTCTTGAATCACAGGATCTGCAGAATCCGCTTATCCTGGATGATGAATGGCCAGGATATGCTATTGGAGACCCGTATGTATTAAAGCACAGGGGAATATTTTATTTGTACTGCAGTACAAAAGATGCTGAAACCGGTGTTAAATGTTGGAGTTCAAAGAATCTTGTCGATTGGAATTATGAAGGCTTGTGTGCAGTTTCCTCCATTACAAAAGGTGCTTATGCTCCTGAGGTGATTTACTGGAACGGGACCTTTTATATGTATACATCCCCTGCAGGAAATGGACATTACGTTTTATCTTCCTCAAGTCCTACAGGCCCCTTTAATGTTATTTCGATAAACTTGGGAAAAAGTATTGACGGATCGGTTTTTATTGATGACAATGGGAAATGGAGTTTTTACCATGCTTCCGGCCAGGGTATTATGGGTTGCTCCATGTCGGGTCCGAAAAATATTGGAGCAAGCATTAACCTTAATGCAAATATGGATTACAACTGGACAGAAGGGCCATGTGTTTTTAAAAGAAATAACAAGTATTACATGATTTATACCGGTAACCATTTGATAAGCAAGGGCTACCGGATTGATTACGCAACGAATTCAACCGGTCCTATTTCCCCATTTATTCCGGCAGCTTCTCAGAACCCGATCCTTCTTGACGCACTTGGAAATCATACTGGACTAGGGCATGGGAGTATGTTCATCGGACCAGATCTCGATAGTTATTACATGACCTACCATAACCTCGTTTCAGGAACGGGTCCATACAGGAGATTAAATTTTGACCTGGCAGCTTGGAACGGTGATAAAATGTACCTGCTCGGACCAACTGTATTTAAACAGCAAAACCCTGAGCTCCCCGATGCATACGACTATTTTGAACGAAGTGATATCGGTGTAGGCTGGATTTTCCCCTCAGGGGGCACATGGAGTATAAAAGAACCTGGAAACTTATCACAGGATACCATTATCAGTCGAGGTCAGAATTGGTACATGGCTATTATTGACAGTATTACCCAGGAAAATTTCACGGCAGAATTTAACTTTAAAGAAATTTACCGGGAAAATGATTCATCAAAGCTGGGAGCAGTATTTGGGTATTCTGATAACAATAATTACGGCACAGCCCTGATAAAAAGCTTTTCAAATCATTTGGAGGTTAATTTTAAAAAGAATAATATCTGGGGCACACCAATTCTGATTGATATGCCTGCAGAATTTGATTATTCATTCTGGCATAACATTCGGATCGAAAAATTCAATAATGAATTTAAATTTTTTGTGGATGGAATGCTAAGACATACCATGACAAATGAACTTGATGCAGGTAAAATAGGATATCTGGGTAGTTGGAACCGGGCAAATTACGGATTTATTGGTTTCAGTAGCAAGGTGCAGGGATCAGGCACATTCGATACCTATAAACCTGTCCCTGGAAAACTACCTGCAGTTCAATACGTTTCAGGGGGTGAAGGGATGGGGTTTCATAAGCTGACACCACCTTCCCAATCTGTTAAATTTTTACGTTACGATGAAGCTGAAATTATGCCCTGCCCTCTTGGTGGTTATGCTCTGGCTTCAGTCAAGGCAGGAGAATGGTTCAAATACAATATTAACGTAGAAATATACAGATTATACAATATTGAACTTTATTATGCAGCTGAGCAGACCGACTGTCAGGTACGGTTCTTGCTCGACGGAACGGATATTTCAGGTCTGGTAGATCTTCCCGCAACCGGTGGAAAATCAGTCTGGAAATCCTTTCTGATTAAAGACCTACCGCTTTCCCAAGGTTTCCATTCTCTGAAACTTGAGGTTGTTTCGGGGGAGTTAAACTTGTATTCTCTGGAGACAGTAATTGCAGATAATAAACCTATCGATGTAACATTGAATTTTGACGCTGTGTTTGGAAACAGTTGGAAGTACTTTGACGGTGATTGGAAGATTCTCGACAAATGTGCAGTTATTGACGGATACGGTAAAAGAACTTATGGAAGCGAAGCCTGGAGTGATTATACTCTCGAGGTTGATATTCAGTTTACACGAAGTATGAATGCAGGCATCCTGGTCAGGGCACAGAACCCGGCGTTGGGAGGCGCCGGTAATGATGCAGGCATGGGAACGAATTTCCTGCAGTCATATTTCGTAGGTTTTAACTTCAGCTCCCTAATTCTTGGCAAACATAATTACGGCTGGAAATCTCTGGCCACATCCCCGGGCAGCTTTACCCTGAATACATGGTACCATTTACGTGTCACTATATTAGGTGACAGGATCAGGGTCTTTGTTGATGATATGAATACTGCCTTAATCGACTATACAGATCCTTTCCCTCTAATAACAGGTATGGCGGGATTGAGGTCGTTTAATACTGGTGTAAAATTTGATAATTTTCGTGTTACTTCCAACATCTTGCTGAATTCTAATGAGGTAAGTAGGAAGACTAATCCCGGAAATGTTTTCAGAATTTCGCCCAATCCTTCTTCAGGAGAAGTAAAATTATTCTTCAGTAAACCCTGCCGACGTGATTTAATTATTTTAGACGCCAGGGGTGTAGCGGTTTATAAACATACTGCTTTTGAAACTTACTTTATCATTCCAGATGGAAAACTGAACCCCGGAATCTATATTATTCGGGTTAACGATGGCTCACAAGAACAAACAGAAAAATTTATAATAAACTGATTAAACGAACTAATTATGAGGAAGAGACTTTTTTTTCAGATAATTCTGGTCTTTTTTGTTCTGGCTGCACCAACAGGATGCAAAATGGACAAAAAGAACAAACAGGATACAGATGTTATTCCTGATGCAAAATGGAGTATTGAAAAAGCTCGTGCATGGGGAGAAAAGATTCCCTGGTACAGGGGGGCGAATTTTAGCCCAAGCACTGCCATCAACCAACTGGAAACCTGGCAGAAAGATAGCTTCGATCCTGCAACTATAGATAGGGAACTGGGATGGGCTGAAGAAATTGGTTTTAATTGTATGAGAGTTTACCTTCATCATCTTGCATGGCAGGTCGATAAGGGAGGTTTCATGGTAAGGCTGGACGAATACCTTGACATTGCTGATAAGCATGGCATCAAAACTATTTTCGTTTTCTTCGATGATTGCTGGAATGCTGAATACCAGTCAGGAAAACAACCCGATCCCAGGCCGGGAATCCATAATTCGGGATGGGTGCGCGACCCGGGAGATCTGCTTTTCCAGGATCCCACCTTAATGGATACCCTTGAAATCTATGTGAAGGATGTTTTGAATACTTTTAAGAATGACAGTCGCATTCTTTTATGGGACCTGTATAATGAGCCCGGGAATAATGGACTCGGCAATAAGAGTATGCCCTTACTTAAGAAAGTGTTTTTATGGGCCAGGGAAGTTCAACCCGATCAGCCTGTTTCAGTGGGTGTCTGGAATAAGGATCTGGAAGACCTGAACCATTTCCAGCTTGAGAATTCTGATATTATTACCTATCATAATTATGAGGGCCCGGAAATGCACCGTGAGGCTATTGAAGCTCTTAAAGCATATAGCCGTCCTATAATCTGTACCGAATACATGGCAAGAAGCAGGAACAGTCTCTTTGAGAACATCATGCCGATCCTTAAAGAGGAGAAAATAGGTGCAATCAACTGGGGATTGGTCTCCGGTAAGTCAAATACTATTTATGCCTGGGACACCCCCATGCCTGATGGTACTGAGCCTAAATTATGGTTTCATGATATCTTCAGGGCTGATGGAAGTGCTTTTAGCCAGTCTGAAATTGACACAATTAAAAAATTATCAGGGAAAGAAAATTAGATAAGTTTAAAGACAGACATACTTTAGTTTCAATAATTCCGGTTTGAAATGAATTTATGGCTTGCCTTAAGCTGCAATCCGGAACGATCAATTCAAAAGTGGCTACTATCAATCAGGGAGATTATATAATACTGCACCAAAATACACACATGCATACAAAAAAAAGAAATCTGATTCTGTTGGTCACTTTGCAGTGTGCAATTCTAACAGGATATAGCCAGCAACCTGATCCTCCCGGACAGGTTAAGCAGGGTCAACCGGTTAATGAAGCATATTTGTTTGCTCATATGATGCATCAGGATTATGGGAAACTTTACTATTCCGTAAGCCTTGACGGACTGCACTGGAAGATGCTCAATGGCGGAAAAAGAGTTTTCGATGAGTACCGAGGGCACCCGGATATCTGCAAGGGGCATGACGGACGGTATTATATCGCAGGGAATAAAAGCGATGCTGCACCTGATATCAATATCTGGGTTTCAGAGGACCTGGTGGCATGGAAGCATTTTAGCGATTACACTCCTGATCTCAGAAAAACTCCGGGTTATGAGAATCCACTTCAACGGATTGGTGCCCCAAAGTTGTTCTATGATAAATCAAGCTCACAATATGTTATGACTTGGCACACCCCTCACCTTGAAGGAACCGAAAAGGATCCGGAACGTTATTGGGCAAGCCAGCGAACACTTTATGTAACATCCTCCGACCTGAAAAATTTTTCAGAAATTCCTCACAGACTATTCCCATGGGATATGGGGACCATTGATGTTATTATCAGGAAAATTGATAACACCTATTATGCAATTCTCAAAGATGAAGCATACCCCGGCTTTGAGTGGATTACTGGGAAAACAATCCGAATAGCCAGCGCCGATTCGTTGCTCGGCCCATATTCCTATCCTTCAGATCCCATCAGCCCGAATTTCAGGGAAGCTCCGATGCTTATACCTTCTCCTGATAATAATAACTGGTACCTCTACTATGAACAGTACCCCGGCGTCTCATACGGATTATCAGTGGGAAGACAGCCAGAAGGGCCCTGGTACCAGGTTTCGGGATATACATTCTTCAGCACATGGGATAAATATTCCCTGCCTCCATCGGTCCGGCATGGTTGTATGTTAACAATTTCTAAAGATGAATACAACAAGCTGGTGGATCACTTTGGATTTGCGGCTGAGATTCCTAAATAATAAAATACTCAGGTTCCATGGCAAACTTTTTTAAAAACAGAAAACTTAAAGAACTGCTCATTTTAATTTCACTTTTCATCTTTACAGGTTGCAGTCAACAAGGAGAACAGGATAAAACTGATTCTCAGGAATATTTTACCAACCCCATCCTTGACGAAGGACCCGATCCTTTTGTTTATCTGCACGAAGATGGATTTTATTATTCCATGGTAACGAAAGGCAACTATTTGCAACTCTGGAAGTCGGAATCATTTACTGACCTTGCCGACGCTGAAACTAAAGTTATCTGGAACCCTCCCTTGAGCGGATCAAATACATGCTGTATCTGGGCTCCTGAAATCCATTATCTCGATGGTGTATGGTATATTTATTACAGTGCAACTGACAAGGATCATCCCGTGGATGATTTTCGGTTTATTCACGTGCTAAAGAATGCATCACCGGACCCATTTAGTGAATCATGGGAGGACCTGGGAAAAGTACAGACTGCATATCCCGGGATCGATGGACATGTTTTTGATTTTAAAGGGACCCGGTATTTTGCTTATTCACCATATATTGGCATGCAGAGTGGAATCATTCTGGCCAGGATGAGTTCACCCACCCGCCTTGAGAATGAAGTTGTCCTTGGTTTACCTTTATATGATTGGGAAAAAACACCTCCCAGAGAAATACTGGAAGGCCCCCAGTTCCTGGAAGGCCCCACGGATAAAATATTTATTGTGTATTCAGCAGGTGCCTGCTGGGATGATAATTATGGTCTTGGGATTTTTTATGCATCAAAAGACTCCGACCTTCTCAACCCGGCTTCATGGGCAAGGTCTGATCACCAGTTATTTGAACAGTGTCCTGACAGCAGCGTCTTTGGCCCGGGTCATAACTGTTTTACCAAATCTCCGGACGGGAAAGAGGATTGGATTGTTTACCATGCTAAAATGAAATCCAGCAATGAATGTGAAGGCAGAAGTACTCGCGCCCAGAAATTATCTTGGGATCAAAACGGATTCCCGGTATTTGGAAAACCTGTCTCAATAGAATTTCCCCTGGGTCAACCTTCCGGAATTTAAAAAAAACTCTAAATAGTCAGTTATTAAAGCCATATTCGGTTCAAGATTCAGATTTATCGGCTTATTTTACATATTGGTTTTTCATCGGAGGATATCGGGGAAATAACCTGCATATCTTAAATAATAAATAAACCTGGCAACAATGTCCTTTAAACCTGATATCCACTATAAGCATACAGTTTACTGTAATTGTCTGAAGTCAGCATTTCTGTTGGTTTTATTTTTGGTCATCCTTTCGTGTAAAAAACAGCCTATCCTCAGGGATGTTCCCTCAACTGCGGTATGTATTGATGGGATTCGCATTGCATGGGATCACCGTACTCTTATGAAAGTTGCCCCTTCATTTGGAAGACCTCCTGGCTATTATGGTTATGCAAGAATGGAACAATTGCACGATGGTAGGATCGCATGTGTTTATGAAACTTCCGGTGGTGATATTGAGCTGACAACCAGTTCAAATTATGGTGTAAGCTGGAGCTGGCCTAAAGTTATTTTTTCAGATACGAATGTCATAAATATGGCAGTGCCGGATATCATTGAGCTAAGTGACAACTCCATTCTGATAGCCTGCAATACAAGGCCGCGTGAGCCCTTTACGATTGATAGGAAATTTGGAATAAAAGTCCGAAGGAGCGACGACAGCGGGCAACGCTGGGGGCCTGAAAAGCTAATTTACGAAGCACAACCTGATTTTGAAAATGGATGTTGGGAGCCTTCTTTCCTGCAGCTTCCCGATGGAGAGGTGCAACTCTATTTCTCCAATGAAGGGATTTACCTGCAGACAAATGAACAAAATATTTCTATTTTCCGGTCCTATGACTTTGGAGAAACCTGGAACAGTGAGCCTGAAATAGTCGGTTTCAGAGCTTTAAAGCGTGATGGAATGCCAGTTGCCCTGGTATTGGAAGACCTAG
Source organism: Chitinophaga pinensis (assembly GCA_945863035.1). Lineage (GTDB taxonomy): Bacteria > Bacteroidota > Bacteroidia > Bacteroidales > JACJXF01. Next base: position 1,254 of record CAMAZH010000008.1, on the reverse strand, counting down.
GCAAAATATTGGTTTCAATTGAAGATAATAAGGAAGGCGAGTTCAAACCCAGTATTTATTACGAGTCGCTTGAGAATAACTGGTCAGATGGTTTTATTGCTGCAGATGATCCCCGTCGTTCTTATCATCCCTTAAGCGATAAACTTAAACGTGATATCTATGCCGGAGGACCTTTCCTCGGGAGGCTCGGAACTGGTGAAGTACTTTTATCCTACCAGACTACCCAGAACAGGAACAAAGTCTGGAACTATTCATCGATGGCTGTTGAGATCAGTGATGATAAGGGCGCATTGTTCAGCCGGAGAACCATCCCCTTTGAGGTGCCGGTTAATAAATGGGGCCTCTGGAATTCACTGGCAGTAATTGATCAGAACACGCCTGTTGCAGTAACCTCAACAAATGCTTACTCAGAAAACTCCACTGAGGTATGGATGATTATGGGAAGGATCATTCCTGAAGTAACAATTCCTAAAGGAACTCCGGTTATTAATGGTTCATTTAACGATCCCTGTTGGGAAATTCCGGCACCTTATTTTACCGGTCATAAAAGTGATGCGTATTTGTTAGCTTCGCTGTGTTCTGATGATCAGAACCTCTATATATCCGTTCTTGTTAAAGACAATGAAATTGTAAGTCCGGAGAACACTGAAGGTCTATCCGATGGTGTTATCATCCAGATTGACACGGAGAGAAAAGGTTATCTCCAACCTCATACCGGGATCTTTGAATTCATACTTGCAGCCGGTGACACACTTTCGGCCAGAGAAGGGAATTTTGGCTTATGGGAGAAAATGGTTCCCAACAGTTTAGAAATAATCGAAATTCAATCAGATTCGGCTTACCAGTTTGAATTAGCTATTCCGCTTGACTTTCTTCGGATACAGCCAGGTAAAACAAGCAAAATGGGGATCAATTTCGTTCTCAGGAATGGTTCACTTATAAATAAAGACTATGAAGAGAGTATGGGCTCAAATGATCTAGGGAGACCGAATACCTGGTGCCCGGTTTTAATAAATTGATTTACAAAAGCTCAGAAATCATTATTATTAGTTTGTGAATTTTTCATTATTCTTCTCCATTAAAGCCACATATAAGTTTACCTCAGGTTTTGTCCTACAATTGAATTTGGCCCTGGCCTTCCATGTTTGACTGTCCAAAACAAAGGTAAATGTGAAAATTCGGATCTTGTGAAAAAAGACTCGTACTTAGAAAAATTAACCCTGCAATCAGAATTAACTGAGCATATTTTTTTGG